>SCTX01000141.1 GCA_004298385.1 Betaproteobacteria bacterium | reverse complement strand
CGCGTACTTCGAAAAAGTGCGGAGAATTTTGGGGGAGATTACAAATTGAGCACCCCGGAAAGGTAAAGTCGGTGCGTAAGGGTACCGGTGCAACCGGGGAAAGCCGCCGCCAGGATCTGCGCCATCCGGGTTGGAGCGCCGCTCGTATGCGGGCTTTCCCCCGATTCCGCTTGCGCCGGAACCCCCGACGGATGGGCGCCGTCCATTCACTTCATCTTACAACCAGCACCGGGATCGTCGTGTGGGCCAGCACTTTTTGCGTTTCGCTTCCGATAAGGAAACCGGATAATCCGTGGCGGCCGTGCGACGCCATCACGATCAGATCGCAGTGCTGCTCCCCGGCAACCCGGACAATGGCATCGTAGGTCGAATAACCGGCGACGAACGCCGTCTCCGCTGCCGTTCCATCCGCCTCGGCTATTTCCAGGGCGGTGTCAAGCAGCTTGCGCTCCTCGTCTTCTATCTCCTGCATGACGACTTTCCCGCCCAGGTGGGTCAGCGCCCCGCCTTCGACGTGGTGCGGAGACTCGATCGGAGATCTGACATGGAGCAGCAGCAGTTTCGCGCGCAGCGAATGCGCAAGCCGCGCGGCCGTCGATACCGCTTTGTTAGAAAAAACGGAACCGTCCGTCGGTACTAGGATGTGTTGGAACATGAAGAACCTTCTGCGACCGCAGATCGCCCAAGACACAGGGTAAACATGGTGATCGGTCTTGTCCAGAGCGCCGTGGATGAGCTTGCCCGCGCGGGCACATGCGGCGGACAAGGCTACCGCAGCCGCTGCCGGGTCCAATCCCAAATTCTGTCCATTTATACCGGCTCAGACGACCGGCGGAAAACGGTAATCCGGCAGCGCGGCCCTGCGCCCGCCGGCTTGCAGGCAGGCTTCAACCGACGCGAGCAGTTGCTCGCGGCTTATCGGCTTGGCGAGAAAATCGGCGGCGCCGAGTTTCACGGCCTTGGCCATGGTGTCACCGTCGGTGCGGCCGGAAACGAAAACCACCGGGATCGATGCCGAACGTGCATCCGATTGCATCAGGGACATCAGGTCCAGTCCGCTCATATACGGCATATTGATGTCGCACAGAACAAGGGCAGGCGCACGGGCCAGCAGCGCCTTGCCTCCTTCGACCGCGTCTTCAGCCACCTCGGCCGCGTAGCCCGCCGCCGACAGGTGCATGCGCAGCACGTCGGCAAACTCGATGTCGTCGTCGATGATGAGAATGCGGATTGCGTCCTTGTCCGACATACGCCGAGTGCTTTCCAATAGGGGACGATTATGGATACGGCAAAAATGTAGTACCGCTGCGAAACAATGTCAATGTTACGCGGAAACGCTTGCGCGATGCGCTGCAGGAAGCCGCGTGCCCCCCTTGGTTGCCTCCCGGACGCAAGCCCTGGAGCAGCACACCAGATCGACCAGCACCTCGCCGGCCGGAGATCGCCGCGCGTTGTCTGACGAACGGGCGGGGGCGTCTTATGACTCGGTGTCCAGGCAGGTTCTGCCTTCCGCTGGAAAATCCCCAGGTTTCGTGATATTTGTCAACACTGGACATTTCAAGTCGGGACATCATAAAAACTCGTTCAAAGTACTTCATCTCCTCCTCCCCTTTGAACGCTTGGGCCCGGCACAAAGCTGTTCCGGGCCTTTTCTTTTCCGGCGAGCACCGTCTGGACCGGAGCTGCGCTATTGCGAAGAGTCGGTCTTCCAAGCCGCGCCAAAGCTGAAACTGTTCCCCGACTGCTTGGCCCGGTACATGGCCGCATCCGCGACCTTGAACAGGGCATCCATGTCCGCGCCGTCCACCGGGAAGGTCGCGATGCCGATGCTCGCTCCGATGCGGACCTGTTGCCGCTCTTTGCCGCTCAGCTCGAAAACCGCGCACAGCGCGTCGATGATCTTTCTGGCGACGATTGCCGCGTCCTGCCGGCTTGCGATTTTGGGCAGAATCACGGCGAATTCATCACCGCCGATGCGGGCGACCGTATCGGATTCGCGCACCTGCTGCTGGATGCGATCGGCAGCGCCTTTCAGAATCTCGTCACCCGCGTCGTGTCCCAGAGTATCGTTCACTGCCTTGAATTTATCGAGGTCGAGATAGAGCAGCGACAGCTCGTGACGATTGCGACCTGCTAGATTGATAGCCTGGCGCAGGCGATCGTAGAACAGCATCCGGTTCGGCAGGCCGGTAAGGTTGTCGTAAGTCGCGAGGTGCCGGATGCGTTCTTCGAACCGCTTGCGCTCGGTGGTGTCCCTGACGAGGCAAATTGTGTGCCATTTCCCATCTATGTTTACCGCGCCGATCGAGTGTTCGGTGACGATCCGTGTACCGTCCTTGCGCAGTCCGGCAACTTCGAGGGTCTTGCCGATGGCACCACCCGGCGCGCTGTACTGATGGGAATCGAAACTTTTTTCGAAATCGGTGCGATCCAGTTCCGGAACAATGAGTTCATGGAGGCTTTTTCCTAGCGCGTCTTGCTCGCTGTATCCAAAGATCGTTTGGGCCGCTCCGTTCCAGAATGCGATCCGCCCCTTGTCATCCATCATGATGACGCCGTCCTGGGCGGCGGCGCCGATGACGCGCAGCCTTTCCTCCGCCAGCATGTGTCGCGCGAATACCTCCCGCATCATGTGCATGGAGGCGACGATGAGCAGCGAGAACCCCAGCCCCATCCAGTCGTTGGCGACGGCATAGGTTGCAGGATCCACGCCGCCGTGCTCGAAGGCATAAACCAGCATGCTGCGGAACCCCTGCAGCAGCAGCGCCCCGGCGAGCAGAATCCAGCCCAGAACCCAGCCTGACAAACGGATGCCGGAAAAAGCCAGCCCGATGCCCAGCAGCAGCAGAACGAGCGACAGTGTTTGAATGGACAGCACAGATTCCATCACTGCAACTGGCCTCCGCAGGAGACAGAATTACTTGATTCAGGCTAGACGAGACATTAGTCGACGGTATTGATCAAAATCACGGGACATTGTTCGAAGCGCGGGAACCGGCCGCTATGCTGACTCGGATTGACGGCGTTGGCGTAAATCCTCCAGCCTGATCCGGTCCGTCTACGTCTGCGCTTTTGACTTCCTTCCAGGCGCGGCCGGAGGCACATAGCCTGACACCCGGCAAAGCATCCCTTCGATCTTCTTGCCATCCGTGAATCGAGTGAGGCGGCACATGATGACCTCTCCTTTGGCCGACAGGGCCGACACGCAGCGGCTCACGTTTGCAAGCGAGATGCCTGTGCCTGATGCGATCTCGGAGTCGAGCAGTTCACCGTGGGCTTTCAGGTATTGCATGATTTCTTGCATCTCAAGTACTCCACGACGGAAATGGGCTGTTTTCTGCCGGCATCGCTTTTTTCGACCTTGGCGAATCGGGCGATTCGATACGTGGCTTATTGTTTTACTTGGCTCCCCGACCAGGGCTCGAACCTGGGACCTGCGGATTAACAGTCCGTCGCTCTACCAACTGAGCTATCGGGGAACGGCGAACCCGGGTGAAACGAGTTCGGGAAGCCGAGCATTCTAATGGCTGAGGGGTATTGGGTCAATTGATATTGCGCTCGGATCAGGGTAGGAGATGGTTCCCGCCCTGGTACGCCGACCCCTTTCGCGTGCTCTTTTAGGCGCTGCGCGTCCTTCGGGTGAACGTATATGCCTTAGCCGATCACCTTGGCGATGGCGTCGGCGGCGTAGTCGATGTTCTCGGTGTTGAGCGCCGCCACGCAAATGCGCCCGCTCTCGATCGCATAGACCGCGAATTCTTCGCGCATGCGTACCACCTGCTCCTTGGTCAGACCGGAATAGGAAAACATGCCGCGCTGGCGCGTGACGAAGCTGAAGTCGGCGCCGGGCACGCGCGCATGGATTTTTTCCACCAGAAGCGTCCTCATCGACTTTATGCGTTCGCGCATATGGCCCAATTCCTGCTCCCACAGCGTGCGCAGCTCGGGTGTTGTGAGCACGGTGGCGACGATCTGGCCGCCGTGGGTGGGCGGGTTGGAGTAATTGCTGCGCACCAGGCGCTTGATCTGCGACAGCACGCGCGCACGTTCATCGCTGGATGCGGCGACCACGCTCAGGCTGCCAACTCGCTCGCCATAGAGGGAGAACGACTTGGAAAAGGAATTCGCCACAAACAGCGGCAGTCCGCTCTGCGCAAACAGGCGTACCGCGCTGCCGTCTGCGTCGATGCCGTCGGCGAGGCCCTGGTAGGCGATGTCGAGGAAAGGCACCAGGCCGCGCGCGCCGATAGTGCCGACGACGCCGGCCCATTGCGCTTCGCCGAGATCGACGCCGGTCGGATTGTGGCAGCAGGCGTGCAGCAGCACGATATCGCCGGCCGGCATGGACTTGAGCGCGCCCAGCATGCCGTCGAAGTCAACGCCACGGGTCTTGGCGTCGTAATAGGGGTAGGTATTGACCTTGAAGCCGGCGCTCTCGAACACCGCGCGATGGTTTTCCCAGCTTGGGTCGCTGATCCACAGCGTGGCATCGGGCGCGGTGCGGCGCAGGAAATCGGCGCCCACCCGGAGGCCGCCGGTGCCGCCCAGGGACTGGACGGTGACAATCCGGCCTTCCTTCAACGCCGCGCTGTCGGCGCCAAAGATCAGGCTTTGCACCACCTTGTCATAGGCTGCAAGGCCGTCGATCGGGAGGTAGTTGCGCGCCGCCGGCTGCTCCACCAACTGACGCTCGGCGCGGCGCACGCATTCGAGCAGCGGCACTTTGCCGTCGTCGCCGGTGTAGACGCCGACGCCGAGATTGACTTTTTTCGGATTCTTATCGGCGTTGTAGGCCTCGGTTAGGCCCAGGATCGGGTCCCGCGGCGCCAATTGCACGCCGGCGAGCAGGGAAGGGGGGTGAGGGGCGTTCATTGTGTTAAACTTTCACGTTTTTGATCACGGCCCTGATTGTACCCCTTGATCGTCACTTTTCCCAACAGCCCGTTCAAGCTGCACCAGCAGTTCGAGCCCGCCGGAGATCAGCCCGAGGCCATCGCCAAGCTGGTCGAGGGCGTGGAGAACGGGCTTGCCTACCAGACCCTGCTCGGCGTGACCGGTTCGGGCAAGACCTACACCATGGCCCAGGTGATCGCGCGCCAGGGCCGGCCGGCTCTTGTCATCGCGCCGAACAAGACGCTGGCGGCGCAACTGTACTCGGAGATGCGCGAATTCTTCCCCGAGAACGCGGTCGAGTATTTCGTCTCCTACTACGATTACTACCAGCCCGAGGCCTACGTGCCCTCGCGCGACCTGTTCATCGAGAAGGACTCGAGCATCAACGAACACATCGAGCAGATGCGCCTGTCGGCGACCAAGTCGCTGCTGGAGCGCAAGGACACCATCATCGTCGCCACCGTGTCCTGCATCTACGGCATCGGCGATCCGGTCGACTATCACGGCATGATCCTGCATTTGCGCGAGCGCGAGCGGCTGTCGCAGCGCGACATCATCGCGCGCCTGACGGCGATGCAATACCAGCGCAACGAATTCGAATTCGCCCGCGGCACCTTCCGCGTGCGCGGCGACGTGCTCGACGTGTTTCCGGCGGAGAACTCCGAAACCGCGGTGCGCATCAGCCTGAACGACGACGAGGTCGAGGCCTTGGCGATCTTCGATCCGCTCACCGGCCGCATCCACCAGCGCGTGCCGCGCTTCACCGTCTATCCCTCCAGCCACTACGTCACACCGCGCGAGACCACGCTGCGCGCGATCGAGGCGATCAAGCTGGAACTGCGCGAGCGCATCGATTTTTTCGTCAAGGCTAACAAGCTGGTCGAGGCGCAGCGTATCGAGCAGCGCACCCGCTTCGACCTGGAAATGCTGAACGAAATGGGTTTCTGCAAGGGCATCGAGAACTACTCGCGCCACCTGTCGGGCCGCAAGGCAGGCGAGCCGCCGCCGACGCTGATCGACTACCTGCCGCACGACGCCTTGATGATCATCGACGAGAGTCACGTCACCGTCAGCCAGATCGGCGGCATGTACAAAGGTGACCGCTCGCGCAAGGAAAACCTGGTCGATTACGGCTTTCGCCTGCCTTCGGCGCTGGATAACCGGCCGCTGCGCTTTGACGAATTCGAGGGCATGATGAAGCAGACGTTTTTCGTCTCGGCGACGCCGGCCGAATACGAGCACAAGCGTTCGGGCCAGGTGGTGGAGCAGTTGGTGCGCCCGACCGGCCTGGTCGATCCAATGCTCGAAGTGCGCCCGGCCGCGACCCAGGTGGACGATCTCTTGTCCGAGATTAGCCTGAGGGCGGCGCAAAAGGAGCGGGTGCTGGTGACGACGCTCACCAAGAAAATGGCCGAGGACCTGACCGAATACCTGGCGGAGCATGGCATCAAGGTGCGCTACCTGCATTCGGAAATCGAGACGGTGGAGCGGGTCGAGATCATCCGCGACCTGCGCCTGGGGAAGTTCGACGTGCTGGTCGGCATCAACCTGCTGCGCGAGGGCCTGGACCTGCCCGAGGTGTCGCTGGTGGCCATCCTCGACGCCGACAAGGAAGGTTTCCTGCGCTCCGAGCGCTCGCTGATCCAGACCATAGGGCGCGCGGCGCGCCACATCAACGGCGCAGCTATCCTCTACGCCGATCGCGTCACCGATTCCATGCGGCGCGCCATCGGCGAAACCGAGCGCCGCCGCGCCAGGCAGATCGCCTACAACGAACAGCGCGGCATCACCCCGGTAGGCATTTCGAAGCGCGTCAAGGACATCATCGAGGGCTACTACGACCGCGACCAGGCGCGCTTCGAGCTGAAGGCGGCGCAGGACCAGGCGCGCTACGAGGTGATGAACGAGAAACAACTGGCGCGGGAGATCAAGCGCGTGGAGAAACAGATGTTCGACCATGCCAGGAACCTGGAATTCGAAAAAGCAGCCGCGGCGCGCGACCAGCTTGCCGCGCTGAGAAAATCCGTGTTCGGCGTGGTGACGGCGGACGGGGATATCAGGAAAGTCGGATGAGCAAGGTGCTTCGCGGTGTCGGCAAAGGATTGCCGCCCTGCGCAGTGAAGCAAGTCGCCTTGGGAAGCCGTATGCGTTGGTTGAATCGATGTGCTAATTGATCAGGGGAACAAGACCATGAATTTGCCGCCACCGGCGCCGCGCCGCCATGCGCACACGCGGAAAATAAGCTGTGAGGGCTATCGACGCGAGGATGGGTTGTGGGACATAGAGGCGCGGATCGTCGATACCAAGCCCTTTCCCTCGCGCGAGGCGCTTCGCGGCCTGCGCGGGCCCGGCGAGCCGGTGCATGACATGGCGCTGCGGCTGACCATCGACAACGACATGGTCGTGCGCGACATCGAGGTGGCGACGCTGTCGGCGCCATACCCGCCCTGTTTTGGCGTCGCGCCGGCGTTCAAAGGGCTGATCGGCAAGAAGATAGGCGCGGGCTGGCGGCGCGCGGTGCAGGAATGCGTGGGCGGGGTGAAAGGGTGCACCCATCTGCGCGAACTGCTGCTCCCGGCCGCCACGGTCGCGTTTCAGACGCTGGGCGACCGGCCCGATGACGGACAGCCGGTCGCGCCGCCCGCCCCCGATTACAAGACCGAGCGTCCGTATTTCGTCGACGGTTGCAAGGCCTGGGCCTCGGACGGAGAAATCGTGGCCACGCTGTATCCGCACTTCCATCGGAAAACCGGATCAGCGGACTTACCCGACTAAGCTGGAACGTACGATGCATTCAAGAGATTGACGCTGGAACAAGAGGTATACGCATGCAGTCATGTGGGAAAGCGCTCAATGAGTTAATGAAAATCCCGCGACTGCGTCCCGAGCCTGCCGAGCAAATCGCTGTGATCGGCAAGCCGTCTCGCGATCACGTGCACCACTTCGCCTTCGCGCTCTACCGATCCATACACCGCCATCAGTTGCGCACGCAGCAGCTCGCGCCGCTGCCGCTCGCCCAGGTCGCGCCAGACGATGACATTGACGCAGCCGGTCTCGTCCTCCAGCGTGACGAACACCACGCCGGAGGCGGTGTCGGGGCGCTGCCTGCCGATGACGATGCCGGCCGCGCGCACGCTGCTGCCGTGCGGCCGGCTGCGGACTTCGGTGGCGGCGGCGAGCCGCATGCGTTTCAGGCGCGAGCGCAGCAGCGCCAGCGGGTGCCGACCCAGGGTGAGTCCCAGGCTGCGGTAATCGGCGACGAGGCCGTCGCCTTCGCTCGGCGCGTGCAATGGCGGATCGGTTTCGTGGATCGGCGCTGCGCATAACAAGTGCTGCGCGGTGTCCACGCCTGCGATCCGCCAGTAGGCGAACCGCCGGTGGCTGGCGATGCTCACGAGCGCGTCGCTCGCCGCAAGGCATTTGAGTTCGTGCCTATCGAGTTGCGCGCGGCGCATCAGTTCCTCGACCGAAGCGAAGCTGCCCTGCATGCGCGCGGCGACGATGCGCATGGCCGCAGCCTCGGACATGCCTTTCACCATGAGCAATCCGAGACGCACTGCGGGCGCGCCGTCCGCGCACGGCTCCAGCGCGCATTCCCAGTCGCTCGCGAGCACGTCCACCGGCAGCACCGCTACGCCGTGGCGGCGCGCATCCTGCACCAGTTGCGCCGGCGCATAGAAACCCATCGGCTGGCTGTTCAGGAGCGCAGCGAGGAATGCCGCCGGGTGATGGCGCTTGAGCCAGGCCGACACGTAGACCAGCAGCGCGAAGCTGGCCGAATGCGATTCGGGAAAACCGTATTCGCCGAAGCCGAGGATCTGCTGGTAAATGCGCTCGGCAAACTCGCGCGCATAGCCGCGCGCGCCCATGCCCTGGATCAGGCGCTGCTCGAAATGCTCCATGCCGCCCTTCCTTTTCCACGCCGCCATCGAGCGGCGCAAGCCATCGGCTTCGCCCGGGGTGAAGCCGGCGGCGACCACCGCGAGCTGCATCACCTGCTCCTGGAATATCGGTATTCCCAGGGTGCGCTCGAGCACACTCCTGACCGCGTCGCTGGGATAGCTCACCGGCTCCAGTCCTTGGCGGCGGCGCAAATAGGGATGTACCATGCCGCCCTGGATCGGGCCGGGGCGCACGATCGCGACCTCGATCACCAGGTCGTAGAAATTCTCGGGCCTGAGCCGCGGCAGCATCGACATCTGCGCCCGCGATTCGATCTGGAATACGCCCACGGTGTCGGCCTGCTGGATCATCGCGTAGACCTCGGGGTCTTCCGCGGGCACCTCGCTCATCGCGAAAGCCGCACCCTGCTGCTCGCCGATCAGCGCGAGCGCGCGCTTGATGGCGGAGAGCATGCCCAGCGCCAGCACGTCCACTTTCAAGAGGCCGAGCGCATCGAGATCGTCCTTGTCCCATTGGATCACGCTGCGGGCTATCATGGCCGCGTTTTCGATCGGCACCAGGCGCGAGAGGAGGCCACGCGAAATGACGAAGCCGCCGACGTGCTGCGACAGATGGCGCGGAAAGCCGAGCAGCGCATCGACCAGCGCGAGCAGGCGGACTATGGTCGGGTTCTCCGGATCGAACCCGGCTTCGCAGAGGCGCTCGGGCAGGTTCTGGCGCCGGTCCCACCAGGATAGAGATTTCGCCAGCCGCTCGACCTGGGCGAGTTCCAGTCCGAGCGCCTTGCCGCAGTCGCGGATCGCGCTCTTCGGCCGGTAGCGGATCACCGTCGCCGCCAGCGCCGCGCGCTCGTGCCCGTACTTGGCGTAAATGTATTGGATCACCTCCTCGCGCCGCTGGTGTTCGAAATCGACGTCGATGTCGGGCGGCTCGTTCCTTTCGCGCGAAATGAAGCGCTCGAACAGCATGCTCATGCGCGCCGGATCGACCTCGGTGATGCCGAGCGCATAGCACACCGCCGAATTCGCGGCGGAACCGCGGCCCTGGCACAGGATGTTCCTCTCGCGCGCGAAGCTGACGATGTCGTGCACGGTGAGGAAGTAGGGCTCGTAGCCGAGCTCGGCGATGAGCGCGAGTTCGTGTTCGATCAGGGCGCGCACCGGCTGCGGCACGCCGGCAGGAAAGCGCCGCGCGAGGCCGGCTTCGGTGAGCGTGCGCAGGTGGCCCGTAGGCGTGGCGCCCGGCGGCACGATTTCTTCCGGGTATTCGTAGCGCAGGCAGTCTAAGGAAAACGTGCAGCGCGCGGCGATGCGTACGGTTTCTTCGATCAGTTCGGCGGGATACAGGTTCGCCAGCCGCAGGCGCAGCCGCAGATGGCGCTCGGCGTTCGGGTACAACTCATGGCCGCACTGCGCGATCGGCTTGCACAGGCGTATGGCGGTGAGCGTGTCCTGCAACCTGCGCCGCGAGCGCACATGCATGTGCACGTCGCCCGCGGCCACCAGCGGCAGGCCACAGGCCGCGCCGAGTTCACGCAGCGAGGCGAGGCGCGCTTTGTCGTTCGCACCGCAGAGCAGTTCCGCGGCAATCCAGGCGCGTCCGGCGTAGCGCTCGGCGAGCCAGCGCGCCTGCGCCACATCGGGCGCCGCTCCCGGCACGAGCAGGGCCAGGCAGCCGGGCAGGCCCTGGTCCAGGTCTTTCGCATCCAGGATATAGCTGCCTTTCGCGCCCCTGCGCCGCCCGCGGGTGATCAGTTCGGAAAGATTGCCGTAGCCCTCGCGCTCGGTGGCGAGCAGCACCAGCTGCGGGCCGTCGGCGAGGCGGATTTCGCTGCCGATGACGAGCGGCAGGCCGCATTCTTTGGCGGCGGCGTGCGCGCGCACCACGCCTGCGAACGAACATTCGTCGGTGAGGGCGAGCGCGCTGTAGCCGAGCTGATGCGCCCGCGCGATGAGTTCCTCCGGGTGGGAAGCGCCGCGCAGAAAGCTGAAATTCGACAGGCAGTGCAGCTCCGCATAGGCGGGGAGGGCGGATTCCACAACGAAACTCAGGAAAAAATGCCGTGCAGATACCATGCGCCGGCGGGGCTGCGCTCGCGATAGACCCAGAGCAGCGCTTCGTTGGCGGCGCGGGCGATGAAATAGTCGCGCGCCACATCGGCGCCGTCCCACCAACCGGACTCAATCCGCTCCGGCCCGGCCAGCAGTTTCAGCGGCCCGTCGCGGCAGGGGACGGAGGCGTTTTCTTCGAGCCCCTGCGGCCGCTCGAGCAGCCAGAATGGGCGCGGTTCGAAATCGAGGGCGAGTTGCTTTGCGCCGGGCTCGGCCGGGACTGAGGCGCGTTCCGGACGGTGGTCGGCGCGCAGGCCCATGCCGTGCACGGCGGCGGCGCCCAGGCGCGCGCGCAGGCGCTCGATCAGGCGCGGCCAATTGCCCTCTTCGCGCAATGCATCGGCAAAGAGGTTCTGATTGGAATGCGCTAGCGGCTCGATCGCCTGCACTTCCAGGCCGATGGCGCGCACCGGCACGGGCAGCGCCGTCTGCGGCAGCCGCTCGCGCAGCAGCAGTGCGAAGTGCGTGGCTTCGCGGCAGGCGGTGACCATGCCCAACTCGATCCGGGTGGCGGGCGCGGCGCGATGGGTGAGGCTGAACAGCACCTGCCGCGTGCCGGCGGCGCGCGCCGCGAGAAAGCCTTCGAGCTGCGCCAGCAGCCGCTTGGCCGCGAACAACAGGGCTTCGGCTTGCGTCGCTTCGGCGGGCAGTTCGATGGCGGCGTAAAACTTTTCCGGCAGCACGCAAAAACCGCGCGGGTCCGGCAGGCGGCCCAGGGCCTGGTCCAGGGTATCGAGCAGCCTCTGGCCGAAGCGCCGCGCAAGGCCGTCGCGCGGCAACGCCAGCAGCTCGCCGATGCTGCGAATGCCGATGGACGATAGGGTTTCCTCGTCTTTGCTCTCCAGCACCGAGAGGGGCAAGGCGGAGAGTTCGCGCTCGAGCAGTGCGGCATCGGCTATCAGGCGCTGCCCGCCGGCGCGCGCGAACCAGGAGGCGGCACGCGGCGTGGGCGCGGCGGCGAGGCGTGCGCCGTAGCCCATGGCGGCGAGCCCCTGGCGCAGCCTGACCTCGATCTTCACCAGGCCGCCGAACAGCTTCAGGCTGCCTGAGACTTCCAGCAGCACCAAGTCGGGAAAAGCTAGCGCGACATTGGGCGTGCATTGCATCGCCCAGGCGGCGATGCCGAGCAGGGCTTCGGTTTCGGCCGCCGCATCGCGTTCGCGCAGGCGCAAACCCGGCGCGAGCGCCAGTGCTGCGGTGACCGGCATGCCCGCGCGCAGGCCGCGCGCAGCGGCCTTGGCGTCGCACACCAGGAGGTGCTGCCGCTCGGCGACCGCGCAGGGTTCAGGCGAGGGCAAGCCGCGCTGGAATGCTTCCAACGGCAACCGCGGCAGATGCAGGGCTATCCACAACATGGGCATTGGATCCAGGAGAAAGGCTGCTGCCTGCAGCGATCAGCGGCGCAGATAGCGCAGGCAGCAAAATCGGCCGGAAGAGCGGCGCTCCCCGGCGTTTGAAAATCGATAGCGCAAGCCCGCCGGCAGCGGTGGCGAGCGCGATGCGCAATACCGCAGGCGAGGGCTCGCGCGCGGCCTGGGTGGGACGAAACAGCACGGCGAGGCAACGGCCGTCCTCGGCCGCGAGTTGCAGACGCCGCAATTGGGGAAAACGGATATCGCGCGGCCAGACGAGCACGCCGCCGCAGGCGGCCGAGCGCAGCGCCTGCTCCGCCGCCCATAAGCTGTCAGCGTCCCTGGAAGTTTTGACGATGATCACGCGCGCGAGGTCGATGCCGGCGGCGGCGAGCGCCGGCGCATAGGGCAGATAGGGTGGGGCGATCCAGGCGATGAATTTGCCTTGCGCGGCAAGCCCGGCCAGCGCCGGGCCGAGTATGCGCAGCTCGCCTATGCCCTCGTGCTGCGGCAGGATTTCGGTGAGCGCGCCGCGCGGCCAGCCGCCGCCAGGCAGTTCGGCATCGAGCGCGGCAAAACCGGTGGCAATGCCCGGGCAGGCGCTGCGCGCGAGTTCGCTGCCGCGCCAGATGCCGGGATGCTGATCGAGTTCGGCGGCGAGGCCGGGCATGATATCTCCAAAAACTGTATTTTTATACAGTATCCGGAAATTTGGCCGGTTTGTCTAGCTGGAATTTTCCTGAACTGGACAAACCGGAAACAAGCAGAGTATCTCCGGCGGAGGAAAGACAAGTGAAGAAGATTGTCGTCAAGTCGAGGAGCGAGGCGTCTGGGTGCGCAAAGGCGAAATGTGGCCGGGTGGCCCGGAAAAATAACCGTACGCGTATCCCAACTGACGCCCGCGAATAGATAACGGGCGGGCGGTCGAGTTTAAGCCTGCACGCTGTTACGCGTTCCTTCCTGCGCGTAGTAATCTCCGCATGCTGTCTCGCGTCCGCGCACCACGCGCCGTCCGGCCAGCGGGCCGCGCGTCTCGGTGACCACCGTGTGCTGTCCCTCGACATGGTGTTCATCGTAAAAGTACACGATGACCCAGTCGTGCGTACGTTTGAGCTTATGTGCGGTGGCGGTGTTGGAGTACAAGGCGGTGAAATGCCAGTTGTCGCGCTGCGTGTGCAGCACTGGAAGCCACGCCTTGCCATCCGGATTGAAGCGCTTGGGCGCGATGGTCGGCAAGCTGCGCGCCTCGGCCTTCCGGCGATACTCGCGATCCACTTCCAGCAAGTTCGCCACCGATGGTTGGCTTGCCGGCGCGGCCGACGGCATCCGATCTCTCGGGCGCACCCGCTGAAGCATATTGGCGAGCGAGGCGCGCCACGCTGCCGCGCGCCGTGCTCCGACACCGGGCACGCTCTCGAGGCGGCCATCGTGTGCCGCCGCTTCGAGCGCTTCCAGCGTATCGACGTGCAATGCTTCATGCGTGCGCCGGGCGAACTGCGGACCTATGCCCGGCACGCTCTGGAACAGTTGCTTCGGCTCCAGCGTCCCGCGCAGGCGTTCGAGTTGATTCCAGCGTCCGGTAATGAGGATTTCAGCGATTGCCGCGGCGATGCCTTTGCCGATATGAGGAAGCGCATCCAGCCCGGCGACACCCTCGGCATCGAAAGTCTCTCGAACCGGCCGCGTCAGATGGTCGATCGTATCCGCTGCCTTGCGATATGCTTCGACGCGAAACGGATTCGCTCCCTGAGCTTCGAGCAGGGTCGCCGCTTCGCGCAACTTGTCCGATATTTCCTGGTTTTCTTGCACGCTAATGGTCGAAGTGCGGGGGTATGAGCACCACCGGGCATGGCAGTTCCGCCAACTGCGCCGGGGTGAGATCCTCGATGCGCTCGGACCACAGCAGCACGCCGAAATGGCGGCTGCGCGCGGTGCGGATAACGCTCCCGGGCCTGCTATCCGGCAGGTAGAGGTAGCTTGCGTTCGCGCGATCGGTGAGATGTCGCGCCGCCTGCTGCCGCAGGTCATTGAAGGTTCCCGTTCCGGTAACTGGAATGAGTACTGTCAGTTCACTTTCTGTAACGCCGGCGAGGATGCTGCCTATGGACAGGGCGCGCAGCGCCGTGGCGGAGCCGTCGAACACCACGGCTACGGGATGCGCAGCCAGCGCGGGGAAGCGTTGCGCCGGATCGAGGCGGCGCCTTGCGCCCGGCCATGCGTATTCCGAGCGGCCGAGCACCAGCAGGTCGGACGCGCCGGTCCGCGCCAGCACGCTACGCGGCACCTCGCCGCGCACAACATCCAGTGTCCAGGCGAAAGACAGGCGTTCGGCAGTCGCCGCCAGCAGGCGTCGCAATTGCTCCGCCTGTGCCCGCAGCGCGTGTTCGATGGAGGCCGGGGCCAGCGGGCGGGCGCGCGCCGAAGCGAAGCCGAATTCACGCGCAAACGGCAGCCCGGCGAAGCGCAGCAGCCGTTCGTCCTCGACGAACAGGCCGGCCAGTTCGGCGTTCAGACCGAGCGCGAGCCCGGCGGCTGCCTCGATCGCAGGCAGGACCGAAGAGGCCGTGTCCAGCGCCATGACGATGCGGCGGACCTTTGTCTTCTCAGCGCGCATTGCGTTTCCCGCGTGCGCGCGCAATCCGTCTGACCTGGCCGGGGCGCGGCTGCTCGCGATGCAGCGCGGCCAGATCGCGCAGCCGGGCCGCCACGCGCCCGTTGAGGCTGGGCGGCACCCCTCCGCCGGCGTCCTCGGGCAGGCCCGCGGGCAGGCCGGTCAGGAGTTCGATCGCCTCGTCCACGGTGCGCACCGCATAGACGCGGAATTTTCCCTCGGCCGCGGCGGCCACTACTTCATCGCGCAGCATCAGCTGATCCACGTTGGCGGCGGGAATCAGCACGCCGTGCTCGCCGCTCAAGCCGCGCGCCTGGCAGATGTCGAAGAAACCTTCAATCTTTTCGTTCACGGCGCCGATCGGCTGCACCTCGCCCAGTTGGTTGATCGAACCGGTGACCGCGTAGCCCTGCAGGATCGGAACATCGGCGAGCGAGGAGAGCAGGGCGCACAACTCGGCGAGCGAAGCGCTGTCGCCATCCACATGGCCGTAGGTCTGCTCGAATACCAGGCTCGCCGCGAGCGCATGCGGCAGGTTGCCGGAAAAGCGTGCCGCGAGAAACGCGGACAGGATCATCACGCCCTTGGAATGGATCGCGCCGCCGAGTTCGACTTCGCGCTGGATGTCGATCACCTGACCTTCACCCAGGCGGGTCGTGGCGGTGATGCGCACCGGTTCGGCGAAGGCGAAGTCGCCGAGGTCGAACACCGACAAGCCGTTCACCTGTCCGACCGCTGCGCCGGCGGTGTCGATCAACACCTTGCCGCGCAGGATCGCTTCCTGAACCTGGCCGCGCAGACGTCCGGCGCGGTGGCGCTGAGCCTCGATCGCCCCTTGAATGGCGGCGGCGCCGATGACGGCGCTGCCCGCCTGGCGCGCGCGGTAGTCGGCTTCGTGCAGCAATTCGACCATGCGCTCGACATTGGCGGTGATCTTGCGCGTGTCGCCGGCGGCGCGCGAGCCGAAATCGACCACGCGCGCAACCGCCTCGCGCTCGAGCGGCAGCAGCTTGTCGCTGCGCGCCCGCGTGGCGATGAAGCGGGCGAACAGCAGGCTGGTGTCCGGAGTGCGCTCCAAGTGCTCCTCGAAGTCGGCGGCCACGCGGAACAGCCTGCCGAAATCCGGGTCGTAGGCCCGCAGCAGGTAGAACAGCAGCCGCTCGCCCACCAGCACCACCTTCAACTTGAGCGGGATCGGTTCGGGCTCGAGCGACAGGGTGCTCACCAACCCGTAGGCCTCGCCCAGGGATTCGATGCGGACTTGATGGCGCAGCAGGGCGCGTTTGAGCCCTTCCCAGGCGAAGGGCTGGGTCAGAAGCTTGATCGCGTCCAGCAGCAGGTAGCCGCCGTTGGCGCGGTGCAGCGCGCCGGCTTTGATCTGGGTGAAGTCGGTGACCAGGGTTCCCAGGCGCGAGATATGGTCGATGCGCCCGACCAGGTTTTGCAGGGTAGGGTGGTCCGCGTACACTACCGGCGAACCGTCCGGCGCCCCGTTGTCCACAAGCACGTTGACCTGATAGCGCCGCAGCGAAGGCTCCTCGTGCTGCATCAACTGCGCGATCGGGGAGGATTCCTCCTCGGATTTGCGGAAATCGTCGTCGTTTTCGATCACGTCCCGCTGCACCGCATCCAGGTACTCCACCACCAGCGGCCAGGTGCCGTAGCGCTGCTTCAACTCGTCCACCAGATGCCCGACGGCGAACAGGGTCATTTCGCGGTTCAACTCGCGGATGCGCTCGAGGCGCTCTTTGCGCCAGCGCATGGTGTCGCGAATCAGGCGCTCGAGTTTGGTTTGCAGCGCCTCGATCGCGCTCTTCAGGCGTTGCTGCTCCGCCTCGGGCAGTTTTGCGAACTCGTCCGCTCCCATCACTTCGCCGTTCTTGACCGGTGCGAAGGAAAAGCCGGCCGGCGTGCGCAGCAGGGCGACGCCCTGGCCCATGGACTCGTCCCCGAGGCTGGAGAACGCCTTTTCGTGCCGTTCCTTGAATTCCGCGTCGATACTGTCGACTTTGGAGCGGTATTCGTCGCCTTCGAATACCGCCGGGATGTTGCTGCGTAGCTCTTCCACCAGCCGCGCCATGTCGGAGCGCAAGCCTGCGCCGCGTCCGGGCGGGAGTTCGATCGCGATCGGCTGGTGCGGATGCGGGAAATTATTGACGTATACCCAGTCGGAAGGCCGCGGCGCGTCCTTGGCCCGCGCCTCTATCCGCTGGCGCACGAGCGTGTGCCGGCCGCATCCGGCGGGCCCCATCACGAACAGGTTATAGCCGTCGCGCTCGATGCCGACGGCGAGTTCGATCGCGTCGATGGCGCGGTCCTGGCCGGGGATGACGCCAATGTCTTCGAGCTGCTCGGTGGTAGCGAAGGTGAATTGCCCCGCGTCGCAACGGTGCGCCAGTTCGGCGACGGGCAGTGCCGACGGGGCGCTCATGCGGGCCTCCCTGCCGCGCAGGAACCGCGGCGAAGGGCGCAAATCGGGACTGCCGGCGGCAGGCCCAGGTGCTCGAAGCGGGTACGAATCGACATGGCTGACACTCGATTTGGATTGATGCGAAATACACTAACGCGGCGCGGTGCGTCCAGGTTTGACAACCATCAATCTATAAACGACGGCGACCCGAACTAGAGCGCCAGAGGACCAAAATCACTGTTATTCGGGCTGGCAGGGGAGAGCAGGGCGTCCTTCCTGTTTGCGCTTTGAGCAGAGCGCCATTCGACTATCCTGATCCCTTGCTGTCCAAATAGTGCTTGACAAATATTATACAATTGTCTAAGTTATAAGTTAGACAGTATAAATTTCAAGGGGAAGATGCGTATTTTTTGTTTGGAATGCGTTTCAATCAGAATGAAATCAAGTAAAGATATTATTGAACAAACAGGCATTTCAAGGGCTACACTAAACAATTACATTAAGTTAGGAATACTGTCTAAGCCGATATTGAAGCAGCCGCAGCCGGAAGAAGGCGATGCCAAGTTGATGGGGTACTTTCCCGACGAGACCACAAGCCGGATAGAAGAAGTCCAGCGATTGAAAAAAGAGGGGGTAGCGATGGCGGAGATAGTTGCTCGCATAGGCATTGCTCGAGGAGGGCGCGAGCCCGCGGCGGTGTTGCCGGAGTTCACCGAGCCCGATGCCGCGCCCGCGGTGCTAGCGCACGAACCGGTGACCGACAACCGGCGCGCCCTGCGCCTGACGCTGGAGGATGTTCCCCACCCGGCCTACATGGTGAACTACAACTTCGAGTTGACCTGGTATAACGACGCTGCCCGCAAGCGTCTGCTTTTTGGCCTGGACACGCTGCCGGCGCACAGCGAAGCGCGCAACCTGTTCCTCCTGCTGCTCCAGGCGCCGGCTGAGCAATCCTCGTATTTCCGCTCGGAGCTGCTGCGCATCCACCTCACTCTGGCCAAGAACCGCCTGGCCAAGGGCAGCGTCCTCGGGCTGCTGCGCGGCCTGGACCAGGAATCGCTCGCGCTCGCGGAACGGCTTTACGACGAATCGGTCGTCACCGCCGAGCGCAAGGCGATCCTCGATTTTTCGGTGGAACTGACCGGCGAAGCCGGCGCGGTCGAAAACTGGCGCGTGTTTGCCTCGTTTTTCCGGGAAGGGATATTCGTCGTCTACGTCCCGGTGCAGCAATACAACTCGACGCTGCTGGATTTTCTGAGCCAAAGGGACGCCGTGATCCGCGACCTGATGCGCAAACGCCTGCCGGTCCTCACGCCGCTTGCGGTCCTGGTCGCGGACCTGCAGAACTCGGTGAAGATCTGCTCGGAGCTGCCGCCGGAGGAGTACTTCGATCTGATCAACGAGATCTGGACCACGATGGGCCCGATATTCAGGAAATACTACGGGACCTACGGCAAGCACGTGGGCGACGGCATGGTCTATTATTTTTTTCCGCAACCCGACAGCGACTACATTTTCAACGCGCTCGCGTGCGCGCAGGAACTGAAAGCGGAAGTCAGGAAAATCAGCAAGAAGTGGCAACTGCGCAAGAACTGGCTCAACGAACTGTATTTGAACACCGGGTTACACGAGGGCCAGGAGTGGCTGGGCACGTTTCAGACCGCAACCAGTGTGGAATTCGCCGTGCTGGGGGACACCATCAACCATGCTTCCCGCCTGAGCGAATTCGCGCGCTTCGGCACGATCTGGGCCACCAAGAACCTGTTGAGCAAACTGGCGCATCAAAAACGCGCCACCGTGGATTTCGGCATTACGCGCAAGGGCGAGGACGGCCAGGAGCATTTTGTCGCTTCGTCCTACTCGCAGCTAGGCTCGATGGTTGATTTGAGCTGCGAGCGCTACGAGAAGCTGCGCGACATAGCCATGCTGCCGATTACCGAAATACGCTCGGTAAAGTACGCGACTTAACTTAACACCCGTTGTAACACTGGGCGCTCTTGACGTGGCCCGGTTGGCCACCCTCGCATAGACCGTGCGCGCCGACCATCCCGAGCACGTTCAGGCCGGCGTAGGACCGTTCGTCCATCGCCTCCATGGCTCAGAGGATGCCTTTCGCGGCGAGCGCATCCACCGCCCGCCGGTCCATGCCGAGCAGGCTCTGCAAAATCTCTTGCGTGTGCTGGCCCAGTGTCGGCGGTGGTAACGAGTATTCCACTGGCGTCTCGGAAAAGCGCATCGGACTTGCCACCGTCTGGCAGGGGACGCCCGCGGGGGTAGGGATTTCGACTTTCAGTCCGCGGTGCTGCACCTGCGGATCCTCGAATACCTGTCGCATGTTATTGATCGGGCCGCAAGGGACGTTGGCGCCCTCGAGCGCCTCGATCCACTCGTGCATGCCGCGCGTGCGCATGATCTCCGCGATGAGCGGAATCAGCGTATCGCGGTTGACGATGCGCCCGGACATCAGCCGGAAGCGCTCATCCTCGGCCAGTTCGGGCCGGCCGGCCACCTTGCACAAGCTGGCGAACTGGCTGTCGTTGCCGACGGCCAGAATGATGTGGCCGTCCTTGCACGGGAATAGCTGGTAGGGCACGGCGTTGAGATGGGCATTGCCGGCGCGTTTGGGGATATTGCCCGAGACGAGGTAGCCGCAGATCTGGTTGGCATTGAAAGCGACCATGCAATCGAGCAGGGCCATGTCGATGTACTGGCCGCCGCCGCCGCGCTCGCAATGGGCGATGGCGGCGGTGATCGCCAGGCTCGCGTACATGCCGGTGAGTATGTCGGCGATGGCGATGCCGACTTTCATCGGCCCGCCGCCGGGCAGCTCGTCGCGCTCGCCGGTGATGCTCATCAGTCCGCCCATGCCCTGGAACACGAAGTCGTAGCCCGGACGCGGCGCATAAGGACCGGACTGGCCGAAACCGGTGATGGAGCAATAGATCAGGCGCGGATTGATTTCGCGCAACTGCTCGTAGCCCAAGCCATAGCGCGCCAACGTGCCGACTTTGTAGTTCTCGAGCAGGACGTCGCACTTCGCCGCAAGCCCGCGCACGACTTGCTGGCCCTCCGGCCTGGATATGTCCAAGGTGATGGATTTCTTCCCGCGGTTGCATGAGAGATAGTAGGACGAATCGCGCGTGTCCTTGCCGTCCCGGTCCTTGAACCAGGGCGGCCCCCAGCCGCGCGTGTCGTCCCCCGCGCCGGGACGTTCGACCTTGATCACCTCGGCGCCGAGGTCGGCCAGGTTCTGCGAGGCCCAGGGTCCGGCGAGGACGCGGGATAGATCGAGCACGCGGATATGCGAAAGCGGGCCGGGCATGTGGGTTCCTTATACGCTTGGGTTAATAATGCGGTCCGGTGCGAAGCGGCGGGACTGCGCGGCATCGTCGTCGCGCAATCGTCCCCGCTCGCTCTGGATCATGCTTTGATCGTGGCGACGCTGTTGTTGAACACCACGGCATCGCGATCGAGGACGCGGGAACGAAACAGATCGAGGGCGCAGGAACGAAACAATATGCTGCCGCCCCTGCGTCTAGATCGGATCCCAGTTGAACACGTCCTGTGAACGGTCGAGGCCGTAGAAACCCGCCTTCATTGCGGGAATCGCATGCTCGGCGATGCTCTGCGGCGTCCAGCCGCCGTCGCGATGCACCGAGCGCAAGGGGCGCGGCTGGCTCATGAGGAAGATTTCGTTGGCGCGCACGCCGAATATCTGTGCGCTTACGTCTTTGGCGGCATCGCTGCCCAGGAACACCGCCATGGGCGCGATCTTGGAAGCTTCCATGGTCTTGAGCCTGTCGACGCGAGCCTTGGCCTCGGGGGTGTCGGCCGGGATGGAGCCGACCATGCGGCTCCAGGCGAAAGGCGAGATGCAATTGGAGCGCACGTGATAGCGCGCCATGTCCATGGCGATGATCTTCGAGAGCGAGGTGATGCCGAGTTTGGCGGCGCCGTAGTTGGCCTGACCGATGTTGCCGATCAGTCCCGTGGTCGAGGTCATGTGCACGTAGGCGCCGGACTCCTGCTCTTTGAAATAGGTTGCCGCGGCGCGGCTGACGAAGAATGCGCCGTTCAGGTGCACATCGATCACCGCTTGCCATTCCTCCGGGTTCATTTTGAAAAACATTCGATCGCGCAGGATGCCGGCGTTATTGACCACGCAGTCGATGCGGCCGAATTTGTCGATCGCGGTCTTGATGATGGCATTGGCGCTCAGCCAGGTGGCCACGCTGTCGCTGTTGGCAACCGCCTGACCGCCCTTGGCACGGATTTCGTCCGCCACCTTTTGCGCCGGTCCGGTGTCCTTGCCTTCGCCGCTGACGGAGGAGCCGATGTCGTTCACCACGACCTTTGCGCCTTCGGCGGCCATCAACAGCGCAATTTCGCGGCCGATACCGCCGCCCGAGCCGGTCACCACCACCACCTTGTCTTTCATCATGTCCGTCATAGTGCGCTCCTGAAGCTTGCGGAAAAAATTGTCCTGCAGTCTTTGGCCGGATAATACCCAGCCCTAGCCGCGCTCGATCGCGGCTAGGATGTCCTAAACTAAGCGCGGCGGTCCTAAATCCCGCGCTCGCCGGCATAGCCGGCCACCATGCTCACGCGCCGTGGCGCCCGACGATGCCGATGGAGACGACGTTCTGATGCGGAAAACCGCCCAAGTTCATGGTCAAGCCGAACACTGGAGGCTGTTTGCGTTGGCGCTGACCCGCGCGGCCGAGCAGTTGCAGATACATCTCGTAAATCATGCGCAAGCCCGACGCGCCGATCGGGTGGCCGAAGCATTTGAGACCACCGTCGATCTGGCAGGGAATAGTGCCATCGGCGTCATAGAAGCCGTCGAGCACGTCCTTGATCGCTCCGCCCTCGGGCGAAATATGCAAATCTTCCATGGTCACGAGT
>SCTX01000140.1 GCA_004298385.1 Betaproteobacteria bacterium | reverse complement strand
TCGTTCAGATTGCCGGAGATGAAGGTGGCGGAGACCTTCTTGCCGCGCTCGTGCGCGCTGGCGAGTTCGTGATAGTTGCGGGCGATCATTTCCTTTTGCAGCAGCATCGCATGCTCTTTCTGCGCCGGCGGGACCGGCTTTTTCGAGGTTTGCGGCGGCGTCATCTGTACAGACGTGCTCATGCGGTAGTCTCCTTGGCGGTTGTACGGAGTTCGGCAGTGGACTGTCGGCCACTTTGCGACATTCGCCTGGTCGCATCCCCACGCGCGCGACACCGCGCGACACCCCGTGGCCAACGGGGCCGACCGCACCCAGACCCATAATGACTGACTGTTCATTATCTGTGGCTACGAGCCGCATGTCAAAGAAGTCTATTCTGAAGGGTGCGATTCAAACTTATGTGAAATGCTGATCATGCAGCCTGCTTTGATTCCGTTCTGCCCTTTCATCTTCGTTCGATACGGCAGCTTAGCCACATCAGTTTGGATCACACCCATACGCATCCATACGCATCGTGTTAGAACAAATCTACCGTGGTAGTATTACCAAGATCGCTGTCATCGTTCACACGCTACGCTATGATCGCGTGCGAGTTCAGCAATACAATCAAATTTCTTTCGCTTAACTGTTGCAGTGGGAGGGAGTAGGGGGCGTAGAACACCTCCGTGTTGGATGGAGCAGTTCCAGGAAGAGCGGCTGTTCGGCGCCACCCGCACTATCACTCAGATGCAGGAACTGATCGATATTACTATTGAATATACCCGCGACCGCGTCGCCTTCGGCAAGCCGCTGCTCGACAACCAATGGATTCACTATCATCTGACCGAGATGTCAGCCGACGTGCAAGCGCTCCGGTCGATGACCTACGACGCCGTAGCCCGCTATGTGCGAGGTGAGGACGTTAAGTTAATGACCACTCAGGCAAAGCTCCTCGTCGGTCGGTTGGTCCGGAAAATTCCCGATTGGTGCCTGCAGTTCTGGGGTCGCGCCGATTTCCTGTGGGAGTCACGTGTCTCGCGCATGCTGCGCGACAGCCGCCTTCTCGCCATTGGCGGCGGCGCCAACGAGGTGCAGATGGCCATCATTTGCAAGGAGCTGGGGATCCTGCCAGGCGGGCGCAAATGAGCGCCGTGATTCCAGCCTGCGAAACCCTGGCGCTGCGTCTCGACGGCTGGTGCCTGCACCTCACTTTCAATCGACCTGAAGTCAGGAACGCGCTCAACGAGCGCATGTGGCGCGAGATCAGCGGTGTCTTTTCGGCGATCGAGAACGATCGCTCAATCCGCGCGGTGGTGCTGCGTGGCGCTGGAGGATTCTTCTGCGCCGGCGGCGACATGAAAGAGCGCGCCACCATCGCCTTGCCGGTAGAAGGGGGCGAGGATCCCATGTTCGCGCGCAACCGCATGGGCGGCCGCATCCTGACCCAGATCGACCGGGCGCCGCAGGCGGTGATCGCCGTCGTCGAAGGCGCAGCGATGGGAGGGGGATTTGGCATGGTCTGCGTTTCGGACATCGCCTTTGCCGCGGCGGATGCGCGCTTCCGCATGCCGGAAGTCACCCTCGGCATCCCGCCGGCGCAAATCTCGCCGTTTATCACCCGCCGCATCGGCCAGTCCCAGGCGCGCCGCCTCGCGCTCACCGCCGCTCCGATCGATGGCCTTGAGGCGGCCGCCATCGGACTCGTTCACGAGGTATGCGCCGACGTGGCGGTGCTGAACGCTGCCCTCGCCGGAGTCCTTGACCGAATGGCCCGGTGCGCCCCAGAGGCCTTGGCGGAGACCAAAATGCTGATCAACCTCGTGGGTACGGTGGGAATTGAGGAGCATCTCGACATCGCCGCCCGCAGCTTCGTCAAGGCTGTGCGCGGCCCGGAGGGCCGGGAAGGCGCCGCCGCGTTCCGCGATAAGCGCAAACCGGACTGGGGCGAAGTGGCATGAAGCGGTGGCCCTTCGATACCGTCCTGATCGCCAATCGCGAAGAGATTGTGCTTCGGATCATCCATTCAACATGGTCTCAGGTCGGGTTATAGCGGGGGCAGACCGTAACCCGGTGGATAAAGGGCCCGGGGGTAATTATGACGTCCGGGTCGATGGCGCCCAGGGGCACGATTTCACTCACCTCTGCAATCGTGGTAGTCGCTGCCATTGCCATGATCGGGTTGAAGTTGCGTTGGGCCCGCCAATAGGTCAAGTTGCCCCAACGGTCGGCCACTTTGCCTCGAATCAGGGCATAGTCGCCTTTCAGGGGGCGCTCGAGGACCTGGACCACGCCGTCAATCACCCGGGTTTCCTTGCCTGCAGAGAGTTCGGTTTCAGCGCCCGTGGGGGTGAAAAATCCCCCCAGCCCTGCGCCGGCGGCCCTCATGCGTTCGACCAGAGTACCCTGGGGCACCAGCTCCAGTTCGATCTGACCCGCAAGGTACCGGTTGCGGAAGGCGATACCCGCCGCATAGTTCGGGAAAGCGCAGATCATCTTGCGCACCCGGCCCCGTGCAATCAGGGCGGCCAGGCCGTAGTCGTCGTAACCCACGTTGTTGGATACCATGGTAAGGTCGGTGGCGCCCTGCTCGATCAGCGCTTGCAACAGGGTCGCCGGAGAACCGGCCTCGCCGAACCCGCCCACCAAAATTGTCGACCCGCTGCGTACATCGGCCACTGCGGTCATGGCGCTTTCGACGACCTTGTTGATCACGATACCGCCCCTCCATGCAGGGCGATTACCGGCACGGGCTCTTCGACGTGCAGGGGGGCTCCAGTCAGCTGCCGCAGTTCCCCGGCAGTCCACCCGGGCGCGATCTCCCGCAGGTGTAGCCCGTCGGGGCCCACATCGATCACAGCGAGGTCGGTGTAAATGGTGCAGACCTTGCGCCTGGCGGTCAAGGGATAGGTGCATTCGGCCACGATCTTGGGCTCTCCGCCGCGGTCTGTGTGGGTCATGGCTACTACAAGGCGCTTGGCGCCGGCGCAAAGGTCCATGGCTCCACCCACGCCGGGCACGGCATCGCCCGGGATCCGCCAGTTGGCGATATCGCCATGCTCTGAAACCTGAAGGGCTCCCAGCACCGCCAGGTCGAGATGCCCGCCCCGTACCAGGGCAAACGAAGTGGCATGGTCAATGATGGCGGCTCCCTTAACCAGCGTCACCGGCCGCTTGCCGGCATCGACGATATCCAGGTCAACCTCATCGGGGGCTGCCGGTGGCCCCATGCCGATGATGCCGTTCTCCGAGTGCACCATTACCTCCCGTTCCCCGGCGAGGTACCGGGCCACCAGGGTTGGAATACCAATGCCCAAGTTGACACAGGCGCCTTCAGAAATCTCCCGGGCAATGCACAGTGCGATTTCTTCCTTGGTAAGCCTTCGCTTCTCCATATTGCCGATTCCTCTTGGTAAGCGCAGGCTTCAGCGCCTGCGAAAGGCCGTCAGGCTTCCACCACGTGCGAGTTTGCCAGGGAGCGGGTGGCCCACAATGGCCTCGGCCATCTGGACGCACTCGATCAGCCTATCCAGGTCCAGCCCGGTATCGATCCCCAACTCCTCGCATAGAAAAGCTGCATCCTCGGTCGGTATATTGCCGGCGGCGCCCTTGGCAAATGGGCTGCCGCCCATTCCGCCGATGGCCGTATCAAAATAGCCGACTCCCACGCTTAGGGCGGCGTAGAGGTTGGCCATGCCGGTACCACGGGTGTCATGGAGATGCAGGCCGACGTACAGGTCCGGGTACCGCTCCCGCACGGCTCCGACCACCCTTATGATCTGTCCAGGGTTTGCCCAGCCGAAGGAATCAGCCAACACTATGCGTTCATATCGGATTTTTTGCTCTGCCGCCGTGCGAACGAATTGGTCCACCGTTGCCAGCACCGCCGATAGCGGGACCTCGCCGTCGTAATTGCTGCCAAAAGCCGCAATGATGATGCCGTAGATATCGAGGCCGAGTTCGCGGTACCGCTGGCAAAGATGCGGGAATGTCGCAACAATTTCCTGGTTGCTGCGGTTGACGTTTTTCTTGGCATAGGTTTCTGAGCAGTATTGCGTCAGGACTCCATACTGTCTCAGGCGCCTAGTGGCGAGAGCCCGTTCTAGGCCCTGTTCGTTCAGGTATGCCCCAAAGTAGCGCACTCCCGGGACCATCGTTATCCTGGCGACCACCTCTTCAGCGTCGGCCATTTGCGGCACCCACTTGGGGTGAACGAAAGAGGCGACCTGCATCAAGCGCACGCCCGTCCCAGAGAGCGCGTCGATCAGGCGTACCTTCTCCTCGGTGGGAATGATCCTGCTCTCCGACTGAAATCCCTCCCGCGCACCTTCCTCGCGCATCAGGACCCGCTTGGGGAAATCATGCATATGAATCCGTCCAAACCGGCACTTCCAGGCGGGTCTGCACCCGGCCCTGAATGCGTTTTTTCCTATTCGTTTTACCGCTCGGTCCTGCAACGCCGCGACCGGCGGAAATGCGAGACAAGAACGGGATTGATTTTCCCAGTCGTTTTTCCTCTTGAACCACATCGCCTTTGGTTGGTTTGCGCGTTGCCGGCGCCCTTGAGCGCCGGCGTGCGTCCTTGTTGCAGTTATCCGGCGCGGCAAAAAATCCCGCGAACGCGGTCGCCATCGCGTCGATTTCACCATCCAGCATTTTCTTCGCCTTGCGCCAGGACAGGAGTTCCGCCCGCGTCTCCAGGTTGGCGAGCAAATAGGTCATCGAGCGGATGAGCAGCGTCCAGCGGGTACCGAACGTCGCGCGCGACAGATGCGGGAGCTCCTTCCGCATTAGGTCTGCCGTCTGCTGGATGCCGAGATCATACCTTCCGGCGATGTAGCCGCGCAGGTCCATTCCATCGCTCACGAAGCTGTGAGCGAGCAGGCGGCGAAAATGGCTACGTCCGCGGCTCGCCATGACCGGCTGGGCGGTGGGCTCGACCAGGATGTGGACGAGTTCGCGCACGCGAAGCGCGCGCGCCGGCGGACTTTCGATGAAGCGCGCGATGCGCGCAGCGCGCGCTTTTTCGATCGCCGGCATGCGCAAGTCGCAAATCGCGTAGACCAAAGCCTCGCGCGAGCCGAAGTGGTAATGAACGGTGGAGATGTTGCGTTGCTGCGTCGCCGCAACGACCTGGCGCAGCGATACGCCTCTCAGTCCGTGCAGCGCCAACAGTTTTTCGGCCGCCAGCAGAAGTTCGAGGCGCGTTCGCTCGGAGCGCGCCGGGCGGACGCCCGCGGCGGGCGGTGGGTGGGGACGCGATTTTAGCACGAGATTCCGTTCGGACCGGTGGATTTGCATTGACACATCTGAATCCTATCTTGATCGCGCTGTCTGCATAGCTCCCGGAGAGGCTGTCGGCGCAGCGTAAACCTAGATTGGATCCCAGCAGAAAATATCGGCCGAGCGGTCGAGCGGATAAAACGAAGTTTTCATCGCCGGCAGCGCGTGCTCGGCGATGCTCTGCGGGGTCCAGCCTTCGCTGCGGTGCACGGAGCGAATCGGGCGCGATTGGCTGAACAGAAAAATCTCGTTCATGCGCGCGCCGAAAATCTGCCCGGTCACGCCTTTTGCAAGGTCGCTCGCCAGAAACACCGTCAGCGGCGCGATTTTTTCAGGTCCCATCGCCTTGATGCGCGCGACGCGCTCTTTTTCGGCGTCGGTCTCAGTGGGGATGGTGCCGATCAGCCGGCTCCAGGCGAAGGGGGAAACGCAGTTGGAGCGCACGTTGTAACGGCCCAGGTCCAGGGCGATCGATTTTGATAGGCCGATGATGCCCAGTTTGGCGGCCATATAGTTGGCCTGGCCGAAGTTGCCTATCAGGCCCGCAGTGGAGGTGAAATGCACGTAACTGCCGCTTTCCTGGTCGCGGAAATAATTCGCCGCCGCGCGCGAGACGTAGAACGTTCCCATCAGGTGAACCTTGATCACCAGCTCGAAGTCGACCACGCTCATCTTGTGGAAAATGCGGTCGCGCAATATGCCCGCGTTGTTGATCACGCTGTCGATGCGACCGAAATTGTCCACCGCGGTCTTGATGATGTTCACCGCGCCCGAGGACTCGGCGACGCTGTCGGTATTGACGACGGCGACGCCGCCTTCCTTGCGGATCGCCGCGACCACTTCCTCGGCGGGCGAGGCATCCTTGCTGCCTTCACCGTCCGCGCCCGCACCCAGATCGTTTACCACCACCTTCGCGCCTTCGCGCGCCGCGAGGATCGCGATTTCGCGGCCGATGCCTCGTCCCGCGCCGGTAACCACAACGACTTTGTCCTGAAGGCTATTAGCCATGATTGTTCCATCTCCTGTAGAAGTAGTTAGAAATACCAACTTGCCACAATGCAATAAGGCTGGTCACCGCGATCGATTCCATTCACGCATCAGATCGTGCGACCGGCGACAAGCCATTGAGAGTCGCGCAGGCGGCGCTTGAAGATCTTCCCCGAATCCTCGCGCGGCAGATCGCGCCGGATTTCCACGCTGCGCGGCGCTTTGTAACCGGCCAAGTGCGCACGCAGATGGATCGCCGCAGCGTCCAAGCGGTAGCTCTCTAGCGGTTCCACCACCGCCATGATCTTGTCGCAATCGATGGTCATGGTGTGCGTTTCTTTTCTATAGTTTTGAACATGGAACGAGGGTAATATCCCTCTTTCCCGGTGCGCTCGTCAACTTGAATCGGATCCCGGCTAATAAGACGTCCTGCGAACGATCGAGATCGTAGAAGCCCGCTTTCATCGCCCAAAGGCGCGCTCGCTCGCCCCCACGTCAGGCGCTTTCCGCACCAGCCCGTATGCGCTTTTTCGAATCTCGTCTTCCACGTATCCTGTAAACAATGCGCCCGGCTTCCGCGGCTTTGCATACCTTCCCCCAAAAACAGGATACATTACGTGTTACGGAACCGGACGAGTAATTTCCTCCCGCTACACTGGTGGATTTACTTTGACATATTAATACATACGCTTTAATATTTGGCAAGCTCCGGCGAGCCGCGCAACAACTTTTTCTGAATCGGACATGCAGGTATTCGAATCCACCGTCGACACCAGTGCTGAGAGTTTCCGGACCAACCGCGCCGCCATGATCGATCTCGCGCGGACGGTTCGCGCGCTTGAACAGCGCGCGGTGCAGGCCTCGGAGAAATCCGCCTCGCGCTTCGCCAAACGCGGGCAGTTGTTGCCGCGCGAGCGGCTTGCGCGGCTGCTCGACCGGGGAGCGCCCTTTCTCGAACTGATGAGCCTGGCCGGCTATTGCGGTATCGAAAATCCGGATCCCGCCTCGAGCGTGCCGGGCAGCGCGATCATAGCCGGCATCGGCTTCGTCAGCGGGGCGCGGGTCATGGTGGTGGTGAACGATTCGG
>SCTX01000139.1 GCA_004298385.1 Betaproteobacteria bacterium | reverse complement strand
CAGGTGAAAATGCGGGCGAATTCCCGGTCTAGCCTGTCCGCCTGTTCCCCGATGTAGCGTTCCAGCGCGCCGGATTGCGGTATGCCGCGCAAAACGATCTCTACCGGATTGTGCATTGCTCCAGCCCCCCTCGGCCCGCGACAGCTCAGTTGTAATCGTCGTAATACGAAGGGAGGTTTCTGCCACCTTCGCCTTGGACGATGCGCTGACAGTCGATCTCGTCATCGCGTTCGTCGGGCATTTGCGCGGTTTGCTCCCAGGCGTCGGGCGCCCGGGCCGTTGCGCGCGCCCGCCTGGCTGGCGGCTTGGCCGCGGGCTTGCGCGCCGCGGAGCGGGCCTTGCCGGACTTTGATTTGGCGCCCATTGAGCCCTCCTGTTAAGGGTAGGAGTTCAGCCTAACGACAAAAGCTGCGGCCTTGTTGATAATGGTCAAAAAAGACGCTGCCTGAAGGCAAGCACAATCTTCAGCCCTGTTTATCGCTTTTCTCGAGTGTGATGCCGACCAGTTCCAGCACGGCGCCGGCGATCACCAGCACGATGCCGCTGGCCAGATCGTAGGGCAGCCAGATCAGCAATGCACCCAGCAACACCAGCAATGCGCCGAGACCGCGGCGCAGCGGCTTGTTTCTGATCATCAGCGTGATTCCTAGGGCCGTCTTTGGGTTTCGCGCTTCTGCTCCACGCGGATCGCCTGCGCCAGCGCGGACATTTCCTCGGCCAGGACCGAGATCAGGTCGTCCATGGCGACGATGCCCAGCAGATGCCCGTTCGCGTCGACGACCACCAGGCGGCGCACGCCGCCGCTGCGCATTTGCGCAACGGCTTCGAACAAGTTCGCGGTTTCCTTGATGGTCGACAGCCGCTCCGACATGATGTCGCCGACGGTGAGCGTGCGATAGTCCACGTCCGCGGCCACCACCTGCACCACCATGTCGCGGTCGGTTACGACCCCGACCGGGCGGCGCGCCTCGGCGCCGCCCTCGGTCACCACCAAGGCTCCGATATGATGGTCGCGCATGCGTTTGGCCGCCTGCTGCACCGGCGTGCCGATCTCGGCGATGACGACGACCCTGCTGCAGATTTCCCCGACGTTCATGTCTTCCCCCTATGATTTTGTTGTTGCATCTACACCGGCGATGACGGAAGTATGAATCGCCGGCACGCCCGACCCTTTGATTATGGTCATAGCTGATCGATCGACCGCGTGGAAGCGGTGATTTCCATATAATCCGACGCGCCGGCGGGCAATCTCTTTTATACTGGAGCGGCAACGAAGGGGTTTCATTTGCAGCAAGAGCCGGCCCAGCCAAACCCGCACGCAAGTGCTCTGCCGCCGTCAGTGCGCGCGCGGCGCCTGCGCCAGTTCGTGCTCGGTCTTGGCGTCCTGGCGGTGGTGGCGATCTTCGGCGGCACCGCGCTCAGCCTATGGCGCATGCGCGTAGACGCGATCCAGCGGGCCGAGGACCAACTGCTCGGCATGGCCCGGATCCTGGCAGAGCAAACGTTGAGGTCGACGCACAGCATCGACGCCATTCTTCGCACCGCCGCGGAGGATGCGCAAAGAACCGGCGGGCGGGATCAGCTCACGCCGTCCAGAGAACTGCATCAGCAAATGCGCAAGACCATTGCGCATGCGCCGTACATCAGCGCGCTCATTCTAGCCGGCGCGAGCGGCAAGCTGGTAATCCATACGGCACAATACCCTCCACCGCCGATCCAATACGGCATCAGCGAATTCTTCCGCAAATACCGTGATCATCCTTCGACGCAAGCGACGCCGTCGCTGCCGGTTGTCGGCAAGATGGACGGCGAGCGCGGCATTGCGTTGAGCCGCGGGCTCAACGACAAGGACGGACACCTTCTCGGTGTCATCACCGCGGTAGTCGATCCGACCTATTTCCTCGGGCCACAGGGCTTGCCGGAGCTCGGGCCGGACGGCGCGGTGCGGCTGCTGCGCAGCGACGGTTTGATGCTGACCGGCTACCCGATGGCGATCGCCGCCGCGACCAGCAACTACCGTGACTCGGCGCTGTTTACCCATGGCGTCGGCGCCGGACGCGAGCTGATTCGCCACGCCGGCACCGGCGTTCCCGGCGAGAGGATGAGCGCGATTCGCCTGATCGAGGGCTACCCGCTGGTCGTGAGCCTGACTTCGTCCGTGAGTTTCATTCTGCGAACCTGGTACCGGAGCGCGGCGCTGTTCGGGACCATCGCCGTGCTCACCGCGGTCTTTCTCGGCCTGATCACGCTATCGCTGGCGCGCCAGTTGCGCATCGACGAGGAACTGGAATCCGCCGTTTCGGAGTCGGAGGAACGCCTGCAGGCGATCATCGGATCCGCGACGGATGCGATCATCACCCTGGACGAGCACCAGCGCATAGTGCTGTTCAACGCCGCCGCGCGGCAAATCTTCCGCTGCTCGAGCGCCGAGGCGATAGGCGCCGACATCGCCCGTTTCATTCGCGGGCAGTTGCTGGAACCGCAGCCCGGGTACCGCGCCGAGTTCGACGCCGAAGGCGCGCCCGTACGCAAGCTGGGACAGCATCTCGCGCTCACCGGGCTGCGCGCGGGCGGCGCCGAATTTCCGATCGACGCCTCGACGTCCCAAGTGCAGTTGCATGGCGCGGACCTGTACATCGTGATCCTGCGCGACGTGACCGAACGCAGGCAAATAGAGACCACGCTGCGCGAGAACGAGCGACGCTACCGCACCTTGTTCAGCAAGGCGACGGACGGGATACTGTTGCTGGACACGCAGGAGAATCTAGTCGACGTCAATGACTCTTTCGCGCGCATGCACGGCTACGCCATTGACGAAATGCTCAAGATGAATCTGCGCGACTTGGATACCCCGGAAACACAGGCGCTTGCGCCCGAGAGGTTCAGGCGGGTACTGGCGGGGGAGACCCTGGGGTTCGAAGTGGAACAACGGCACAAGGACGGCCATATAGTGCCGCTGGACGTTGCCGCGTCCGCGATCGAGATCGACGGAAAACAGTACGTGCTCGCATTTCATCGCGACATCACCGAACGCAGGCGCGCCGAGCAGGAAATCAAGCGCTCGCGGGAGGATCTGCGCCGAATGTCCAAGGCCGCCAACGAAGCCCTGGAGGCGGAGCGCCGCCGTACCGCACGCGAGCTGCATGACGAGCTCGGCCAATCTCTCACCGCGCTCAAGATGGACCTGGAGTCGCTGCGCTCCGATTTGCCGCCTGGCCGGGCGGAGTTGTCCGAACGCACCCAGGCGATGCACGCGCTGCTCGACGGCACCATCGCAGCCACGCGCCGCATCGCCGCCGATCTGCGTCCCCTGATGCTCGACGACCTGGGCCTGGCTGCGGCGCTTGACTGGCTGACGCGCAATTTTTCGCAGCACACCGGCATCGCCACCGACTTGGTCATAGACGAGACCGTGGCGCGGGTGTCCGAACCGATCGCCTCGGCCCTGTACCGCATCACCCAGGAATCGCTCACCAACGTGGCCAAATATGCGCAGGCGACCACGGCGGAGATCCGCCTGGAGCGCGACGGCGACTGGGTCCAGCTCCTGGTCCGGGACAATGGCCGCGGCATCGAGGCGGCCGACCAGGACAAGCGCGGCACCTTCGGGCTCCTCGGCATACGCGAGCGCGTATCGCTGCTCGGCGGCGAGGTCGCGATCAAGGGTGAACGCGGCCGGGGCAGCGAAGTGCGCGTGCGCGTCCCGCTCGCCGCGGCCGGCGCGGAGGCCGCGGCATGACGCGCATTCTCATCGCCGACGATCATGCCATCGTGCGCGACGGCCTGCGCCGCATTCTCCAGAGCGACCCGAAAATCGAGGTGGCGGGCGAAGCGGTGAGCGGGGACGAGGTCATGGCACGGGTGCGCGAGGGCGGCTTCGACCTGTTGCTGCTCGACCTGTCGATGCCTGGAAAAAGCGGCATCGAGCTGATCAAGTGGGTGAAAACCACGCGCCCCGATCTCGCGGTGCTGGTGCTGTCGATGCACCAGGAGGAGCAGTACGCGGTGCGCGCAATCCGCGCCGGCGCCTCCGGCTACGTGACCAAGGAAAGCGCCTCGGCGCTGCTGGTCGCCGCAATCCGCAAGGTCGCCGATGGCGGGCTGTACATCAGCCCCGGCGTGGCCGAGCAACTCGCGCTAACGCTCAGGCCGCAGGCGACCGACCTGCCCCACCAAACGCTGTCTGACCGGGAATACGAGGTATTCAGCCAACTGGTTTCGGGCGGCAGCGTCTCCGCAATTGCCGCGCGCCTGCATTTGAGCGGCAAGACCGTGAGCACGCACAAGGCGCGCATCCTGGAAAAAATGGGAATGAACAGCGTGGCCGACTTGGTGCGCTACGCCGTGGCGCACCAGCTCGTCGACGCACGCGACATCTAGCCGCCACCGCCCCCTGGGCGTAGGCGCCGCCCTACGCCGATACCGGCAATTCCGATGCCTGGTTTCAGCCTGCGCCTATGGCGCCGGGCAACAGTCGTATTCCATACTTGCTTCAACAAAAACAACTAACCCTGTTACCCGATTGCCGCGCGGCGGGGGCCAGTGGTGGCCGCGCGGCAACAGACAAACAACATCTTCCTTAGCCACCGACACGCATGGATTCGACACAGCAAGCGGCGCCACTGAAGGTCTTCCTCGTCGAAGACTCGACGGCGGTCCGCGCGCGCCTGGCGGCCACCATCCAGGCGATCAGCGGCGCCGAACTCGTGGGCGAAGCGGGCACGGTCGGCGCAGCGATCGACGGCATTCGCTCCACCTATCCCAGCGCCGTGATTCTGGACCTGCAGTTGGAGGACGGGAGCGGTCTGGACGTGCTCAAGGCCGTGCGTCCAATCTCGCCCGCGCTGCACGTCGCGGTGCTCACCAATTACGCGACCGATCAGCACCGCCGCGCCTGCATGGCCGCAGGCGCGGAATATTTTCTCGACAAGTCTTCGGATTTCCCGCGCATCCGGGAAATTGTCCGGGGGTGGACTCGCTGCCCCGGTGGCGCCGCCTCGGGTCAATAGATGCAAACTCGCCAATCAAGATAACGGAGCAGAACATGAGCAACGCAATGTCGCATTATGATGCACTCGAACCGGGCGTCTTGGACAATGAAACGACGCCGGTACAAAACCACGACGGAGCCAATCTATCGGTGCGCGACCTTACCCGCTTGCTGCATATCGACTGTCCGGACGAGACATGGCTTGCGCGGACGGCATTCGCCCTGCGCAGGGTGCGCGAAGGCGAGTCGCTGATGCGCGCGGGCGACAAATTCCATTCCCTCTACGTCGTCCGTTCCGGCTGCTTCAAGACCGTCTACACCGATTTTTCCGGCAGCGAACAGGTGCTCGGATTTCCGATGAGCGGAGATCTGATGGGCGCCGATGGCATCGACAGCGGCCACTACGGCTCCACCGCCGTGTCGCTCGATACCAGCGAAGTTGCGATCATGCCGTTCGCGAGCTTCGCGCGGCTGATATTCGAATGCCCCCGGCTGGAACCGTTGCTGTATCGCGTCCTGAGCCGCGAACTCGTGCGCGTGCAGAACATGGCCTGGACTCTGGGCACCTTAGGCGCGGAAGGCAGGGTTGCCGCATTTCTGCTCGCCCTGTCGGCCCGGCTAGGCGCATCGGGATATTCGCGTTGCTCCTTCAATCTGCGCATGACGCGCCAGGAGATCGGCAGCTACCTCGGCCTGAAGCTCGAAACGGTAAGCCGGGCGCTTTCGACATTGAATGCCGCGGGCATCATCCAGGTGCATCAAAGAAGCATCGATATCGTGGACGCCGACGCTTTGCGCGGCGTGATCGACCCGGCTGCGGGCATTGCGGCAAGCATCGCGCCGCCCCCCGCGCCAGCCGCGGCCCGGCGCGGCGCCAACGGCAGCATGCGTGTACGCAAGCAGCGCTCGCAGTTCCAGCACGGGCTTGCCTGGCGGCAACTCGCCGCCGCTTAAGACACGACGGGGCGCAGCGCGAATCCGCCGCGCCCCGACGACGGCTATCATCGCAGCTTCTTTTCAACAGTAGGGGTCACTACATGTTCAAGCACATCCTGGTCCCGACCGACGGGTCCACTTTGTCCTTGCGCGTGGCGAAGAATGCCGTGCGCTTCGCCAAGGTCCACGGCGCCCGCATTACGGCGTTCCACGCGGCGCCGGAATATCACCCCAACGTTGCCGGCGACTATATACCGGCGAATTTCGTGCCGCCCTCCGTATTCGAAAAGCGGATCCAGAAAACCGCGGACAAGTACCTGGACCAGATCAAGAAATTGGCGGCGGTGGGGGATGTCCCGTGCGCCGGATCGTACGCCAGCAGCGATTCGCCCTATCAAGCGATCATCAAGGCCGCGAAGGCGAACAAGTGCGACCTGATTTTCATGGCGTCCCACGGCCGCAGCGGCATCGCCGGGCTGTTGATCGGCAGCGAAACCAACAAGGTGCTCACCCACTGCAAACTTCCGGTGCTGGTCTACCGCTAGATGGCCGGCCCCGCGCGCTCGGTGGCGCCGGACGCGGTGACAACGATCACGATCGCCGCGGTGATCTTGGCCGCGAGCAAGGGCCAGTTCAAGCTCGCGATCATGAATCCCCGGCGTTGCACGTTCGCATGGCGCGGCATGGTAGCATTGTGGCCTCGCTACAATCGCCCGCGTGTCAGTGAACCCGCCAGCCGACGAGCGCAAGCACTTCCCCACCTGGCCGTTGCTCGCCATGCTCGCGACGCAGTCGCTGGCGACGATGGCGGCATACTCCCTGCCGGCCGTGGCACCCGCCGTCGCGAAGGACCTCGGCGTGCCGGGAGCGCTCTCGGGCATGTTCGTCTCGACGGTGTACGGCGTGGGTATTTTTTCGGCGCTGCTTTCGCCCGGCTTCATCGTGCGCTATGGCGCCGTGCGGGTCAGCCAGTTCGTGCTTCTCGCCACGCTTGCCATGCTGCTGTCCGCCGCCGCGGGCAGCGTGGCCTCGATCGCGGTGGGCGCGGTGCTCCTCGGCCTCGCCTACGGCGCCACAGCGCCGGCGAGCGCGCATCTGCTGGTGCCGCGCACGCCGCCGGGCGTCATGAACCTCGTGCTGTCGCTGCGGCAGATCGGCGTACCGCTCGGAGGGGTGCTGGCGGGGCTCGCGATGGTGCCGCTCACGCTCGCGCTCGGCTGGCGCGAGGCACTTCTGTGGCAGGCGGCGCCGGTGGCGGCGCTCGTACTGCTCATCCAGATTCCGCGCGGGCGCTGGGACCGGGAGCGGGACCCCACGCGCGTGATCCTGCACCCGCGACTGGCTGCGCCGCTCCTGCTCCTGCGCGAAAGCGGCGCCATTCGCCGGCTCGCGCTCGCGAGCGTCGTCTATTCGGGGCTGCAACTGTGCTTCATCGCGTTCATGACAGTGCACCTCACCAGCCGCGCGGGGTTCGACCTGATTGCCGCCGGGCGGGCGCTCGCGGTGTACCAGGTGGCCGGCGTGGTGAGCCGGCCGATCTGGGGATGGTTTGCCGACCGCTTTCGCTGCGCGCGCGTGCTCCTCGCCGCGCAGGGCGTGATCATGTGCGTGGCGGCGATCCTCGCCGGGCGTTTTGCGCCGCAATGGCCGCAGCCGCTGGTGCTGTTGGTGTGCGCGGTGGCTGGCGCCACGGCGAGCGGATTCACCGGCATCGCCTACGCGGAATGGGCGCGGCTGGGTGGCACGCGGCGCACGGAAGCCACCGGCCTTGGCGCCGGCATGATGTTCGCCGGCGTGATGCTGATGCCTTCGGCCTTCTCCGTGGCCATCACCGCGAGCGGCGCCTACGCGACTGCGTATGCGGGTGCGGGCCTGCTTGCCGCGGTGTCTGGACTCCTGCTGCTCGGCGGTGACGCGCCGGTGCGACTCAGCCCGGCCGCAGCGCCGCGAACGCCTCCACCTCGACCGTGAAATCGGGGTTCGACAGGCGGCGCCTATCCCGGTCCGCTGGTTTGGGAATGTCGCCTTAGCTTTCCCTAAGCCCTTGTTTGAATGGCGCATCGGACAGGACTCGAACCCACGACCCCTTCGTTCGTAGTCATTTTAGCAACAGTAATCGTGTTCTCGCACATCGCCCGAATGCAGGACCCGTTCTCCCCAAAGCCAAGAACGAAAACGTCCCTCCGGGTCAAAGCCATTAGGAAAACCGGATATCAACCGCGTTTTGTTGCCTAGAACGTTGCCGCGCATCGAATATTGGTGCCGCTTGTCTGGATTGAACAGACGACCTATCGCTTACAAGGCGATTGCTCTACCACTGAGCTAAAGCGGCGTCTCTTGGTGACCGTCACCCGGATCGATCGTGATTGTCTAATACCTGTAAACGGTTAGCCTGCCCGCATCAGTTTGATTTGTCCACTAGTTCGCTACTCTTACTTTACCCGCCGCAGCGAAGGCTTGCCCGAAGGGCGCGGCGGCTCGGGCGCGGGCTCGTTGCCGTGGCCGTCGCTGTCGGCGGCCTCCGCGGATTGGGCAGGCGCGGCCGCATCCGGGGGGATCACCTCGAACGACAGGCCATGGCCGTTCTCGCGCGCATAGATGGCGGACACCACCCCGATAGGAATCGAGATATCGCGTCCCGCACCGTTGAAGCGGGCGCAGAATTCGATCAGTTCATTGCCCAGCTTGAAGCGCTCCACGGCGATCGGCCCGATGTTGAGGACGATTTGACCGTCCTTGACGTACTCCATCGGCACGCGCGTGGCCGAATCCACCGTTACCGTAAGATACGGCGTGTAGCCGTTGTCCACGCACCAGTCGTAGATCGCGCGCATCAGGTAAGGCTTGGTCGAAGGATCGGGCATGTGAATCTGTCAGGGAAAATCTCGCGCCGCTCGCCCTCCCCGATATGGCCGCCGGGCGCTCACCTGCGCATTACCTTTTCCGAGGGCGTCAGCGCCTCGATGAAGGCCGGGCGCGAGAACAGGCGCTCGGCGTATTTCATCAGCGGCGCGGCCGGCTTGCCCAGGGAGACGCCGTAGTGATCCAGGCGCCACAGCAATGGCGCGATCGCCACGTCGAGCATGGAGAATTCGTCGCCGAGCGTGTACTTCTGCTTGACGAAGATCGGCGCCAGCTCGGTCAGCCGGTCGGCCACGTGCGCGCGCGCCTTTTCCTGCTGCTTGGCGGTGCCGTTCTCGAGGATATCGATGCGGCTGAACAGCTCCACTTCGAAATTGAACAGCAGCAAGCGCGCGCGCGCGCGCATCACCGGATCGGGCGGCATCAACTGCGGGTGCGGAAAGCGCTCGTCAATGTATTCGTTGATGATGTTCGACTCATACAGCACCAGGTCGCGCTCTACCAGTACCGGCAGGCGATTGTACGGATTCATCACCGCGATGTCTTCGGGCTTGTTGTACATGTCGACGTCGATGATCTGAAAGTCCATGCCCTTCTCGTAGAGCACGATGCGGCAGCGCTGGGAAAAGGGACAGGTAGTACCGGAATATAAGTTCATCATGGTAAATCGGGGTCCAGGTGAAGAGACATAGGAAACGGAACCGGTTAACGGCCAATTATGGAGCAGCGGCGCCGACCTCTCACCAGACCCGCCGCCCGCGGCTAATTTCCGGGTTAGTGCAC
>SCTX01000138.1 GCA_004298385.1 Betaproteobacteria bacterium | reverse complement strand
GGGGGGGGGGGAAGCGGCGGAGCGCGCCCTGCAGCAGCGTCTGCACCCGCGCGGCTTCCGCCACCTGAGTGGCGTCTGCATCGAGCGCGTGGATGAGCGTGCAGATGCGCGCGAGAGCGGCATTCTGGTCCAGCTTGAGACTGGCGAGCATTTCCTCGACCTTCGGGCGCATCCCCACTTGCTCCCCAAAGTTAGCGGCCGTTTCGATAATTCGGAAACGGCCTCTTAGACACCCGGCTTCCACCATGAACGACCCAATCAGCCTGCCTTATCAGCAAATCAAAATCTCTGGCTTGTGAGCCTGCCCGCCTCTGCGCACAATACATCCGGTTCCGCTGCCGTGCGCCTTCGCAGACTGGCTGCGGTGAAGCAGAAAAGAGCGTCGAGGAACAAATATGTCGAAACTGGTCCATCCGCACGGCGGAGAACCGCTCAAGCCTTTGCTGCTCGCCGGCGCCGCGCTGAAAGCGGAACTGGCGCGGGCGCAAGCGTTGCCGCGGTTGCGCGTGTCCTCGCGCGAAAAAGGCGACATCATCATGCTCGGCATCGGCGGTTTCAGCCCGCTCGAAGGTTTCATGACCCGCGCCGACTGGCAAGGCGTGTGCGACGGCTACCGCATGGCGAGCGGCCTGTTCTGGCCGATCCCGATCACGCTGTCTGCCGACACGGCGGCTGCCGCGGCCATCAAGACGGGCAGTGAACTCGCGCTCGTCGACCCCGACTCGGACGAAATCCTCGCGAGCATGCGGGTGAGCGAGAAATACGCGATCGACAAGGCACACGAGTGCATGTCGGTGTTTCGCACCACGGACGGCGAGCATCCGGGCGTGAAAATGGTCCTGGCGCAGGGTGAGACGAACCTCGCCGGCCCGGTCAAAGTGCTCTCCGACGGCGGCTTCAAGGCGAAGTACGGCGCGCTGTTCATGACCCCGGCCGAGACCCGCGCCGAATTCGAACGCCTCGGCTGGTCCAAAGTGGCGGCGTTCCAGACGCGCAATCCCATGCACCGCTCGCACGAGTACCTGGCCAAGGTCGCGATCGAAGTGTGCGACGGCGTGCTGGTGCATTCGCTGCTGGGCGCGCTGAAGCCTGGCGACATTCCGGCCGAGGTGCGCACCCCGGCTATCGCCGCGCTGATCGACAAGTATTTCGTCAAGAACACCGTGGTGCAGGCGGGCTACCCGCTCGATATGCGCTATGCCGGCCCGCGCGAAGCGCTGCTGCACGCGCTGTTCCGCCAGAACTACGGCTGCTCGCACCAGATCGTCGGCCGCGACCACGCCGGCGTGGGCAGTTATTACGGCCCGTTCGACGCGCACCATATTTTCGAGCAAATCCCGAAGGGGTCCCTCGAGACCCAGGCACTCAAGATCGACTGGACCTTCTGGTGCTACCGATGCGGCGGCATGGCCTCGGCGCGCACCTGTCCGCACGATGAGAAGGACAGGCTGAACGTGTCGGGCACCAAGTTGAGGAAGTGGCTGTCCGAAGGCAGCCCGGTACCGGCCGAATTCAGCCGGCCGGAGGTGCTCGCGATCCTGCGCGATTATTACGCAACGCTCGAAGCCCACGAAAAAGTGGAAGTGAAGCTCGCGGGGCATTCCGCGCGCTAGCAAGAACATTTAAAAACATTTCGTTCAATCTGGTTTTTTCCGAGGAGGTAGTAACGATGCCGACATTCGTCCGTACTGAAAAATGCGACGGCTGCAAGGGGCAAGACAAAACCGCGTGCATGTACATCTGTCCGCACGACCTGATGCATCTGGACCGGGACGGCTCCGTCACCGGCCATGCGATGAAGGCCTACAACGTGGAGCCGGAGCAGTGCTGGGAGTGCTATTCCTGCGTCAAGATCTGTCCGCAGAACGCGATCGAGTGCCGCCATTACGCCGACATCGTGCCGCTGGGCGCTTCGGTGCAGCCCCTGCGCGGCACCGATTCGATCATGTGGACCATCAAGTTCAGGAACGGCACCTTGAAGCGCTTCAAGTTCCCGATCCGCACCACGGCGGAAGGCACGGCCGATCCCTACGGCGGCAAGCCGAAGGCAAACATGGCCGACATCGAGAACGGTGAAGTGCTGTTCACCAAGGGCTTGCATGCGGGCGACCGCAGCCAGTTCGTAAAGGCATAAGGAACCGATCGTGAAGTGCGCGGAGCGAAACTGGGCGAGATTTGCGTTCAGTGCCCATGCTCCAGGCTGCAATTTTTTTCCGGCAGAGGGCTACAGGGTTTAGCCCAAGCCGCATTGAGAAAGGAAATCTGCAATGGCTGAATACGTTTTTGGCAATCCGGAAGTGGTCGAGGAAGAAGTCGACATCCTCATCATCGGCGGCGGCATGGCCGCCTGCGGCGCCGCGTTCGAGATCCCGCGCTGGATTGAGGGCACCGGCCTCAAGGTCAAGCTGGTGGACAAGGCGGCATTGTCGCGCTCGGGCGCCGTGGCGCAGGGGCTGTCGGCGATCAACACCTACCTCGGCGAGAACGATCCCGCGGACTACGTGCGCTATGTGCGCAACGACCTGATGGGCATAGTGCGTGAAGACCTGATTTACGACGTCGGCCGCCACGTCGACGACTCGGTGCACAATTTCGAGGACTGGGGCCTGCCGATCTGGAAGGCGCAGGGCGACGAGGAAAAGTCGCTGCGCGACGGCGGCAAGCCGGTGCGCTCGGGCAAGTGGCAGATCATGATCAACGGCGAATCCTACAAGTGGATCGTCGCCGAGGCCGCGAAAAAGGCGCTCGGCATGGAAAACATCCAGGAGCGCGTTTTCGTCGTGCGCCTGATCAACGATAAGAACGACCCGACCCGCATCGCCGGCGCGGCGGGTTTCTCGGTGCGCGAGCACAAGCTCTACATCTACAAGTTCAAGGCTTGCCTTCTGGTGTGCGGCGGCGCGGTCAACGTATTCCGCCCGCGCTCAGTGGGTGAGGGCACGGGCCGCGCCTGGTATCCGGTGTGGAACGCAGGCTCGACCTACTCGATGGCGGCGGAAGCCGGCGCCGAGATGACCATGATGGAGAACCGCTTCGTGCCGGCGCGCTTCAAGGACGGCTACGGTCCGGTAGGCGCCTGGTTCCTGCTGTTCAAGGCCAAACTCATGAACGGCGCCGGCGAAGACTTCAGCGCCCTGCGCGGCGACATCATCAAGGACGAAAAGCGTTTCGGCAAATACGGCCTGGGCGTGCCGGGCACATGCCTCCGGAACCACATCATGCTGGAGGAAATGATCAACGGCCGCGGGCCGATCTATATGGACACGCCGACCGCGCTCGCCAAACTCGGTGAAAAGATGACGCCGAAGGAACTCAAGCACCTCGAGGCCGAAGCCTGGGAAGACTTCCTCGACATGACGATTTCGCAAGCCGGCATGTGGGCGGGCGAGAACATCGAGCCCGAAAAGACTCCCTCTGAAATCATGCCGACCGAGCCCTACCTGCTCGGCTCGCACTCCGGCTGTGCCGGCATCTGGGTGTCCGGTCCGACCGACCTGCCCGGCGTGCCCAAGGAATGGTCATGGGGCTATCGCAGCATGACCACGGTGAAGGGCCTGTTCACCGCCGGCGACGGCGTCGGCGCTTCGGGCCACAAGTTTTCCTCGGGCTCGCACGCCGAAGGGCGCATCGCCGGCAAGGCGATGGTCAAGTACGCGCTCGACAACAAAGCGTGGAAGCCGGAGCTTGCGCGCACCAAGGACGAACTGGTCGAGGAGATCTATCGCCCAGTGCGCACTTTTCTCCAGTACAAGGATTACACCACCGCGATCGACATCAATCCGCACTACATCTCGCCCAAGATGCTGCAGTTCCGGCTGCAGAAGATAATGGACGAGTATGTGGCCGGCGTGGGGACCTACTATCGCACCAACAAGAAGATGCTGGAGGTGGCCGAACTCAAGCTCGAGATGCTGAAGGAAGATTCGCTGAAGATGCGCGCCAAGGACCTGCATGAGCTGCTGCGCGCCTGGGAGAACTTCCACCGCATCATGACCGCCGAGGCGCACATGAAGCACATCCAGTTCCGCGAGGAAACACGCTACCCTGGCTTCTACTACCGCATGGACCACAACTACATCGACGACGTCAACTGGAAATGCTTCAGCAACTCCCGCTATGACAAGGAAACGAAGAAGTGGGCACTGAAGAAGGTGCCGTACGCGCAGGTCATTAAGTAGCCTGCGCGCGCATCAGCCCCCAGTCTGGCAGAGGGTCTGGGTATAATCTACCCGGACCCTTTTTGTTTCTTGGCTGCACACCAGGACAACACCATGAGCAAGGAATTCAGCGATCCCAGTCCGGTCACCCCGGTCCAGCCGGTGCAGCTCGGACCCGACGACAGTTTCCAGTTCCGCTGCCACAAAGGCATTGCCTGTTTCAACAAGTGCTGCGAGAACATCGACATCATGCTCGCACCCTACGACGTGCTGCGGCTGAAGAAACGCCTCGGCCTCAGTGCGCGTGATTTTCTGGATAACTTTACGCGCGATTTCCAGATGGATGGCCACGGCATGCCGGGGCTGAAGCTCGCGACCAAGGAAGAGTCGCCGGCCTGCGTGTTCCTCACGCCCGAGGGTTGCGGCGTATACACCGACCGTCCCTCGGCCTGCCGTTACTATGCGCTCGGCCTCCTGTCCATGCGCAAAAAGGACTCGCCTGCCGACGAGGATTCGTATTTCGTGGTGAAAGAGGACCACTGCCTGGGTCACCTGCAGCCGAAGACGCAGACCGTGCGCGACTACCGCAAGGAGCAGGGGCTGGAGGATTACGACGCGATCAACCGCGAATGGCGCCAGATCGTGCTGAAAAAGCGCTCCGGCGGCCCGGCCGTGGGCAAGCCTTCGGAGCGCAGCTTGGAACTGTTCTTCCTGGCGAGCTACGACTTAGACGGCTTTCGCGATTTTATTTCCACTCCCGGCTTCACCGAGCTGTTCGAACTCGATCCGGCCGAGAAGCAGGCGCTGATCGATAACGACGAGGAGCTGTTGCGCTTTGCCTTCCGCTTTCTCAAGCAGGCGCTGTTCGGCGAGATCACCATCCCGGTGAGCTCCGAGGCGGCGGAGAAGCGGCGCGAACGCTATCGCCGGAGAGTGGAGCAACTGAAGCGCGACGCCGCCGAGCGCAAGGTGCTCGACCAGGACAAGCAATACGAGAGCCTGAAGGACGAATGACCGATCGGCGCGACGCCCGGCGGGCGGGGCGGTCGGGCCGTTCGAGGCGGCCTGGGCGAGCAGGGCGCCGTTGCTGTTGAGGGGACCGACGAGTCGCGGCAAACCGAAATTTGGGCAAAAGCCGCGCGTGTATTACAATCGCTGCCGCGGGAGCCTCGCTCTTGTCCTGTACCTCTTATCTACCTTACCCATCCCACTTTCTGGAGCTCCCCGTTGCAGATCGTCTGTCTTGATTTGGAAGGCGTCCTGATCCCCGAAATCTGGATCGAATTTTCGCGGCGCACGGGAATTCCGGAACTGGCGAAGACCACGCGCGACGAGCCGGATTACGACAAGCTGATGCGCGGCCGCATCGACATCCTCGGTGCGCGCGGGCTCGGCCTGCCCGACATCCAGAAGGTGATCGCCGGCATGCGCCCGCTCGATGGCGCGCGCGAGTTCCTCGATTGGCTGCGCGCGGAATGCCAGGTGGTGATCCTGTCGGACACCTATTACCAGTTCGCGGCGCCGCTGATGCGAGCGCTCGGCTACCCGACGCTCTTCTGCCACGAGCTCGTGGTGGAGGCGGGCGGCCGCGTGCGCGACTACCGCTTGCGGATGAAGGATCAGAAACGCGCTTCGGTGAAAGCGTTCAGGGAGCTCAATTTCCACACCATTGCCGCCGGCGATTCCTACAACGATACGACCATGCTGGCAGAGGCTCACGCCGGGATCCTGTTTTGCCCACCCGCCAAGGTGGCGGCCGAGTTTCCGCAGTTTCCGGTCACGCGCAATTACGAGGAGCTGCGCCGGGCGATCCTCGCCGCGAGCAAAGCCTGAGATGACCGAGGCAGCACCGGCGCGGCTCAAGCGGCGGCTGCGACAACGCTCGCTCGCCACCCTGGGGATGCCGCACGCGGGGGCTCCCCAGACGCCGATGGTCCCGTATGCGCTTGCGCATGACGGTTCGGCGCTTGTTTGCGATTGATGAGGACCGCAATCGCCGTTGCGCGCTACCCGCGCGCGCGGGAATCTCATATGATCGCGGCCATATGAACGACAAGTCCGCGCGTACGAAAAACCGGTTCGATCTGCCGGAGTGGGCCGGGGCCTTCGGCGATTTGGGTACGCTGATCCCGTTCGTCGCCGCCTACGTATCGATCCTGAAGATGGATGCGAATGGCCTGCTGGTCGCCTTTGGCGTGGCCCTGATCGTGGTCGGATCGATATACCGGACGCCCTTTCCGGTGCAGCCGATGAAGGCCATCGGCGCGGCGGCGGTCAGCCAGGCCACGCTCGCGGCGGGTTTGGGCGCGGCGGTTGTCGTCGGCGCGGCGCTGACGACGGGTCTATTGTGGATCGGGTTGGCCGTGACCGGGCTGGGCAGGCGGGCGGCAAGCTGGGTTCCGCGCTCGGCACTGTTGGGCGTCGTCATGGGCTTGGGCTTTTCCTTCATGCTCGAGGGCATCCGCATGATGTCGGCCAGCTCTTGGGTTGCGGGCCTGCTGCTCGCCGTGACGCTGGTGATGCTCGGCCGCCCGCGGGTGCCGGCGATGTTGGTGCTGCTGGCCATCGGGGTGGCGATGGCGCTGATGAATCAACCCGATCTGATGCGCGAGCTCGGTGCGCTTAGACCTGAATTCAAAATTCCGACCCTTGCCTGGGGAACCCTGTCCATGAGCGATCTCTGGACCGGACTCATCCTGCTGTCGCTGCCGCAGCTTCCTCTCACCTTCGGTAACGCGTATCTCTCGATCACCGAAGAGAACAACCGGCTGTTTCCCGACCGGGCGGTGAGCGAGCGATCGGTTGCCTATTCCACCGGCTTGATGAACCTGGGATCGAGTCTGCTCGGGGGGATTCCGATGTGCCACGGAGCGGGTGGCATGGCGGGCCACATCCAGTTCGGGGCGCGCACCGGCGGCTCGTCCATCATTCTCGGCGGTGTTCTGCTGTGCGCGGGACTGTTTCTATCGTCGTCCATCGGCACTATTTTCAAGATATTCCCTCAGGGCGTCCTCGGTGTCATTCTGTTCATGGCCGGCTTGCAGCTCGCCCTGGGAAGCCGCGACGCCGGCGCGGAAAAAGCCGACCGCTTCGTGGTGCTGGCGACGGCGGCGTTTGCGATCTGGAACGTCGGCGTGGCCGTTGTGTTCGGAATTTCGGTGCATTACGCGTCCCGGCAGGGATGGTTGCGCATCTAGGAAGTGGAGGCAGGCGTATCATGGAGCCGCGCCGGGCTCCGTTGGGCCACGAGGCGCGCTAACTCGAGGAGAGCAAAATGGGCAAGAAAAACGCAGCAGGCGTCTATAAAATCGTCGAGGTGGTCGGAATAAGCAAGACTTCATGGGAGGATGCGGGCAGGAAGGCAGTGGAGGTCGCCTCCAAGTCGCTGCGCGACCTGCGCGTGGCCGAGGTAATCAAGACCGACATGAAGGTCGAGAACGGCAAGGTGACCGCCTACCGCACGCGGGTATCGCTGTCGTTCAAGTACGAGGCCTGAGACCGTTCGGGCGCCCGCGCACGCGCGATCTGTTCGCCCGCGTCGGGCGCCGCGCGCAGCAGCGGCGGGCGGCGAAGGACATCTCGAGCGAGGAGGCGAAAAAATGAGCGCAGTACCCAAGCCCGGCACCGGGCAAACGCAGCCGGAAACGCGCGTGGTGACGCCAGCGGGGATCGAAGTGCCGGTGGTGGTGACGCGCGAGATGGCGGGCGATGCGGATCCGGGACTGCCGGCCGCGTATCCGTTCACGCGCGGCATCTTCGCCGACGGTTACCGCGGGCGCCCCTGGACCATCCGCCAGTATTCCGGCTTCGGTTCGGCCGAGGAATCCAACCGGCGCTACCGCTTTCTGCTCGACCAGGGGCAGACCGGACTGTCGGTCGCGCTCGATCTGCCGACGCAGTGCGGCTACGATCCGGACGATCCGATGGCGCGGCCCGAAATCGGCAAGGTGGGCGTGTCGCTATTCTCCCTGTCGGAGATGGAGACGCTGTTCGCAGGCATCGACATGGGCGCGATCTCCACCTCGTTCACCATCAACGGCACGGCGGCGATCATCTACGCCATGTACCTGGCCGCGGCCGACAAGCAGGGCGTGCCGCGCGAGAAGCTGACGGGCACCATCCAGAACGACATCCTCAAGGAGTACGTCGCGCGCGGCACCTGGATCTTTCCGGTGCGCCCCTCGCTACGGCTGATCGCCGACTCGATTCTCTATTCGAACGAGGTGTCGCCGCGCTTCAACGCCATTTCGATCGCCGGCGCGCACGTACGCGACGCCGGCTGCACCGCGGTCGAGGAGATGGCCTACACGCTCGCCAACGGACTCGCATACGTCGACGAGCTGATCCGCCGCGGCGGTGACCTCACCAAGTTCGCGCGGCGCCTGTCGTTCTTCTTTTACGTGCACATGGATCTGTTCGAAGAGGCGTGCAAGTTCCGCGCCGGCCGCCGCCTGTGGGCCAAGCTGCTGCGCGAGCGCTACGGCGTCACCGACGACAAAGCGCTGCACTTTCGCTTCGGCGTTGTCTGCGGCGGCTCGTCGCTGGTCGCGGCGCAGCCGTACAACAACATCGTGCGCGTCGCGATCGAGAACATGGCGGCGGTGCTGGGCGGCGCGCAGTCGATCTTTACCTGCGCTTACGACGAGGCGTTCCAGATTCCGACCGAGTTCTCGGCCGAGATCGCGCTGCGCACGCAGCAGATCGTGCAGCATGAGAGCGGCATCGCGGCCACGGTCGATCCGCTCGGCGGCAGCTACTACGTCGAATGGCTCACCGAACGCATGGAGCAGGGGATGCTCGAAGTGATGGGCGAGATCGACGCCTATGGCGGCGTGGTAAAGGCGATCGAAGACGGCTGGCTGCAACGGCGCATCGCCGTGCGCGCGAAGCGGAAGAAGGAAGAGACCGACCGGGGCGAGCGCATCGTCGTGGGGCAGAACCAGTTCCGCCGGGAAGCGCAGGCCGACAGCTACGGCGAAGTGTTCCGGCTCGATCCGCAAATCTCGGCGCGCGTGCTGGCCAAACACGCCGAGCTCAAGCGCGTGCGCGACGCGGCGCGCGTCGAGCGCTCCCTTGCCGCTGTCGAAGCCGCGGCCGCGGCGGATACGCGCAATCTGATGCCGCTGCTGATCGAATGCTGCCATGCGTACGCAACCGTCGGCGAAATGGTGGACCGCCTGAAGCGCTGCTGGGGCGAGTTCCAGGAACCGGTGTCCCTATGAGCTCCGTCGTCGGCCCGGGCTCCTTGGCGGGCAAACGCATCCTCGTCGCCAAGCCGGGGCTCGACGGGCACGACTCTGGCGCCAAGGTGATCGCCTTGGCGCTGCGCGATGCCGGAGCGGAAGTGATCTACACCGGACTGCGCAAGTCGCCCGCATTCATCGTGCGCGTGGCGGCGGACGAGGACGTTGCGGCGGTCGGCCTGTCGATCCTGTCGGGCAGCCACAAGGAACTCGCCCGCGAGGTGCTCGACGGGCTCGTTGCCGCCGGCGTCGGCGACATCCCCGTGTTCGTCGGCGGCGCCATTCCGCCGGAAGATGCCGCGGGACTGCTTGCGGCGGGGGTCAAGGGAGTCTTCACCAACGATATGCCGCTGGCGCAGATGATAGCCGAGCTGGCGCGCGCCCTCGCATGAGCGGCCCGCCCTCAGGCATCGAGATCGTCGAAGTCGGGCACATGCTCTCCGACCGTCCAATCGCGGGTAGAATCCGCCTTCTACCCATGGCGTAAACTCAAACTGGCAGCGGAAATGAATACCTTATCGCACTTGCTGCTTTAGCCAACCCATTTCAATAGGAAAATACAAAGATGTTTATCAAGTCCCGACTTCTGCTGGCAAGCAGTGTTTCCCTGCTGGCGCTGGCCGCGTGCAGTTCCAGCGACTCGCCCTCGGTCGCCGGATCGGCCAAGCATCCCATCGCCGCGACCGTGAACGGGACCCCCATCAGCGAGCACCTCGTCGGCATGATGCTCAAGCAGCGCACTGACCTGGGCCGGCCGGCCGGCGCCGAGGCGCGCAAGACATTCATTGACAACCTGGCAATGCAGGTCATCATTACTCAAGAAGCGGTCAAAAAGGGATTGGACAAGGTGCCCGAAGTATCGGACCGGATCGAACTCGGCAGGCAATCCATCCTGATCGACGCTTTCGTGCAGGACTACCTCAAGAACAATGCCGTCAGCGACGATATGCTGAATGCCGAGTACGAAAAGATCAAGACCCAGACAAGCGGCAGCGAGTACAAGGCGCGCCATATCCTGGTCGAGAGCGAAGCCGAGGCCAAGGACATCGTCGCCAGACTGAAGAAGAACCCGAAAGCGTTTGAATCGCTGGCCAAGGAAAAATCCAAAGACCGCGGCTCCAAAGCCAATGGAGGCGATCTGGGCTGGTTCGATCCGCGCGGCATGGTTCCGGAATTCGGCGCGGCGGTTGCCCGGCTGGCCAAAGGCCAATTCACCGACGAGCCGGTCAAGTCACAATTCGGCTATCACGTGATACTGCTGGAAGATTCCCGCCCGCGGCAGGTCCAACCATTGGAGCAAATCAAGCCCGCGTTGACGCAGCAAGTGCAGCAGCAGAACCTGAAAAAGCTGTTCGACGAGATGAAGGCCAAGGCAAAGATCGAGATAGTGCAGGCGCCCGCACCCGCGTCCGACCGGACGCAAGAAGCCAAGCCGGCGGAATCGGCCAAGAAATAGCGCCGCTCATAGCGCGCGCTTCGTGCCGATATCGGGAGCGCCGGCTCGATACGAAGCGGGCGCTGCCGGCGCCGGCTTTCGCCCGGCAAAAAAACCGGGTAAGCTCGCCGCTCCACCGGCCTTTCCGGAGCAACGCCATGAGTCACCCCATGCTCTCGCTGCTTCGCAGCCGCCATGTTTTCTTCGTGATGCTGCTCGCGATAGCGGCGGCCCCCGCCGCCGATCCCGCCCCACTGCCCATCTTTGACGCCCACCTGCACTACAATTGGGAGCCGGCGCCGCATTTTCCGTTGGAGAAGGTATTGGCTCTTTTTCGTGAGCAGAACGTCACCGGCATACTGGCCACCAGCCGGCCCAACGACGGCACGCGCGCGCTGGTGGAAGCCAAACCGAAGGACCTGTGGGTGGTGCCGTTCATCCGGCCCTACCGCGTGCGCGCCGATATCCAGACTTGGATGGACGATCCGGCGATTCAGGATCTGATCGAAACCGAGTACCAGCGCGGCTACTACGTCGGCGTCGGCGAATTCCATCTCTCGGGCAAGGCGGCTGCGACCAAATGGGTCAAGCGCACCGTCGATTTCGCCGTGGAAAGAAACCTCTATTTGCATGCCCATGCCGACGACGAGGCGCTGGAGATTCTGTTCGCCCACGACCCGAAAGCCCGGATCATCTGGGCGCACACGGGCTTTTCCACGACAGCGGAGAAAGTCGCCGCTTACCTCGAGCGCTATCCGGCCCTGTGGTGCGAGCTGTCTTACCGCTACGGCATCACCGATAGCGGCAAGCTGACACCGGAATGGAAGCGGTTGTTCGAGCGTTATCCCGACCGCTTCCTGCTCGGCTCCGACACCTGGATCAGCCAACGATGGGACAGCTACGGCGACATCATGGCCGGCTATCGAACCTGGTTGGCGCAGTTGCCGCGGAGCGTGGCCGAGAAGATCGCTTTCCGCAACGCGGAACGGCTGTTCAAGCGCTGATTGGCTTGCACTTTTCCGACCCCCGCCGGGCGCTAACCTGCGCGCTCGCGCGAGGCTCAGGCCCCGAGCGTGGCGCGCAGAAACTCGACCGTGCGGCGCCAGGCGAGCTCGGCGGCTTCCTTATTGTAGCGGGCGCCGGCCGTGTCGTTGTGAAAGGCGTGCTGGGTGCCTTCGTACACATGCTTGGTGTAGCTCAGGCCCGCGGCCTTCAGCGCCGCCTCGTAAGCGGGGACGCCGGCGTTGACGCGATCGTCGTTGGAAGCGTAGTGCAGCAGCAGCTTCGCCCTGATCTTCGGCACGTCGGCAGTGGCAGGCTGGATGCCGTAGAACGGCACCGCCGCGGCGAGCTCGGGCAGGTTCACCGCGAGATTATTGGCCATGCCCCCGCCCCAGCAAAAGCCGATGCAGCCGATCTTGCCAGAGACATCCGCGCTGGTCTTGAGGTAGGATACCCCCGCGACCAGGTCCGCAAGGGCGGTGGCGGGATTGACCTTGGCGAACAGTTGCCGCGCGGCATCCTCGTCGGCGGGCGCGCCGCCCAAAGGGGAGAGCAGGTCGGGCGCAAGCACGACGAAGCCCTCGATCGCGGCTCTGCGCGCCACGTCTTCGATGTGCGGCGTGAGCCCGCGGTTCTCGTGGATTACGACGACAGCGGGCAGCTTCGCCACGCCCTTCGGCCTGGCGCGATAGGCGCGGATGGCGCCCGAAGCGCCCGCATAGGCCACTTGGCCCGCTTCGATGCGCGCGTCGTTCGGCGGCACCGTGGCGGCGAACGCATAGTTGCTTTCCAACAGCGGCAGCGCCGCCATCGCCCCGGCGGTGCTGCCGGCCAGCGCCGTAAGGCGCTTGATGAACACGCGCCGCTCGAGCGGCGCGTGCGTGTATTCATCGTAGAGATCGATGATTCGCTGGTCCATGCGCGCTCCTTTCTTGTCTACGCGACGTTGCGGGTCGGCTTCTCGGTTAGCACGGTAAGTCAGGATTCCCATGCCGTCAAATGCGTATATGTTCCCCGAGGTGGGAGACCGCAAATAGGGACCACCCGAAGAGGCGGGGTCTTTTCCCGGAAGGGCGATCGAGACGTACGGGGGCGACGATACCCCAGTGGTGCCTATATCGTGCGAGTGCGCAGGTGCCTATCCCGTTCACCCTGGTTGAGGAAACAATGGCTTGAGCGTAAGCTGGCCGTGCTCGACCCCGCTTTTGGAGTCTTATAAGGCCCCTTTTAGGGGGGCGACTTCTTGTTGGGTCCCGAGGGTCACATACCGAGCATAGCGAATGGCACAAACAGATCGCGAAGTTCTCTTTGCCAATGAATCGTTCCTGGTAGGCGTGCTTCAGGCTGTATCGGGCGGTTCGGTCGTTGGAGGCTTGTCTCAAGCGGAAACCATCATTCGCTTTGCTGGCAAACTTCCGTACCTTTTCTTTCTTACTGCAATGATCGTCGCGCTACTAGCAGCCGTCTTGGCAGCATATTGGAAGCATGACTATAAAATGTGGGATGTGAAGGGGCATGCCGCGGCGAAGAAGGGAGAACCTGAGCGGGCACGATCTCATATTGAGCTTGCCGGTTCCGACCTTTGGCAAATGCGGTGGTCCATGCGAACGGCGTTGTTTGCAATTCTTTTGGGCTTTACGGTACTCGTTGCCGCATTTTGGTATCGCGGTTTATGAGCCAAAGCTTGAGACCCAACTATTCATTGGTGCGGACGCCTGTCGGCGCCGCTGACCATGACGTTGGGCATCAAGGGGGGGCTTCGGTGTATCCCTGACGCCTGAAATGCCGCTCTTGCATTGTATATGCACTTGCATCTACAATCATCCGCATGATCACCTGGGATGAAACGAAGCGCCGCCGCAATCTGAAAGATCACGGCATCGACTTCGCGGACCTGGAGGATTTCTTTGGTGGCGACCTGTTGACGCGGGAGGACGTGCGGGACTCCTATGGAGAGCGCCGCTACCAAAGCGTTGGAATTGTCAATGGCGTAGCCTTATTCGTGGTATGGACCCCGCGCGGCGAAGAAGGCGACATTCCTCATCTTATTTCGGCCAGAAAGGCAGAAACTCATGAAGAGAAAAACTGGGCGCGTTACTACCGGAAGCGGCGTTAAAGGAAAGACAAATTGGGCAAAGCTCGCTGCGATGTCGGATCGCGAGATCAAATTTACGAAAGACGCTCCACGCACCTCGCCTACAGATTGGGCTAGCGCGGTAGCCCATCGCGGATTGCCACTTCCATCGCGTAAAGCGCAGATTGCATTGCGCGTGGATGAAGATGTGCTCGCTTGGTTCAGGGAACAAGGGGCTGGTTACCAGACGCGCATGAATGCTGTATTGAAAGCGTTTCGAGATGCTCACAAATCGTAGGCCTTGTGAAATGACGCCCAACTATAGGTGGAACGGACGGGCCAAAGCGGCCGTGCCATTCGATTCCATCGTGCTGGCCCGCCGTTCACCAGGACGATGTGCGCCGGGCATGGCACACCAGCAAGTCGGCGCACGGACCGTTGCGTCTGTCCCAAACCCGTCAGCCCAAGCAGGAGAAACCGTGCAACTTATCGGAATGCTTGATTCGCCCTACGTTCGCCGCGTGGCGGTCTCTTTGCAACTTCTCGACCTGCGCTTCGAGCACCGGTCCATTTCCGTGTTCAGCACGTTCGCGCAGTTTCAGCAGATCAATCCTGTCGTCAAGGCGCCTTCGCTCGTCTGCGATGACGGCGAAGTCCTCATGGATTCAACGCTGATACTCGATTACGCCGAAACGCTCGCTGCGCCGCGCAGGAGTCTCATGCCCGCGGGTATCGCGGAGCGCCAGCACGTCCTGCGCGTGATCGGCCTCGCCCTCGCCGCATGCGAGAAGAGCGTTCAGATCATCTACGAACGCAGCCTCCGGCCCGCCGAGAAGCAGCACGAGCCCTGGGTAGCACGAGTGACGGGGCAGCTTCTGGCTGCATACGCGGCGCTCGAATTGGAATTTCGTCGCAAACCGTTTGCGCTTACCCGCAACACAATCAACCAAGCGGGAGTAACCGCGGCTGTCACGTGGTACTTCACGCAAATGATGCTCCCTGAAGTGGTCATTGCCGCCGCCTACCCGACCTTGTGCGAGTTCTCGTCCCAGGCGGAGTTGCTGCCGGAGTTCAGAGCTGCAGCGCACGGTTCCGGCACCTACCGCCATGACGGCTGATTGGCTGGTGCGGACGGGCCGGGTTACGCAGCGCCGAGCCGCGCGCGGCGCTGCTGACGGAAGTGCGAAACTGCCAGCGCCAGCGCCGCCGCCTGCAGCAGGGCGCAGAAATAGAGCGGCGTGCCGATACGCCAGTTACCCTGGTCCAGGTGCGAAACCATCACCAGCAGCGGCGCGCCGATCACCGGGGCAATCACCGCCATCAGGCTGTTCAGGCCGCTCACCGCGCCGAGGGTCTTGCCCTGGCTGCGCGCGTCCGCGGCGCCCGAGATAATGCTCTGGATCGCAGCCGAAACCGTGGCGCCGAGCAGGTTGAGGAAGATGATCGCGAACATCATCCAGCCCTGGGTGGCCGCCCCCCACATCGCGTAGGCGAGCGTGGACGACACCAGCCCGAGCACGGCCAGCCGTTGCGGGCTGAAGCGCTTGAGCAGACGCCCGAGCAGCAGGCCCTGCGCAATCGCCGAAATGAGGCCGACCGCCGCGAGCGACCAGCCGTTCTCCAGCGGCCCCCAGCCGAACTTGAACGTCGTGTACAGCACCCAGCAAGTGTAGAGCAGGAACTGCGCCAGCCCGCTGCACGCAACCACCGCAGCCAGCCGTCCCGCGCCCTTCAACTGTGCCAGAGCGCGCAGCGCTGCGGCCGGATTCGCGGCGCTCCAGTCGAATGCATGCCGGCGCTCCGCGCTCAGCGACTCAGGCAGCACGAAATAGCCGTAGAGCAGATTGAGCAAGGCAAGACCGCCGGCGACGAAGAACGGAAGACGAAGATCGATCGCGCCCAACAGGCCGCCCATCACCGGCCCGAGGATGAAGCCCACGCCGAACATCGCCCCGAGCATGCCGAATCGCTTCGCCCGCTCTTCAGGCGGGGTGATATCGGCGACATAGGCGTTGGCGACGGCCAGGTTGGACTGCATCGCGCCGCTCACCAGGCGCACGGCAATTAGCATCCACAGGGCGGTCGATAACGCGGTGGCGAAGAAGCTCAGCGCCAGGCCGCAGAACCCGAGCAGCAGCACCGGCCGGCGGCCGTGCTTGTCCGAGAGCGCGCCCAGGATCGGTGCAGCGAAAAAGTTCGCCAGGCTGAAGGCAAACGTCACCACGCCATACCAGAAGGCCTGATCCGCCTGCGAGCCGGTGAAGCTCCCGACCAATGCCGGCAACACGGGAATGATCAGGCCGATCGACACCATGTCGATCAGCGCCGTCAGCATGATGAACGGCATCGCCGCCGTGCGGTCGCGGCGCGGGGAGAAAAGCCTGAAGCGGAATTCGGATTGGGACATGGTCGAAAGGTACCAGAGTCGAGCCGTCGCCGTGCCTGGCGGCCTAAATCGCGCCCCTCGGCGTTGCCGAGTTGCGGTATTGCGCGGACGAGAAGCCGTCCGCGCAAGCCCGATCACCGCAGCTCGATGTATCCTCCTATGTCCGCCGATGGTCTTGCGTGCTCGCCAAATCGCAACTGTGCAACAACGGGGACACTCCTTTGCGCATGGGTATCAGGGTCTGGACAGATCCAGCTCCGCATGGAACTCCGATTCAACCCGCTTCAGTTTGAAACCGATCTTGCGCGCAACGTGCTGCATGGCGACGTTGTCGGCGAGAATGGTGGCGACGATGCGTTCCAGCTTTTCGTCGCGCCCGATCTCGACCAGTCGGCGCAACAGCTCGACGCCGAATCCCTGTCCCTGGTAGGCGTCGCTGATCAGAATCGCGAATTCCGCTTCCGCGCTCTGGTGCAGTTTGCTCAAGCGCCCGATCGCGAGGATGGCGTTCTCGCCCGTGTTGGGGTCTTTGCGCTCCGCGACCAGCGCCATCTCGCGGTCGTAATCGATAAAGCACAGGCGCGTCAGGCGTTCGTGCGCGACGCGCTGGTTGTACTGAATGTAATGGAAGTAGCGCATGTACACGCTTTCCTCGGACAGGGTCGCATGGAACTTCACCATCATCGGCTCGTCTTCCGGGCGGATGGGGCGAATGCCGACCGGCATGCCGGCTTTGGACGTCCATGCGGACGCGTATTGCGCCGGGTAAGGGCGAATGGAGAGTCGGGGCAATTGGTCTTCGCGGATGTCCGGCGCGTGCAAGACAATGCGCGCATCGAGCGCGATGAGTCCCGCGGCGCCCGGCTCGCCCGCCGGCGGCGACGCGCCCGGGGAGGGGGCCGCCAGCAGCGGGTTGATGTCGATCTCCTTGATCCAGGGCTGCTCGACGACCAGTTGGCCAAACCGCACCAGCAATCGCGCCAGCGCGTCGAGGTCGACGCTCGCGCGTCCGCGCACGCCTTTGAGCGCCTTGTAGATCGTCGTTTGTTCCATCATGCGCCGCGCCAGCGTGGTGTTGAGCGGCGGCAGGGCGAGCGCGCGGTCGCGGAACACCTCGACCAACTGCCCGCCCGCGCCGAACAGCAGCACCGGACCGAATTGCGCGTCGATGCTGCTGCCGACAATCAGCTCGTAGCCTTCGAGTTTGACCATCGGCTGCACGCTCACGCCGAGAAAGTGCTTGACGCCTCGCAAACACGGTTCACGCGCGGCCTTTGCCCCGGATTCGATCGCGCGGTAGGCGCGTCGCACCGCGTCGGCATCGGCGAGGTTCAACTGCACGCCGCCGACTTCGGTCTTGTGCGTGATGGTCTGCGAATCGAGCTTGAGCACGACGGGGAAGCCGATGGCGGCGGCGCATTGCACCGCTTCGTCTTCGCTCGCGGCAATGCGCGTCGGCACGGTCGGGATGCGATAGGCTGCGAGCAGTTGCTTCGACTCGAACTCGGTCAGCAAGCTGCGGCCGGAATTGCGCGCGTCCAGGATGAACTGCCGTGCCTGCGCGCGGTCCGGCGCCGCCTCCGTCTCGGCTTCCACCAGCGTCGGTGTTTCGTACAGGCCGCGCAGGTTATAGGCGTAGCGATCCATCAGGGTGAAGGTGCGCGCCGCCGTGTCCGGATAGCCGAAGGTCGGTATGTTCGCCTGGTTGAGAATCGCCTCGCCCGCGACCACATCCTTGCCGCCCATCCAGCTCGCGAGCACCGGCTTGCCCGGCGTTACGGCGAACGCCGTCAAACGCTTGGCCGTTTCGGTCGGATCGGTCATCGCCTGCGGCGTGAGCACCACCAGCAGGCCGTCGCTGTTCGGATCCTTTGCGGCGATTTCGAGTACTTGCGCGTAGCGTTCCGGGTCGGCGTCGCCGAGGATGTCGATCGGGTTGCCGTGGCTCCAGTGCGGCGGCAGCACCTGGTCGAGCGCGCGCATCGTCGGTTCGGACAGATCGGCCAGTTCCCCGCCGAGGGCGATCAAGGTGTCGGTGGCGAGCACGCCCGGTCCGCCGGCGTTGGTGACGATGCTCAGGCGCGGGCCGGAGGGGCGCGGCTGCTTTGCCAGCACCTCGGCCATGTGGAACAGGTCGGAGATGGAGTTGACGCGCAACACGCCGCAGCGGCGGAACACCGCGTCGAGCACGTCGTCGCTGCCGGCGAGCGCGCCGGTGTGCGAAGCGGCGGCCTTCGCCGCGGCCGCCGTGCGCCCCGCCTTGATCGCGATGATCGGCTTGGTCAGCGCGACTTCGCGCGCGGCGGAGATGAAAGAGCGCGCATCGCCGATGGACTCCATGTAAATCATGATGCTGTGCGTATGCGGATCGTCGCCGAGAAAGTTGATCAGGTCGCCCCAGTTAACATCGAGCATCGAGCCGACGGAAACGCATGCGCTGAAGCCGACGTTTTCGCGGAAACTCCAGTCAAGCACGGCAGTAAGCAGCGCGCCGCTCTGGCTGATGAAGCCGACCGTGCCGGCGCGCGCCATCGCGCTCGCAAAGGTTGCGTTCAGATGCGCCACGGGGCGCATCACGCCGAGGCAATTCGGGCCGATGAGACGCAACTTGCCGCGCGCCGTCTCGGCGATTCTCCGTTCCAGTGCGGCGCCCGCGGCGCCCGCCTCCTTGAACCCAGCCGAGATGATGATCGCGCTTTTCACTCCGGCCGCGACGCACTCGCTGACGACACCGGGCACCGTTGGGGCGGGGGTGACGATCACGGCCAGATCGATAGTCTCGGGCACGCGGGCGACGTCCGCATAGGCCCTGATGCCCAGCACCTGCTTGTGCCGCTTGTTGACCGGATAGACGGTGCCGCCAAACGGATTACTGATGAGGTTCCACAGCACGGTCCGACCGACACGGCCTACTTTTTCGGTCGCGCCGATCACGGCGACGCTCTTCGGCGCAAAGATGGCGCCGAGCGAGTCGCGCTCGAAATGCAGCACGTCCAGCGTGCGGTCGGCGCCATCGGCCGGCTTTGTCGGCGTGGATTTCATTCCGTTTTTTTTCATTTGTCTCATCCAACCTGGAGGCGTTCTTCCGCGTGACTGACGCCGGCATCACTTGATACTGTCAAGCCGGCTGAGCATTGTTCGTCCGCGCGAGGTTCGGATCGTCATAAACCGCAAGGCGAGTCTGCCGAAGTCCGGCGCCGCGAAGCAGCGCGTCGAGCGGCGTCAGGGCCCGGGTGCGAGCGTCGGGTCGCGTTCGGGGCCGGCGACGACGCCTGCGTCGTGCAATCGCCCGATGGCGCCGCTGTCCAGGCCCAACACCTGGTGCAGGACTTCGTCGGTGTCCGCGCCCAGAAGCGGGGCGGGCCGGGTCGCGGCACGCGCGCTGCCGCCGACACGCACCGGCGAACCGGCCGCCATGTGGCGACCGACGCCCGGCGTGTCGATCTGCTCGAAGATCGGGTTGGCCAGGCTGGCGCGGGCATCGTGCGCCAGCAATTCGGGCACGCTGCGGTATTGCCCCCAGCAGACGCCGTGCGCGTCCAGCGCTTGCGCCACCTCGCGCAGATCCCGCGCCGCGAACCAGGGCTCGAGCAGCGCGGCGATCGCATCGCGCGCCGCGAAGCGCCCGGACTCGCGCGAGAGGTCCAGTCGCAGCGAAGCTTCGAGTGCGCTGATCTCATGCTCGATGGCGCAAGCCTTGACCAGCCCCGTCCATTGGCCGGACGAGACTGCGGCCACCATGACGCGCCGACCATCGGACGTGCCGAAGTCGCGTCCGAACGCGCCGTAGATGTGATTGCCGATCGACGGGCGTTCCTGATGCAGGAGTTCCACCTCCGCGGTTACGCCCAGGTGCGACAGCATCGAGAACGCAATGTCCGACAGCGCGATGCGAAGTTCCGCCCCCTGGCCGCTGCTGCGGCGCCGGTGCACCGCGGCGAGCACTGCAAACGCCGCCTGGTAAGCGCAGGCGATATCCCACGCCGGCAGCACATGATTGACCGGCGCGCTCGGTGTGGCGCCGCCGGTGATGGCAGGGTAGCCCGTGGCACAGTTGACGGTGTAATCGACGGCGGTCGAACCGTCGCCATTTCCCTGGATGGTGCAGGTCACAATGTCGGGGCGCAGCGTGGCGAGCGATTCGTGCGCGAGCCAGGAAGTGCTGATGTTGGTGAGCAGCACGCCCGCGTCCACGCCGGGCGCGGTGGCCAGCGCGCGCACCAATTCGCGGCCCTGCGGCCGGCGGATGTCGATTGCGATCGAGCGCTTGCCCTTGTTCAATCCGGTCCAATATAGACTGCGCCCGGAGGGCATCAGCGGCAGGCGGCCATAGTCGATGCCGCCGCCGATCATGTCGACGCGGATCACGTCGGCGCCGAACTGCGACAGCGTCAGCCCCGCGAGCGGGGCGGCGATGAAAGCGGAACTTTCGACAACGCGCAGCCGGCCCAGAAAATCGTGAGTCATACCACCGCCCTAAGAGAGTATGTTACGAAATCAGGGGATGCCTGCTCTCATGCGCCCCTAGATCGGCCGGTTGCAAAAATCATTTTGCAACGGATCCCGCGTTCATTATTGCGTAAAACTCAATAGCTTGACAACCCGCCCGGCGCGACACTGCCCGGGCGCGGCTGGGCGCTCGCTGGCCAAGGCGCCGCTGAACCAAAAAGGAACAAGGGGGCACTGGGGAAGGGGTGAGACGCTTCCCTTTCCACCCGACCGCCTTGCCCCCCAAGGGGACTTTCCCCTCTCCCGTCAAGCGGGACCGAGGAAGGGGGATCGAGACCTCCGGGGCGCAGGTCCGAGGAATCTGCTTCTTGCGTCCTATGAAAAGCAGATTCCCCGCTTCGCTCGAAATGACATCATTGGGATGATTAGAGATGCCCTTATTTGATAGCCAATTTCTTGGTTTCGGCGCCGGCTTTTTTCGGCAGGGTCAGCTTCAGTACGCCATCGTGGTACTCGGCTTCCGATTTGGCTTCGTCGATGTCGTGGGCGAGGGTGAAGCTGCGGAATTGCTTGCCGTAGTAGCGCTCGCTGCGGACCAGCTTCTTGCCCTCTTTTTCCTCTTTTTCGTGTTTGACTTCGGCGCTGATGGAAACCTGGTTGCCGTCGATCGATACCTGGATATCCTCTTTGTTCACGCCGGGGACATCCGCCTTGACCGTATAGGCTTTGTCCGCTTCCGCTATCTCGAGTTTGATCTCGGGTTCGGCTTCAAGGTCCTGGAACACGGGCCGCAGCATGAAGCCCTTGAAATAGTCGTTCATGTCCCGCAAGGGATCGAAACGCGCCATTTCGCCGAATGGGTTCCAACGAGTGAGATTTCCCATGATTGAGCTCCTTTCTCTGTTGAAAAAAGCGGGTACCGCTTGATCCCGCGCTATTCGAGGTCGAGACGGCGGACGCCACGCGTCGATCGATGCTCGCCGCTGAGCCTGAGCCGAGTCTCGAACTTCTACAATCAGCCTACCCGCTCCCCGGTTTTGGATCGTGACAATAATCAAAATCTCGGTCGGTCTCGGATCTCGATACGAAATGAGGGGATATCCCCCCAAGGCGATTTTTACGTCTCCCGTCTCCCGTCTCCCGTCTCCCGTCTCCCGTCAAGCGGGACCGAGGAAGCGGGACCGAGGAAGCGGGACCGAGGAAGCGGGACCGAGGAAGCGGGACCGAGACCTTCGGGGCGCGTCCCCCCACGCGCCCCCAGGTCAGGCGCCGTTTCGGTAATTCCGAAACGGCCGCTTAAGCGGCGGGTGAGATCTGCGGCGCGATTTCGCTGACGGGCTCGATCGCCATGCGTACCGCATCGTCGGCGTCCTCGAGAAAGACGAACTCCAGTTTCTGCTTGGCTTCGGCCGGCACTTCCTCGAGATCCTTGCGGTTGCGCGCGGGCAGCATCACCCGGCTGATGCCGGCGCGCATTGCGGCAAGGACCTTTTCCTTGATCCCGCCCACCGGCAGTACCAGGCCGCGCAGACTGATCTCGCCCGTCATCGCCGTGTCGGTGCGGACCTTCCTGTCCGTGAACAGCGACGCGAGCGCGATGAACATCGCCACGCCGGCGCTGGGGCCGTCCTTCGGGATTGCGCCGGCCGGAACGTGGACATGCACGTCGGTGCGCTCGAACGCCGCGGTATCGATGCCCAGGCTGACGGCGCGCGACTTGACCAGGGTGAGCGCGGCCTGGGCGCTCTCCTTCATCACCTCGCCGAGCTGGCCGGTCAGAATGAGCTTGCCGCCGCCCGCATGCTTGCTCGCCTCGATGAACAGGATGTCCCCGCCCACCGGAGTCCAGGCGAGCCCGGTCGCCACGCCGGGCGTTCCCGCGCGCAGCGCCACTTCGTTCTCGAATTTGGCCGGGCCGAGGATGTCGGCGAGGTCGCCCTCGTCGATGCGCGCCTTGCTCGCCTCGCCGTCCGCGATTTTCACCGCTACGCGGCGGCACACGGCGCCGATCTCGCGTTCGAGCCCGCGCACGCCGGCCTCGCGCGTGTAATCGCGGATGATGGCCGAAAGAGCCGCGTCGGAAATCTCAAGTTGCTCAGGCTTCAAGCCATTGTCCGCAAGCTGGCGGCGTACCAGATAGCGGCGCGCGATTTCGAGTTTTTCCTCCTGCGTGTAGCCCGGAAGGCGAACGATCTCCATCCGGTCGCGCAGAGGTCCGGGGACCGTGTCGAGCACGTTGGCCGTGGTAATGAACAGCACGCGCGACAGATCGTATGGCACGGCGAGGTAGTTGTCGCGGAAAGTGGCGTTTTGCTCCGGGTCAAGTACTTCGAGCAGCGCCGACGAAGGGTCGCCGTGAACGCCGGCGCCGACCTTGTCGATCTCGTCCAGCATCATCACGCAGCCGCGTGTCCCAGCTTTCTTGAGCGCCTGAATGATGTTGCCCGGGAGCGCGCCGATATAGGTGCGGCGATGGCCGCGGATCTCCGCTTCGTCGTGCACCCCCCCGAGGGACAGGCGCACGAACTTGCGCGCCAGCGCCTTGGCAATGCTTTGGCCGAGCGAGGTCTTGCCCACGCCCGGCGGGCCTACAAAGCAAAGGATAGGCCCGTGGCCATCCGGATTGAGTTTGCGCACCGCGAGGAATTCGAGAATGCGCTTTTTCACCATTTCCAGGCCGAAATGGTCCTCGCCGAGAATGCGTCTTGCCCCGGCGATGTCGATGGCGCTCGCTTCGGGCGCTTTCCACGGCACTTCGATCAGCCAGTCAAGGTAAGTGCGTATCATCGAATATTCGGCTGATGCGTCCGACATGCGCTCCAGGCGTTTCAGTTCCTTCGCCGCCTGCTTGTGCACTTCTTCCGGCATTTGCGCATCGGCGATGGCCTGCCTGAGCTCGGCCAGCTCCGCGGCATTGCCCTCCTCGCCTTCGCCCAGTTCCTTCTGGATCGACTTCAACTGCTCGCGCAGCAGATACTCGCGCTGGCGCTCGTCCATGCTCGCCTTGGTGCGCTCGTCGATCTGGCGCGAAAGCCGCAACACCTCCAAGCGCTGGGCAAGTAGCCCCAGCACGCCGTCCAGCCGTTCTTGCAGATCGACGGCTTCGAGCAGCTTTTGTTTCTCCGGCGCCTTGATGTCCATGAGGCCGGCGACCATGTCGGCGAGCGCCGCGGCGGAACCTATGTTCTGCACCGCGCCCACCAGTTCCTGTGACGTCTGAGGCATGAGTTGCAGCACCTCGAGCGCGCGCTCCTTCAGTTGCATGAAGCGCGCCTCGATTTCCTTGCCTGTTGTATCGGGCTCTTCGATGGGGGCCACCCGGGCGACAAGGAAGGGGTACCCCTCGAGCAGCTCGACCACGCGAAACCGTTGCTGGCCCTGGCAGATGATGTGATGCGTGCCGTCCGGCGTCGTGACATAGCGAAGAACATTGGCGCGCGTCCCCACCGGGCACAGATCCTCCAGCCCGGGACGGTCGATCTCCGGATTGCGCTGCAGCACTATGCCGATCGGACGCTCGGTTTTGATCGCCTGCTGCGTGCCCGCGATCGAACTGTCGCGGCCGATGGTGATCGGCAGGATCATCCCCGGGAACAGCACCATGTTGCGCACCGGCACGATGATGAGCGCATCGTCGGGCATGGCGAGCGCGCCGCCGGCGCCATCGATTGCCGCGGTGGCGGCAGCGGTTTCGCCTTGGTCTTGGGGGTGTGCTTTTTCGAGTTGCATAGTGTTCTCGTTCATGTCAGGCGGCGCAATTCCAGCACCAGGCAGCCATGCTCCAGCCGCCGTTCGATGAGCTCGAACTGGCCCGCGGGCAGGGCTACGCGGCGTTCGAAACGTCCGTAGGGGATTTCCAGGCGATGGATGGCGGCGCGCCGTGAATTCGTGGGAAAAGAGCGCTCGCCCCGTACGATGATCAGGCTCGGCGCAAGCACGACTTCGAGTTGCTGCGGGGTGACGCCGGGCAATGCCACCAGCAGCCTCAGTTCATTGCCATTCTCATATAGATCGACGGGCGGCTCCCAGCACGGCGCGCCGTGAAGCGCGCCGACCTGGAAGAACTGGCGTTGCAGCCGCTCGGCGTCCTGCAACAGTTCCAGTGCCTCCGCCCACATCCACGATCTCGGATCGCGCGATCGCATAGTCAGCATTCCCCATTTGTTTGGGATAGCATGGACCGCGCCGCCGCCGTCCCCTTGATCCCGGTCATGATTTATATGCGGGCGGTGCATTCTTAAAACAAGCTTTGAGCCCGGAAGCTATATATGGTCTCTCAAATGCTGTCGCATGCCGCGAGCGGACTTGCGCGCTGCGCGCGCCAACCGTGCTTTCTGTACGGATAAAAGGCATCCGTACAGAAAACACGGTTATTTTGAAAAGCAACAACGGCTTGGGGTGTTTTTATACAAGATCGTCGATTGCGCACAGATGGCTTTTTCATCCGTGCGCAATCGGCGATCCGCGCGGACGGTTTTTCGTCCGCGCAACATCGCAACTTTGCAACAATGGGGGCGGGAGTTGAGCCGCCACGTATAGTACTGTCGCGATGGATTTTGCCCGGTTCCAGACAAAAAGAACCCCGGGTCTGAGCCCGGGGTTTAGTTTGCCCCGAGCCTGCGCTCGGGGCCGCTGACAGCAAAGGAGGAGGAGAAGCTGCCAGCGTTTCCTTGAAGAAAGCTTAGGCAGCTTTCTTCTTGCTGGCTTCTTTCACCACGGTCGCGGTGGCGGCGGTAACATTGGCTTCGGCCATGTCGGTCGCTTGTTTCACCACTTTGGCGAAGCTGTCGTAGGCCGAGTTGGCGGCGGCCATGGCGGATTTGACCGCGGCTACGGCGACGTCCGAACCGGCGGGCGCGTTCTTGGTCAGCTTGTCCAGCAGCGAGACGACGGTCTTGTTCATTTCTGCGGCCTGGGTTTCGGCCAGCTTCGTGACCTCGGCCTGGGTCTGGGTCGCCACTTCGTACACATTGCGCGAATAGGCAATCGCTTTTTCCAGGGCCGGCTGCGCCGCGGCTGCGCTCAGGTTGAGGAGCTCTTGCGCATCCTTGACCGACAGCAGCGCCTTGGCTTGGTTGACGCCGTCTTCAAACGTGGCTTTGATGGTGTTGAAGTTCAGCGCCGACAGACGCTCGAACGCGGCGAACTGGGCATTGGCGATGGTAAAAAGAGCATCTACGCTGGCTTTATTGCCGGCGGCAAATTGTTCAGGGGTCGCGTACATTTTCAGTCTCCAAAAAGTTATTTAACAGGTCCGGCAATTTCGGGTGCAATCGCTTCATAACCGCGAAAATATTGCACTGCAACAAATTGAATTCTACACTCAACTAACTGCCTGTCAAGTATTTTTTTAAAAATAATATATTTGTTTGATGTGTTGCACAAAATATATTTAAATCAGGGTGTTATATTATTCTTGGGACGAAAGCGCCCCAGTCGAATTCAATTAAATATATATATATCATATAGTTGGATAAACCTAAGCGACTGTCTGCCCTCGGGCGGGTCAACGTGGGCGTATTTTTTCGGCGTTTTGCCGCACGAATCGGCCGGCAGGGCCGGGCTTGATATAAGCGCCGATTCCGATCGAAACCCACCAGCCGCGCAGAGGCAATCGCGCGCCTGCCGCCCTTAACCGAGCTCGGTGCCCCTACGCCGCGAAAAACCGATAGCTGCTCCCCACTTGCTTGGCGCGGTACATGGCGGCATCGGCCGCCTTGACCAGCGCGTCCGTGTCTCGTGCGTCCGTCGGATAGAGCGCGATGCCGATACTGGTGCCGATGCCGACGCTCTGCGTCCGACTGCCGAGTTGGAACGGCGCGGCAACAGCGGCAATGATTTTCTTGGCGACGGTTTCCGCTTCCTCGCGCTTGGCGATATCGGGCAGGATCACGGTGAATTCGTCGCCGCCGACGCGCGCCACCGTGTCGGATTCGCGTACCTGTTGCCGGATTCTCACGGCAACGGCTTGCAACAGCTCATCGCCGGCAGTGTGTCCCAGGCTGTCATTCACCGGCTTGAACCGGTCGAGGTCGAGGTACAGCAGCGCGAACTGGCGCGAGTCGCGTTTGGCAAGGCTAATCGCCTGATCCAGCCGGTCGTTGAACAGCATGCGGTTCGGCAGGCCGGTGAGGCTGTCCTGATGCGCGACACGCCAGATGCGCTCCTCCGCCAGCTTGTGTTCGGTGATGTCGATGATCACCGCAAAAAGGCCCAAGACCCGCCCTTGGTCTCCGGTATGCGGGAGAACCTTGACCTCGAGGTAGCGGGACTCGCCGTTTGCAAGCTTGCGCGTCCTTTGGTAAGTGACCGGATGTCCCTGCAGCACCTTGATAGAATGGCCTTCGATCTCCCGGTAAGCATCCTCCCCGGCCACCTCTCGCAGGTGCTTGCCGAGAATGTTCTCGACGGTAAAACCGAAAAACTCGGCGAACGCCTTGTTGGCGAAGCGGCAATGTAGGTTCTCGTCATAAGAGACGGTCATGGCCGGAACGTTGTCGGCGAACAGGCGCAGTTCCTCCGCGCTATCGCGCAAGGCCTGTTCGGCCTGCTTGCGCACGGTGATGTCGTGCGCGATGGCGATTAAATGGGGCTTGCCTTCCAGCATCGCCTGGCTGAGCGCAAGCTCGATCGGAAAGTCGGTGCCGTCCTTGCGTCGGCCGAGAGTTTCCAGTTTGCCGAGATACGATTTTCCGTCCGGCAGACCGGCGCCGGCCAAATCAATTTCGGGCAGCAGGTCGCCGGCGCTGCGACCAAGGACTTCGGCGCTGCCGTAGTCGAACATACGTTCTGCCGCCGGGTTCAAGGACTGCAGTTTTCCTTGCAGATCGAAGGTGATAATCCCCTCCACCGCGTGGTCCACGATCGCCCGCAGGCGTTCGCGTTCCTGGCGGAGCGCGCCCAGTACGCGCGTGAGCGCGCGCAAGGGCAGCAAGCTCAGGCTGATGTAGACAGCCAGCGCAAGCACCAACCCGAACAGGGCCACCAGTGCGGTATCTTGTAACAGCGGAACCAGGGAACGGCTGGTCACAAACCGGCCAACAACCGTACCCGAATCAAGCAGCGGCGCCGAGCGGGTCAGGATCGGGCGGGAGAGGTTCTCCCCGTCTTGGACCAGCACGGCGCCGCGCTCATCCAGGATGAAATGCTTCTCCGGTAAGCCGCCGGTGCCGGTACGGGCGGCAACGATGGCGTCCAGCCTGGGGATCTCAAAGCGCCACAATTCGGGGTCGGCATTGATTCTCTGGGTCACAAGCTCGGCCAGGGCCGCGGCATCGTTGGCAGCCGCTTCTGCCGCGAAGCTGTAGACTACCAGCCAGTAACCCAGCGGCAGGGAAACCGCGACGATAATTGCAATGGCTGCGGCGATCAGCCGGAGGGTTCTTGCCAGAGCGATGTCGGCGATAGACATCGGATGACTTATTCCTGAAGCGCCAAATTGCCGCTCCTGGCGAGCACCGCCTGGCCCGCGGGCGAGCGGATGAATGCGACAAAGTCCTTTGCCAGCGGCGAGGGATCGCGGGCGGTGACCAGATGCAGGGTCTTGAAGTAGCGATAGCGTCCCGCGGTCAGGGACTGCAGCGTGGGCGTCACCCCGTCCAGGGCCAGCGGTCTTAGGGCACGGCTTTCCGTTACGATTTGAGTCAGCGTCGTTGTGCCCAGCGAGCCCGGGAGTTGTTCCAGCGCATCGGCGTTGTCCTGGTCGGTATCGGCCATCCTCAGGCCTTTTCTCGCCAGGGCCGCGGTGATCGCGCCGTCCATCTCCGCCGAGAACGCTCTCATCGCAATGGTGTCGGCGTCGGCCGCGGGACGCACGACGAGGCGTATAAGGCTCCCATCGGGCCAGCGCGTGACTTTGCCAGAATAGATTTCTACGAGTTCGGGCAGGGTCAAGCCGGCGCCCTTGTTCTTCGCCCCAGTGGCGATCACAAACGGCGTTCGCGCATAGGCCCGTGACGAGGCGCCCTGATGTTTCTCTTCCGGGCTTACGGGCCGCGCGCTGATGCCGATATCCACCCCGCCGGCGAGCACCGCCCTGATCGCGCCGGTACTGCCCAGACTGGGGGTGATGATCAGTTGCGCATCAGACCTGGATTTATTGAATTCCTGCGCCATCAACTTCATCGCCCCCAGACCGGTACCGGTGCCGCCGATTTTTATCGAATCCGCGTGCACGCCGGCTGCGGCCAGGGCGAAGGTCGCGCCGATTCCGGCAAGGCCAACGGCTTGGTAGCGTTTGAGACAACGCTGCGCGAGGCGCGCGATCAAAGCGCGAGCGGCGGCGCGTGCCGGGCTTGCCCGGGGGATGCCGATTCGCGCGCGTCTATTGCATTCGTCGCGCTTTTCTGCCACCGCGCTGAAAGTTCGCATGGTCCTTTCCATAAGGGGCAGTGCGAAGAAAAGGCATAGAAGTCGATCGGGCAATTATGCGCCGGCGGAGGGGGCGGGTAGGTCTGTTTCACAATATTTTACCTTCGTCACTGCCGCCATGAAGCGGTTTGCCCTGCGCGCAGTCGGAGAACCGGGAAAACGAGGGCGCCAACCCGGTTCCACCCAATCGCGAACCGCATATGCGAATGACTCGGGAAACGTTGACCGGCAGGGGAAAATGGTTTATGAAGCCAATGGCAGTATTTTTTATTAACGGTCCCGACCCGATGGCCCAAACCGTACACATCCCGCGCCGCGATAAGCGCCTGCCCCTGATCCTGGACCAGGCGGTGGAGCAGGGCCTCCCGCAGAAAATGGTCTGAAGGAGGAGGGCATGTCTGTCGAAGCCGAGATCGAGACTTATCGAGGTGTTTTCTATCCCTGGCAGATCGATCACATGGATCACATGAACGTGCAGTTCTATACTGCGTGCTTCGACGCCGCCACCTGGCACCTGTTTGCCGCCCTCGGAATGACGCCGGGCTATCTCAAGCAAAACCGGCGCGGCATGGCGGCGGTCGAGCAGCGCACCCTGTACCAGCGGGAACTGCACGCGGGCGCGCTGATTCGCGTCACCTCGGAGTTGCTCGAGATGAAGCCGAAAACGATGCGCTTCCTGCATCGCATGTACGACGAGCGGCGCGGAAGTGGCCTCGACCGAACCGGTCGGAGTGCACCACCGACACGCGCAGGGCGGTGCCGTTTGCGCCTGACATCGTCGAGCGCCATGCCGGCGCTCATTGATGCTGTGGCAGGATCCGCATGAAGGCTGAGTCCGGGACGAACGCATTCGCCGTCGTCCTCGCCGGCGAAATTGCGTTACAAGCGGGGGAAACAGCTTGAACCGGCGGGGGCGCCAGGAGTTTCCGGCTTCGATCCTGTGGGTGCTGGTGGCGCTCACCCTGGGCTGGGGGTTCAACTGGCCCATGATCAAGCTGGCGCTCACCGAAGTTCCGGCGCTCAGTTTTCGCGGCGTGTGCGTGCTGGGCGGCGCGGCGGGCTTGTTCGCCGTTGCCGCGTACGCGCGCCTGCCGCTGCGGGTGCCGCGAGGCCAGTGGGGCAGGCTGCTGCTGATTGCGCTGTTCAACATCACCGGCTGGAGCCTCTGTACCGTATACGGCATAGGCTACATGTCCTCCGGCCGCGCGGCGATCCTGGCTTTCACCATGCCCTTGTGGGGCGTGCTGCTCTCGGCTTGGCTGTTGAACGAACGCCTGAGCGCGCGCCGCATCCTCGGCCTCGTCCTGGGAATGGCCGCCATGCTGCTGCTGCTGTCGAATGAACTGCGGGCGGTACAGGCGGCGCCCAAGGGCGCCCTGCTGATGCTGGGCGGCGCGCTCAGTTGGGCGATCGGCACGGTGTTGATGAAGCGCTACCCCGTCGACCTGCCCGTCACCTCGCTCACCGCCTGGCAATTGCTGCTCGGCGGCGTTCCGATTTACGCCGGCGCGTTCGCATTCGAGCTCGATCGGCTGCACCCGCTGACGCTGTGGCCCGCCGTTGCGCTCGCCTACAATATCCTGGTCGCATTCGTGATCTGCAATTGGGCCTGGTACAAGATCGTCGCCTCGGTGCCGGTGGGCGTGTCTTCGTTGTCGACGCTGATGATACCGGTAGTCGGGGTGTTCAGCGGCATGCTGGTGCTCTCCGAGCGGCCGCACTGGCAGGACTACGCGGCGCTCGGGCTAGTGCTGCTGGCGCTCGCCACGGTGATGCTGCCGCCGGGTTCGATTGCTGCGCTGGGCTCCAAGCGCCGGTGACCCTTAGGCATCGCGCCAAATTAAACTGACTACTTTATTTTCCGGAACGGTAGAAACGCATAGGCTCGCTCACGGCCGACGCCAATAAATAGGTGCAATTTATTATGTCGCGGCGCCTTTGCAAAACGAATTGTGCGGTATCCGATTTCAGCGACGGATATTTTCCATCGTCCGCTATCAGCGGACAGAGGCAATCGGCGCTCCCGGCCAGCGACCCTCCGGTTTCACTCTCCAAAGTCGTCATCCGCAGACTGCGCGGGAGAGGCGACAACAGGCTGTTACACATTTCCCTTCTGGCCTTTCACCAGCCAGTGTGTGAGATCACCGCTGGAAACAAGGGCGAGTACCTTCCCGTTTTCCACAATCGGCAGGTGCCGGAACCGACGCCCGGTGACCAACTCCATTGCCTCGCCGACGGTCGTCGACGGAGGAATGCAGTGTGGATCCTTCGTCATCACGTCGGAGACTTTCGTGCCGATCGGATCAAGGCCGGTTGCCAGTACTTTGTTCAACGCATCCCGCTCCGTGAAGATGCCTATCAACCTTTCCCCTTCCATGACGATCAGGGCGCCGATTTGCTCGGCGGTCATTGTGCGCACGCAGGTCGCGACCGAGGTATCTGGGCTGACGAAGTGGGTTGCATCGAGTTCCCGAAATACCCTGCTCAACGGGGTTCTGCGCCTGTCTCGTAATCTCATGAAATAGACGCTGACGATGACCGCGATCACAATCGCGATGAGCGCGTATACCGGCAGTTTGCCAACAATCATCGTCCGCAGATCCTCCTGCTGCGCAAACACTGCTGGGGAAAGCAGTGACAGAACGACAGCCGTGCCCGATCTAGAAAAGTGCTTTCCCATCGCCTTTGCTCCTCGATTACGGCGCAGATTATTAGCCGGTCTCTGGCTTACCGTTGCTTTGCCCTGTGCCCGGGACTGGCGTCGCCGATCGGAACCATTCTCGACATCTGCAGGTGACCGGATCGTACATTGCGCCTCGCCTATGGGCCGCGTCAAGCATAGCGACGCTACAGCAAGTCCACGCGCCCCCGCCATTGGTCGCAGGATGTGACTTGAGCAGTCGCATGAATGACCGCCCTCGGAGAAAAGCTGCGTCGGTGCCGCCCGCTTGCGGACGACGGAAGGGACGGGAAATATGCGACCCAGGCCAGGTAAGCCGGTATGTTCACAGGAAAGCGCGCCGATCCGGGGATTTTTCGAATTGCTGCGTCGCCAGACGGATCGGTCCTTGACCTGGATCAATATACCCCGTCAAGACCCTTAACATACTTGCCTCTAACTTGACCCCAAGATCAAGCATGAGGAGCGTGTCCGCTGTTACGACCGGGTGGACCCGGCGCGGTACTATTGGAACTTCCGGCCTGCGCGCAGTTTGAACTTGCAGGCGCCAGGGGCCGATATTGCCGGGTCATCTGAGTCGCGCCGGACGGTTATGCCGGCTGACTGGAAAGCGAGAGATGAGACCGACCGCCAGGGGCGCACGTCAACAAGACAATCTTGCCTCCTATTTCGAGGAGCAAGAGGGGCAGCTCGCGCTTGCGGACGGTTCCAGAATCGGTGTGATCGGAGGCGGCCCCGCCGGCTCGTTCTTCGCCTATTTCCTGTTCAGGATGGCCGAGTCCGCTGGCCTGCATATTTCGGTCGATATCTACGAGCCGCGGCTCTTCGACCGCTGCGGGCCCGCCGGCTGCAACCACTGTGGGGGCGTGGTTTCCGAGTCGCTGGTTCAACTGCTGGCAACCGAAGGCATCAATCTGCCGCCAACAGTAGTGCAACGGGGCATCGAATCCTACGTCCTGCATACCGACGTCGGGCAGGTCCAGATCGAGACGCCCCTGCAGGAAATGCGTATCGCCGCGGTCTACCGGGGCAACGGGCCGAAACAATCCGAACCGGTCGCTATCGCTGGATTCGATCGCCACCTTCTCGACCTGTCGGCGACCGTAGGCGCCAAGATAGTGCGCAAGCTGGTGACCGGGTTCGACTGGAATCACGGCATGCCGCAGATCCGGACCGCTGACGGCGATATGGCGACCTATGAGCTGCTGGCAGTCGCGACGGGCGTCAACAGTCAAATTCTGGAGCAGTTGAATAGTCCAGCCATGGACTACCAGTCGCCAGGCACGCTGCGGGCATTCATTTGCGAGTTTCATCTCGGCCAGGCCACGATCAGGCAGTGGCTCGGCAACTCGATGCACGTATTCCTGCTCGACATTCCGCGGCTCGAATTCGCGGCGCTGATCCCCAAAGGCGACTACGCTACGCTCTGCCTGCTTGGCGAAGACGTGGACGAACAACTGATCGAATCGTTTCTTGCCAGCGATGAAGTGAAGGCATGTTTTCCGGACACTTTGGTGCCGACCCCGGCGTGCCACTGCTTCCCGCGGATCAATGTGCGCGCTGCGGTGCGACCCTTTGCGGACCGTATCGTGTGGGTCGGCGACAGCGGCGTCAACCGCCTGTTCAAGGACGGGATCGGTTCCGCCTACCGCACCGCCAAGGCAGCCGCCAGGACCGCTGTATTCCATGGAATATCCAAGGCCGATTTCGAGAAAGGCTTCTGGCCGGAATGCCGGGCGCTGATACGGGACAACCGGATCGCAAGACTGATCTTCGGGGTGACGACCTTGATCCAGAATCTGCGCTTCCTGCGGCGAGGCGTGTTGCGGATGATCGCGCGGGAACAGCGGGACGCAGGAAAGAACCGGCTCATGAGCAGTGTGTTGTGGGACGTGTTCACCGGAAGCGCCCCGTACAAGGAAATACTGCTGCGCACGTTTCACCCGGTTTTTCCGCTGCGGCTGACGTGGAACCTGCTTGCCGCGAATTTGTTACGGACCGAACGCAAAGGCATGAAGGAGGGCGCGAGATGAATTCGGGTAGCCTGGGCAAGACCTACGCGGATGGCGCAATAATCGTCAGGCAGGGGGATTCCGGCGACTGCATGTTCGCCATCCAGAAGGGGCAGATCGAGGTCGTCCGGCGTGGAAAGGACGGGGATGTGCGTGTGGCCGTACTTGAAGAGGGTGAGATCTTCGGCGAGATGGCGATTTTCGAGCGTGAGGCGCGTTCCGCTACCGTGCGCGCGCTGGGTGAAGTTCGGGTGCTGACCGTCGACAAGAAAACGTTCTTGCGCCGTGTCCAGGAAGACCCCTCCCTTGCTTTCAATCTGGTGCGCATGATGTCCCGCCGCATACGCAGATTGAGCGGAGAGATCGCCGAGTTGCAACCAGGCGGCGTAGCGAGGAGCCAAGACACTCTGGCCTTGACGGACGCGGAGCGGCGGATCGAACGCCGCAATCGAACGGACCGGCGTGTCACCAAGGACAGACGTTCGGGTGGCAATCGGAGAAGGGACGCGGAAAGGCGAGGAGCCGTTGCGGCCTCGCCCAGCCCGGCCTAGCTTTTCGGCCGGTGTCAGGTGGAAGAGTCGGAATGAAATCGCGAATTGGCAACGGGGTGTTGGAACGCGGCGCGCGGCCGCAGCGGGAACACGCGGACATGGGCGTGACGCCATCGAGCACGGCGTTGCAACAGGCGCTGGTGCAACCCGAGCAACAGCTCAAAGCGCCACCATGCAGTGAGGCTTGCGCGAGCGGCACCGATGCACGCGAATGGATTGCGCTGATTGCGCAGCGCGGGAAACTAGGGCTCTCCAATGTCAACGCCTACACCCAGGCGTGGAATATGGTCGCGGCGGTAAACCCTTTTCCCGCGACGCTGGGGCGCATTTGCCCGCATCCCTGCGAGGCTGCTTGCAACCGACGCGACAAGGATGGCGCGGTATCGATCAACGCGCTGGAACGTTTCCTCGGCGACTGGGGTCTGCATCGCAAACTGACGCTTCCGATGGCCGATCGCCGCAGCTGGAGCGAGTCGGTCGGCGTGATCGGCGCGGGGCCGGCGGGACTTTCCTTTGCGTATCAAATGGCGCGACGCGGCTATCGCGTCACGGTCTATGAAAAACAGGATAAGGCGGGCGGAATGCTGTACTTCGGCATTCCGCAGTACCGGTTGCCCGAAGCGGTGCTCGGCGCCGAAATCCAAAGAATTCTCGATCTTGGCGTCGAGCTGAGGTTCAACACAGCGATAGGGCGCGACATTTCGGTGCGACAGCTCCGCGATCTGCACGACGTGGTTTTCATCGGCATCGGCGCGGGCGCGGGGATAAAGCTCGGTATTGCCGGTGAGGAGGGCGCCGGAGTATGGTCCGGCACCGACTTCCTGTCGGTGCTGAATCGCGGCGGTACGCTTGAGCTTGGCGAACAGGTCGTCGTCGTCGGCGGCGGCAACACGGCGATGGATGCGGCGCGTTCAGCGCGCCGCACCGGCGCGAAGGTGGCCGTGTTGTACCGGAGGACGCGCAAGGAAATGCCCGCGATCGAAACCGAGATCGATGACGCACTGGCAGAGGGCGTGGAGATTGCCTACCTGGTGGCACCGGTCGCGATCGAACGGGAAGGCGGAAAGATCCGTTCAGTGCGGATACAGCGGATGGAACTCGGCGCGCCGGACGGATCCGGACGCCGAAAACCCATTCCGATCGACGGATCGGAGCATGATATTCCCGCAAGCGCGGTGATTGCCGCGGTGTCGCAGGAGCCCGACTGGGAGGGCCTGGGCGAGATCCGAACAGGAAAAATCTGGATTGAAGCAGGATCGCACGGAGCGCTTGGCCAGGGATTCTGGGCGGGCGGGGATGCGTTGGGGCCGGGTATTGCAGGTTTGGCCATCGCGCAAGGGCGGCAGGCTGCCGAGGCGGTGCATCGGCAGTTGCGCGGACTGCCGGCACAATCGAACTCAACGAGCGCTGTCGCACCGCGCGCGTCGGCGAAACCGGACCGCTACCCGGCAATGCCGCGGTCGACCTCGCCCTACAAAGCCGTTGTCGCACGTCTGGCGCAACCCGACATGGAAGTTCAACAGACGATCGGCGAGACGGCGTTTCTCGATGAAGTATCCCGCTGCTTTTCCTGTGGATCGTGCTTTGGCTGCGAGCAGTGCTTCATGTTCTGCAATGCCGGGGGCTTTACGAAACTGCAGCAGGTCAGTCCCGGGCGGTATTTTTCCCTGGGCCTGGAGTGCTGCGAAGCCTGCGGCAAGTGCATTGAGCTGTGCCCCTGCGGATATCTCACGCCGCGTCCGCGGCCCGGTGCGCGCGAGTTCTGAAGTTCACGGCCGCGGCAAGCTACGATAGAATTGCGAATGACCGCCCCGCCAGCAAGCAAGAAAAACGGGGCGCAAAGGAGTCTTCTTGTTTGTGTTCACGACCCCGGGCGACGGCGCCATTTGCGAACGCCTCGCCCAGTTGTCTAGCGCCCCTTATTCGTACGCGGAAGTCGGCGCGTTGGAGAACCCGGTCTTCCCAATCGGCTATCTTGCTGATCGGCACCGTGCACTGCTTGGCCGCGGCGCAGCCGGCTATGAACGTGCCAAAGCCGCTTTGCGGCGTTGGGAAATGTTCCATCTTGGTTGGGTGAGGCTGTACCCGTCTGCACCGCCGATCGCGGCAGGCACGAGCATAGGAATTTCCGCAAGGTTTCTTGGCGTCTGGAATCTGAACTTTTGCCGCATCGTCTATACGGTGGAGGACAAAGGGGACGTGGAAAGATTCGGCTTCGCTCTGGGAACCTTGCCTGGGCACATTCTCTCAGGGGAAGAACGATTCACGGTCGAATGGCATCGCGCGGATGATTCGGTCTGGTACCATGTTTGCGCATTTTCTCGGCCGGATCAGCTTCTGTCGCGCCTCGGCTACCCTATCGTGCGGCAGTTGCAGAAGCGCTTCGCCAAAGAATCGCACGCGGCAATGGCACGCGCCACTGCCATCTAAATTTGGAGACCCCGAGATAGTTCGGGGTGTCTTTCTCTCCTGCACTGTTGCAGTTGCGGCGTTTGCAGAAGCGAAGAAGTCGGGGCTTCCGTCCTCGCTCGAAATTCGACCCGCGCCGACACCCATACTGAACGTTGAACGTCTGCTTTCGGAAAGCCTAAATGTCGGCTCAGGGTCGAGCGCCCTCTCGTCGAATTCGAAGGACATTCAAGTTGGCTTTTTCGATTTCAATACGAATCTTAAGGCGCAGGCAAGCTGCGCACGCGCGCGATGCGCTGCGCATCCCAATTCGCGAGCGCCCATTCCCAGAATTCGGCAAGCGGCGCGCGGCACAGGTCGCCTAAAGGCGCCTGGCCGAGAAATTTCATGGCTTGCGCCAGCGCGGGTACCGGATCGCGCTCATCCACCGGCGCCGCCCGCGTCTGCTTGGAGAGTTTTTCTCCGGCGGCATTCACCGCCGCAGGCAGGTGCAGGTAATGCGGAGTGGGCAGGCCGAGCAGACGTTGAAGGTATATCTGCCGCGGCGTCGAATCGAGCAGGTCGGCGCCGCGCACGACGTCGGTGATCCCCTGCTCTGTATCATCGACCACCACGGCCAACTGGTAGGCGTACAGCCCATCGGCGCGGAGCAGCACGAAGTCGCCGACTTCGGCGGCGAGATCCTGGCGTACCTTTCCCTGAACGGTGTCTTCGAACTCGATCGTTTCATGGCCGACGCGCACACGGATGGCGCGCGGCGTTTTTCCTGGCGCGAGGCCATCGCGGCAGGTGCCGGGGTAGATGAGCGCACCATCCGGGCCCAGCGCCGAGTCTACGATTTCGCGTCGAGTGCAGGCGCAGGGATAGACCATGTCCTGCGCTTCCAGGCGGGCCAGCGCGGCGCGATAGGCTGCGCTGCGTTTGCTCTGGTACATGATTTCGCCGTCCCAGCCCATGCCGCAGGCTTCGAGCGTGCGCAGTATCCGCTCGGCCGCGCCCGGTTGCTCGCGCGGCGGATCGAGGTCTTCCATGCGCAGCAGCCACGCGCCGCCGCGGCTTTTCGCCTCCAGATAGCTACCCACCGCCGCGACCAGCGAGCCGAAGTGCAGTGGGCCGGTGGGTGACGGCGCGAATCGGCCACGGTAATGGTTCATAGGACGATTGTAAGCAACAATCAGCTGGCGGTGTCCCCGGCGTCGCCGATAGAATATGCTGGTCATCCGTCGATTCGGGGCCGCATTGCAACCCAAGACCAAAGTCAAGCTGCTCGACTGGCTCAAACTCGCCGCTTGCGTCGCGCTGGGTTTCCCGGTGCTGATCTATTTCTTGCAGGAGCGGCTGATTTTCTTTCCCCAGCCGCTCACCCAGGATCCGCTGCAAGCCAATCCGGGCGCGGCGATCGAGGAAGTGAGCCTGGTTATGGCGGACCAGGTGAGGCTGCACGGCTGGCTGGTGAAGGCGGCGCCGACGCAAACGCCCGCGCCGCTGCTGATCTATTTCGGCGGCAACGCGGAGGAAGTGTCCTGGCTCGCCTCGAGCGCAGGCCGATACGCCGGCTGGTCCCTGCTGCTCGTCAATTACCGCGGTTACGGCAGGAGTGAAGGCAGGCCGGGCGAGGCCGTACTGTTTGCCGATGCTCTGCAAATTTACGACTATGCCGCCAGGCGTGCCGGTGCCGGCCGCGTCGCCGTGATGGGGCGCAGCCTGGGCAGCGGCGTCGCCGTTTATCTTGCCTCCCAGCGGCCGGTGGCGGGGGTGATCCTGGTTTCGCCTTACGACAGTGTCGAGAGCGTGGCCAAGGGCGTCTATCCTTTCCTGCCGATAAGCCTGATGCTCAAGCACCGCTTCGATTCGCTGTCGCGTGCGCCGGGCATCAAGGCGCCGCTGTTGTGCCTGGTCGCGAGCGGGGATCGCGTCATTCCGCGGCCGCACTCCGAGCGCTTGTACGCGGCATGGGGCGGGCCCAGGCAATGGCGCGAAATCCGCCCGGCCGACCACGACAGCCTCGCCGGCGAGCCGGATTACTGGCGGGCGATCGCGGCTTTTCTGGCAACGCTGGAGTAGCGCAGCGGCGGCCGCCCACGCCGCCCTGATATAATTTCGGAGATCTATCGGGAGAAGCGCATGGCAACCGTAGACCTCACCAAGGACAATTTCGAGCAGGTCGTCGGCGGCAACGATGTGGTGATCGTCGATTTCTGGGCACCCTGGTGCGGGCCGTGTCGAGCCTTCGCGCCGACCTTCGAGCAGGCCTCCGAACAGCACGCCGACGTGGTGTTCGCCAAAGTCAACACCGAGGAGGAGCAGGAAGTCGCGGGCGCCTTCAATATCCGCTCCATCCCGACCCTGATGGTGTTCCGCGAGAACGTGATTCTCTACGCCGAGGCGGGTTCGCTGCCAGCGGCGGCGCTGGAGCAGGTGATCACCCAGGCCAAGGGCGTCGACATGCCCGCCGTGCATCGGGAGATCGCCGAGCGCTGCGCCGAGGGCTAGGCGATCAGAGCTTCAAACAGGCTGCTGCGCGTTGCAGTCGTACTTGGCGCGCTCGTTGCGCTAATCATCGCTATCGGAGCACCCATGGGATTATTCAGCGGCACGCGGCCGGACAATCTGGGTGTGCACGACGCTCGCCTGGCGCCACCCAAGCGCACGCCCAACAACGTCAACAGCCAAATCGACAAAAATGCCGATCCTGGGCACTACATCGAACCCCTGCGCTACCGGGGCGACGCGCGCAAGGCCTGGGAAACGCTGCACGACATCGTAAGCGGCATGCCGCGCGTCAAGGTGGCGCAATCGGGACCGAACTATCTCTACGCCGAATTCACCAGCAAGCTGATGGGTTTTGTCGACGACACCGAGTTCTACCTGGACGAAAAAGCCGGCGTCATCCATGTGCGCTCGGCGTCGCGTCTGGGGAGACGCGATTTCGGCGTCAACCGCGAGCGCATCGAATCCATACGCGCGAAGCTGGCGCAGGCGAAAGTTTAAAAGCCGTTTCAAAATTGCGGAAACGGCTCTTGACCTAGGGGAGCATGAGGGGATGTATCCCCCTCATTTTGCGATGAGTTCCTAGGATCCGGTTTCAGTAACGCAGCAGCGAAGCCCGCACGTCCTGATTTTCCAGGCGCTTGAGAAACCAGCGTAGCGCCTTGCCTTTCTCGCGCGAGCGCCAGGCGTAGTAGAGGTTGCCGGCGGGCTTGATTTCCTCCACCTCTTTCACCACCAGGCGCTTTGCCTTGACGAGCGGCGCGGCGGCATGCGCGGGCAAATAGCCGCAGCCCAGGCCCGCGACCTGCGCCGCCACCTTCGTAGCCAGGTCGGAGACGGTGAGCACATCCTGACCGGTCAAGAGGCCCACGGAGCGAGGCGGTAGCTTGCGCGAGCTGTCGCCGATGGCGACGGCGCGGTAGGCGAGAATCTGTTCATGCTTGAGCGGCTCGGACAGTGCGGCCAGGGGATGGGCGGGGGCGACAGCGAACACGAAATCCTTGTAGCCCAGCATGCGAATGGCATAGCCGCCGCCCGCCGGTACTTCACCCGATACGCCCAAGGCCAGTTCGGCCCGTCCCGACACCAGCGCATCCCAAGTGCCGGCGAGCACCTCGTGCGCGAGACGTAGGCGGGTGCCCGATTCCTCGGCGTAGAACTCCGCGATCAGCGGAAACAACCGCACTGCCGGGATCATGATGTCGAGCACGATGCGCAGCTCCGTCTCCCAGCCGGTGGCGACGCGCTTCACGCGGCATTCCAATTCGCCGGCGGCGCGCAGCAGGTGTCGGCCTTGCTCCATCAGTTCCTGCCCTGCGGGCGTCAGCCGGGCGCGATGGCCGCTGCGATCGAACAGGATCACGTCCAGATCCTGCTCCAGTTTTTGCACCGTATAGGTAAGAGCGGAGGGCACGCGGTGCAGTTCGGCCGCTGCCGCGGCGAAGCTGCCCAGGCGCTCGATCGCGTCCATGACCTGCAATCCATCCAGGGTCAGTTTCATCTCGGGAATAGATATTCAATTAAATCGAATAATTATATGAAATTTATTCGATTTTATTCCGACAATTACAAGTTTACTATCCCAGTCAATGATTCAAAATATCAGAACTATCAGAACTATCAGAACTATCAAATGGAAGACTAGCATGCTACAGGTTCGCAAGAGCAATGAGCGCGGTTACGCCGACCACGGCTGGCTGAAGTCTTTCCATACCTTTTCCTTCGCCGGCTATCACGATCCCGAGCACATGGGATTCGGCAGCCTGCGCGTGATCAACGAGGACCGCATCCTCCCCGGCAGCGGCTTCGGCACCCACGGCCACCGCGATATGGAAATCATCAGTTACGTGCTCGACGGCGCGCTGGCGCACGAGGACAACATGGGCAACGGTTCCAGTATCGTTCCCGGGGACGTCCAGCGCATGAGCGCGGGCAAGGGGGTGCTGCATTCGGAGTACAACCATTCCAAGGACAGCGTGACGCACTTCCTGCAGATCTGGATCGAACCCAATGTCACCGGCATCCGGCCGAGCTATGAGCAGAAGCATTTCGATGCCGCGTCCAAGCGCGGCCGCCTGCGCCTGATCGCCTCCGGCGACGCGCGCGAAGCTTCGGTGCTGATCCATCAAAATGCGGCAATCTATGCAGCGCTGCTCGACGGCGCCGAGCGCATTAAGCACAAGCTTGATCCCGCGCGTAAAGGGTATGTGCATGTGGCGCGCGGCAAGCTGAAGGTAAATGGCCGGCCGCTGGAAGCGGGCGATGCGCTCAAGGCGAGCGGCGTGGCCGGGATGGTGTTTGAGAACGGCGAGCAGGCTGAAGTGATCCTGTTCGATTTGGCATGAACGACATTTCATAGACAACCGGGAGAGCAATGATGACGACCCATGTACTGATCGCTTTTTATTCCCGCGGCGGCGTGACCGAAGCGCTGGCCAAGGCCATCGCCGAGGGTGCCATGGCCGAGGGTGCCGAGGTGCGGCTGCGCCGCGCGCGCGAGTTCGTCGGCGAAGAGGTAATGAAGACGGCGCCCGGTTGGCTCGAAGGCGCCAAGCGCATGAATGCGCTCTACCAGGCGCCGACCGCAGCCGATGCCGAGTGGGCCGATGCCATCGTGTTCGGCACGCCGACCCGTTTCGGCAGCATGACGGCTGAACTCAAGGCCTACATCGACAGCTTGGGCGGGTTGTGGTTCAAGGGCGCGCTCGTAGGCAAGGCCGGCTCGGCGTTCGCATCCACTTCGACCCTGCACGGAGGCAACGAAATGACCATCACAGCGCTGTATGCGCCGATGGCGCACCTCGGCCTGATCCTGGTGCCGACCGGCTATGCCGACCCCGCATTGTTCAAAGCCGGGACGCCGTATGGCGCATCCTCGGTTTCGGGCGGAAATGGCGCATTGCCCGGCGCCGACGACCTCGAGGTGGCGCGATTCCAGGGGAAGCGCGTTGCCCGTGTCGCAGCCGCGTTGAAGGCGGCGCGCTGAAGCGCCAACGCATGAAGCCGTCCTCGCAACAGGCGGTCGCGGGCGGATTCGATCATCAATTACTCAGTAGCCTGCGATTTAGACGACGAAAATGCCTGTGAAACCCGCATGGAGTAGGGATCCGGTGTTTTCCAAGTTACCGATTCCTGAGTAGCACTGCCGAGTATGTAGTCTGGAACAGCAGGCCGGTTCATGCTAACCTTAGTATTACATTGTGATACAGCAAGGGAGGCATCATGCAAACCACCCTGACGGTGCGGCTTTCGGAAAAGGAAGCGCAAGACCTGAAAGCGATATGCAAGCTGAGCGGCAAGACGCGCAGCGAAGTCGTGCGCGAAGCCTTGCGCGGCAAGATTTTTCGCGAACGACTTGATGCGTTGCGCGTCGTCGCGATTCCGCGCGCGCGTCGAATCGGCTGGTTGACGGAGGAAGATATCTTTCGCGACGTTTCATGAGGGTTTTCGTCGATACCAACGTCTGGGTAAGCGCGATCGCGTCTCCTGGGCTGTGCGATGGACTGTTGAAGCGGCTATTTGCCGGCCATGAGGTACTGGGCAGCGAATTGGTGTGGAGGGAACTGGCGTCGGTGTTTGCCCGCAAGCTCAGGTTTTCGCTACAAGAAATCGCTTTGGCGCGGGAAATGTTCAGCGAGGCCATCCAGTTGGCGGATGTCGCGGAGCCGCGCAAGGACAGCGACGCCCGTCTGGTCGCAGCCGCGGTGGCTGGCGGCGCCGACCTGTTCGCGACCGGCGACAAGCGCTTGCTCGAGTGGAGCAAGTCCGGTTCGATGCGTATCGTCTCGCCGCGCGACGCCTGGATCATTTTGTTTGAGCCTCAGTTGAATCGCTGATGGCGCCGGCCTGCCAGCGTTTCCAGTCCGCGTCGGCCTCCTGCATATTCCGGTAGCGAATGTCCCCCTTGGGCACACGCGTTCGCGCAGGCGCTATGCGTGCCATCCACGCGAGATCCTCCGCGCTGGGCGCGCCCATGTTGTTCAGGCGAGGCGATTGACGATGTCCGACGGTTCGCGGGAATTCGTTCACTGCGTCCACTTTCGATGCGCAAGTCAGGCGGTAGCGGGCGCGGGGGAAGGCGGTGCTATCGGTCAAGCTTGCCGTGGCGCCTGGGTCTTTTGGCTCTAAAATGACGCCATGAAGCGCATCGTCATCCTGATTTCCGGCCGCGGCAGCAATATGCAGGCCATGGTCGAAGCCGGCTTGCCGGTGGCGGCGGTGATCAGCAACCGCGCCGACGCTGCCGGGCTGGCGTATGCCGCCGGCCGCGGCATCGCTACCGCCGTCGTCTCGCACCGCGACTACGCCACGCGCGAGGCATTCGACGCGGCGCTGGCGCAGGCGATCGATGGTTTTCGCCCCGACCTGGTGGCGCTGGCCGGTTTCATGCGCATACTCACCGAGGGTTTCGCGCTGCATTACCAGGGCCGGCTGCTCAACATCCATCCGTCTCTGCTGCCCGCATTCCCGGGGCTCGACACGCACGCGCGGGCGCTCGCCGCGGGGGTGAAACTGCATGGCGCCACCGTTCATTTTGTCACCGCGCAGCTCGATCACGGCCCCATCGTGATCCAGGCGGCGGTGCCGGTGTTTCCTCACGATGATGAAGCCAGGCTCGCCGCGCGCGTTCTGGCCGAGGAGCATCGAATTTACCCGCAAGCGGCGCGCTGGTTCCTCGACGGGAACCTGGTCATCGAAAGCGGGGTGGTGCGCGTTAAGGGGGATCATCCCCAACAGTTGTACGCTCCGTGAGCAAATATCTTGCCTTTGTCGTCGCCTGCATCTTCGCCGGCGCGTGCGCGGCGCAGCCGCCGCACAGACTGAGCCTGATCTACGACGTCAGTTACAACGGCGTGGTCGCGGCCGAGTTGACCGAGGTGCTCGAGCACGACGGCAAGCGTTTTTCGCTGAGTTCCGAAGTCCGCGGCAAGGGTATTGGAGCGCTGCTCTACCGCGGCGCCGCCAAGCGTTGGTGCCGCGGCGAGGTCACTAGCACAGGTCTGCGGCCGCTGGAATACCGCGACCAGCGCGGGGACAAGCCGGCTACCGTAGCCCGATTCGACTGGGCCAGAAAAACCCTGACGCAGGAGCATGACGGCAAGAGCGAGACCACCAACATGGCGCCGCCGCTGCAGGATCGGCTGAGCTTTCTCTACAACTTTGCGTTTCAGCATTCGCCCGAGTTGAAGCCGGGCAAGGAGATCAAGGTTACCCTGACCGATGGCAAGGGCCTGACCCGATTTCAATATAACGTGGCCGGAAGGGAAGCGCTGAAGACCCCGGCAGGCGAGCTGGAAACCGTGCACTTGGTGAAGCAGCGCGACAGCACGGACGACAAAGGCACGGAGATCTGGTTCGCCAGCAGCCGCGATTACCTGCCGGTGCGCATTCTGGTCATCGAGAAAGACGGCGCGCGCATGGACCAGGTGCTGACGCGCATCGGCAACTAGTGCTCGCCGCGCGCGCGCCGGCAAGCTGAACCATGCCCTTACCCCGCCCCCTGCTGGATCACACCGTGGCCGCGCTTACCGCGGTGCTCGAATTCAAGCACCCGGCGGACGCGGTGGTATCGCGCTATTTGCGCGCTCACCCGATCCTCGGCCAGCAGGACCGCGCCTTCGTCGCCGATACCGTGTTCGCCGTCCTGCGCCGCTTGCGCCTGCTGGAAACGCTGGCGGCGGGACGCGATCCGCGCAGCCTGGTGCTGGCGGCGCTCATCAGGCTGCGCGGCCTGAGCCTGCGCGAACTCGACACGGCACTGAAGACTAGGGAACGCGGCTGGCTGGCCGATCTCAAGGCGCGGGCGGAAGACAATTCGCTTGCCGTGCGCTGCGATTTTCCTGATTGGCTGCTGGCAAAGCTGCAGCGGCAATACGGTGAAGAGGAACTGCTGGCGCTGGCGCAAAGCCTGCAGCAGAGCGCGCCCCTCGATCTGCGCGTCAACCTGCACAAGGCCGAGCGCGAGGCGGTGCTCTCGCGTCTGGCGGCCGAGGGTATCGCCGCGCGGGCGACGCCTTATTCGCCGGTGGGCGTGCGCCTGGAGGGCAAGCCGCAAATCAATCGGCACCCGCTGTTTCTGGCGGGCGCGATCGAAATTCAGGACGAGGGCAGCCAGCTCCTGTGCCAGTTGCTCGCGCCCCGCCGCGGCGAGATGGTGGCGGATTTCTGCGCCGGCGCCGGCGGCAAAACTCTGGCGCTTGGGGCGATGATGCGCGGGAGCGGCAGATTGTATGCCTTCGATATTTCGGAAAAGCGCCTCGCGGTCTTAAAGCCGCGCCTGGCGCGCTCCGGCCTTTCCAATGTGCATCCGCAATGGATCGCGAGCGAAAACGACGCGCGGCTGAAGCGTCTCGCGGGCAAGCTCGATCGAGTGCTGGTGGACGCGCCCTGCACCGGCTTGGGGACGCTGCGGCGCAATCCCGATCTCAAGTGGCGCCAGGACGAAGAGACTTTGTCGGCGCGCCGCGCAACGCAGCAAGTTATCCTGGCTGCGGCAGCCAAGTTGGTGAAGCCGGGCGGGTTGATGCTGTACGCGACCTGCAGCCTGCTCGATGAAGAGAATGCACAGGTGGTGGAGTCATTTCTGGCGACGCACGCGCAGTTCGAGCTGCGGCCGGCCAACGCCGCTTTGGCGCAGCAGCGTATCGCGCTCGATACCGGGGAAACCCTGCGTCTCGCGCCCCACCTGCACGGCACCGACGGTTTTTTCGGGGCGCTGCTGGCGAAGAAGGCGGCATGAGCGGGGATGCGACCGGCCGCGATTGCCGCCGGACGCCGACAGTGCGATCCTTGGCCAGGAGATACTCGAAAGGAGGCGGCTAAATGAGACGGGCGCTACTCGGGCTCGCTCTGTTATATGCTTGCACGGCCGGGGCGCAGATTCCCGTGTGGGCACCCGGGTCATTCCCGGTTAGCCAAGCGCCGCCGGCATTGCCGGCGCAGGGCACGGTGCAGGTCGCTTTCACGCCCTGGGACAATGCGGAAGGCCTGATCGCCGACGGCATTCGCCGGGCAAAACATCAGATTCTGGTGCAGGCCTTCAGTTTCACCAGCCGCACGCTGGCGAACGCATTGATGGCAGCCAAGAAGCGCGGTGTGGACGTGCAAGTCATGGCGGACCGCGAGCAGACCTTCAGCGGCGAGGCGAGTCGCATCCCCGAGCTGGTCCAGGCGGGCATCCCGGTGATGCTGGAGCTGCGCTACCAGAGCGCGCACAACAAGGTGATGGTCATCGACGCCGGCACGGCGGATGCGGCGGTCATTACCGGGAGTTACAATTGGACTTACGCCGCGCAATACAAAAACGCCGAGAACGTGCTGATCCTGCGCCACAACCCTGACATCGCGAATGCCTACGCCGCCAACTGGAGGCGGCACTTCGCCGAGGCCTTGCCCTACGCCGCACAATGAAAGAACCCTTCGGTAACCTGCTGCAAAAGGCCTGGATCGATTTGCACGACCCCGAGGTCGCATGGCAGATCGCGATCCTGCTCGCCTGCTCGGTGCTTGCCTGGGCCGCGGGCCGGGCGCTGCGCCTCGACCGCGTCGAGGCCGACGGCATCTGGAAGTTTGGCGTCGGCGGCTTGAGGCGCATCCTGTTCCCCGTCGTCGCGCTGATCCCGCTGATGGTGAGCATCAGCCTGCTCAAACGCTGGATCGAGGTCGATTTGTTGCGGCTATTCGTGCCGCTGCTCGTGTCGCTGCTGCTGGTGCGCTTTTTCTTCTATTTGCTGCGCCACGTGTTCGCGCGGGGCAGCATCGTGCGCACTTTCGAGAGAGCCATCGCAGTGCTGGTGTGGGGAGGGTTGGTGCTGCACGTCTCCGGCCTGCTGCCGGAAGTGACCGATTTTTTCGAAGAAATCACTTTCCATATTGGCAAGCAGAAGTTCTCGCTGTGGCTGGTGTTGCAGGGATTGTTCTGGGTCGTGATCACCCTGCTTGCGGCGCTGTGGCTCTCCGGCGCCATCGAGGCGCGGCTGATGCGCGCCGAATCGCTGCACTCCAGCCTGCGCGTGGTGTTCGCGCGCCTGGCCAGGTCGCTGCTGGTCCTCGTCGCCGTGCTCATGGTCCTGCCGCTGGTGGGAATCGACCTCACGGTGTTGTCGGTATTCGGCGGCGCCATCGGCGTGGGCCTGGGTTTCGGCCTGCAGAAAATCGCCAGCAACTACGTCAGCGGTTTCATCATCCTGCTCGACCGCTCGATCCGCATCGGCGACTTGATCACGGCGGACAACTTCTATGGCGAAGTAAAAGACATCACCACGCGCTACGTGGTGGTGCGCGCCTTCGATGGGCGCGAAGCTATCATACCCAACGAGATGCTGATCACCACGACGGTGCAGAACCATTCGTATTCAAACCGGCAGATCCGGCTGGCGATCCAGGTCCAGGTCGGCTACAAGGTCGATCCGGAGCATGCCATGCGGCTGATGGAGGCGGCGGCGTTGAAGCACCCGCGCGTGCTCGCCGACCCGCCGGCGAAGGCGTTCCTGGCGCGCTTTGCCGACAGCGGCATCGAACTCGAGCTGGGGGTCTGGATCGACGATCCCGAGAGCGGCATGCTCAACCTCCGCTCGGAGCTCAACCTCGCCGTCTGGCACGCTTTTCAGGAAGCCGGCATCGAGATCCCGTATCCGCAAAGGGAGGTGCGGGTATTGCACGGCGCGGGTGGCGTCTCCAGTCGAATCGCCTGAATATCCATTGCCGTTTGCGGAAATTGACGTAGAATTCCGTCCCACTTCGTGAATTCGGGGGATCTAGTGTTTTTTTCTGGACTGTTCGATTTGCCCTGGTGGGGTCTCATCGCCGTTGCCTTGGCGTTGACGCATATCACCATTGCGGCCGTAACCATTTTCCTGCACCGCCACCAGGCCCACCGCGCGCTCGATCTGCATCCGCTCGCCAGTCATTTCTTTCGCTTTTGGTTGTTTTTGACCACCGGCATGGTGACCAAGGAGTGGGCGGCCGTCCACCGCAAGCACCATGCCAAGTGCGAGACCTCCGATGATCCGCACAGCCCGCAGATTTACGGCATCAACCGCGTGCTCTGGGGCGGGGTATTCCTTTACGTAAAGGAAGCGCATAAAAAGGAGACGCTGGAGCGATATGGCCACGGCACGCCGGATGACTGGTTGGAGCGCAATGTCTACAGCAGGCGCTCTTACCTCGGTCTGATTGTCATGGGCCTGATCGACATCATCTTTTTCGGCATCGTGCCGGGACTCCTGATATTGGCGACGCAGATTGTCTGGATCCCGTTCTGGGCGGCGGGCGTGATCAACGGCATCGGCCACTATTGGGGTTACCGCAATTGGTCGACGATCGACGCCAGCACCAATATTTTCCCCCTGGGCATACTGATCGGCGGGGAGGAGTTGCACAACAACCACCACGCCTTCGGCTCATCGGCCAAGCTCTCCAACAGATGGTACGAGTTCGACATCGGCTGGATGTATATCCGTATCCTCGACATGCTGGGGCTGGCCCAAGTCAGGAAGGTCGCGCCCAGGCCGCGATTCACCCAGGCGAAGCCGGTGGCCGATCTGGATACGCTGCAGGCCGTAATCACCTACCGCTATGATGTGTTGGCGAAATACGCCAAGTCGCTCAAGCACACCTACGCCGAGGAATTGCGCGTGCTGCGCCGCTTTGCGCCCCGGGACGCGCAATTGCTGAGGGACCTGAAGCGCTGGCTCAATCGCGACGAGAAGCAATTGTGCTGCGAGGAGCGCGCCAGGCTGGCAGAGGCTCTGGCCAAGAGCGAGAAACTGTGGACGGTCTATTCCATGCGTCGGGAACTGGCGGCGCTGTGGGAGCGTTCCAATGCCTCGCGCGAGCAACTGCTGAAGCAGTTGCAGGACTGGTGCCGCCGCGCCGAGGCGAGCGGCATCCGGCAACTGGAGGAGTTCTCTATTAGGCTGCGCTGCTACGCCTAAAATGAAACAGGCCGCATGAGCGGCCTGTTTCATTAAGACTCCGGTACGGTTACTTCAGCTTGGTCTCTTTATAGACCACATGCCTGCGCACCTTGGGATCGAATTTGATGATTTCCATCTTGTCCGGCATGGTGCGCTTGTTCTTGGTCGTGGTGTAAAAATGGCCGGTGCCGGCGGTCGATTCCAGTTTGATCTTATCACGCATGACTAAATCTCCCCTTTAGCGCGCAGTTCTTTCAGAACCGCGTCTATGCCTTTCTTGTCGATGGTGCGCAGCCCGTTGGCGGACACACGCAGGTTGATCCAGCGGTTTTCGCTCTCGACCCAGAAACGGCGATAGTGCAAATTGGGCAGAAAGCGGCGATTCGTTCTGTTGTTGGCGTGGGACACGTTGTGTCCAGCCATCGGCTTCTTGCCGGTTACTTGGCATACACGTGCCATGGCGGTACTCCGGATTCGGAAAAGCGCGAATTATACGCTACTATCCCGCGGAATTTCAAGCGGAAATTCAGTGAAGGGCAGAGGCGCAGGGGCGCATCCCCCCATGCTCCCGTAAGTCAGGGGCCGCTTCGGCAATTCTGAAACGGCCTCTTAGATCAACCCGCGCTCGGCGAAGGAAAGCGCCGAGTTGCCTGCCACGATGAAATGATCCAGGACCTTGATGTCCACCAGGGCCAAGGCCTGCTTGAGCGACTGCGTCAGCACCTGATCGGCATGGCTGGGCTCGGCTACGCCCGAAGGATGGTTGTGCGCAAAAATCACCGCGGCGGCGTTGCGCTCCAGGGCGCATTTGACCACTTCGCGCGGATAGACGCTGGTCTGGGTCAGCGTGCCGCGGAACAGCTCCTCGCAGGCTAACACCCGGTTCTGGGCGTCCAGCATTACGGCAAGAAATACCTCGCGCTCGTGCTTGGACAGCGTGAGGCGCAGAAAGTCGCGCACGGCGCCGGGGGAGCCGAGAGCGTCGCTCGAACGCAGCGTTTCGGCAAGCGCGCGGCGGGCCATTTCCAGCACCGCCTGCAACTGTGAAAATTTGGCGTTGCCCAGACCCGGCAGGCCGGCCAGTTCAGCGCGTTTGGCGGCGAACAAGGCGCCGAGGCCGCCGCAACGCACGAGCAGTTCACGCGCCAGGTCGACCGCGCTCTTGCCGCGCGCGCCGGTGCGGAGAAAAATGGCCAGCAACTCGGCGTCGGACAAGCTAGCCGGCCCCAGTTGCAGCAATTTTTCTCTCGGCCGCTCCAACTCCGGCCAGTCGGTAATGGCCATTTACTGCCCCCTCAATTGGCGTAAAATCAATGCTCCTATTTAACGCCAAATGGCCGATTTCGATGACCGAACTCAAAGGTAAGCGCATCCTGCTGGGGCTCTCCGGCGGGATCGCCGCCTACAAAGCGGCCGAGCTGACCCGATTGCTTGCGCAGGCGGGCGCGGAAGTTCGGGTGGTGATGACCGAGGCGGCCTGCCGCTTCATTACGCCGGTAACCATGCAGGCGCTTTCCGGCAATCCGGTGCATACCGACCTGTGGGACGCGAGCGTGCCCAACAACATGGCCCACATCGAGTTGTCGCGCGGCTGCGACGCCATCGTCGTCGCCCCGGCCAGCGCCGATTTCCTCGCCAAGCTTGCGCTGGGTCTTTGCGATGACCTGCTCTCCACTCTGTGTCTGGCGCGAGAGTGTCCGCTGCTGGCCGCGCCGGCGATGAACCTGCAGATGTGGGGCAATCCGGCGACGCAGCGCAACCTCGCGCGATTGCGCGCCGATGGCATTGCCATCCTCGGGCCCGCGAGCGGCGACCAGGCCTGCGGCGAAGTCGGCATGGGGCGCATGCTCGAGGCGGTGGAAATCTTCGAGGAGATCGATGCCTGCTTCCAGCCGAAACTGCTCGCCGGCAAGCGCGTGCTGGTCACGGCCGGGCCGACACTCGAGCCTATCGACACAGTGCGCGGGATCACCAATACCAGCTCCGGGAAAATGGGCTATGCGGTGGCGCGCGCGGCGCGCGACGCGGGCGCCGCGGTCACGCTGCTGAGCGGACCGACCGCCTTGGCGCCGCCGCGGGGCCTGGAGCGTATCGATGTTTCCAGCGCGCAGGAGATGTATGACGCGGTCATGGCGCGAGTGGCCAAGGCCGACGTGTTCATCGGCGTCGCCGCGGTCGCCGATTACCGGCCCAAGGAAGCGAAGGGACACAAGCTGAAGAAGGGAACCGGCGAAATGACGCTGCAACTGCAGCCCAATCCTGACATCCTCGGCACCGTGGCCGCGCGCAGGAGGCCGCCGTTCTGCGTCGGCTTCGCCGCCGAGACGGAGAATCTGGAGGCCTATGCCGACGCCAAACGCCGGCGCAAGAAAGTGCCGCTGCTCGCCGCCAATCTCGCCCAGCACGCCTTCGGCGCCGACGACAATCAGTTAATCCTGTTCGACGACCAGGGCAAGCACGAACTTCCGCGCGCGCCTAAAATGGTGCTCGCGCGGGCCCTCATCGCCCATATCGCCAAGCTGTTGCCGAAGAAATAAAAAACTCTAGCCGCCAACACGCCAAGGAACCCCTTTTCCTGTTTTTCCTTTGCGTCCTTGGCGGTTGATTCAATATATCCGACATGCAACAAATCGATGTCAAAATTCTCGATCCGCGGCTCAAGGACAAGCTGCCGCACTATGCTACTGCCGGCGCCGCCGGTCTCGACTTGCGCGCCTGCATCGACCAGCCGATCGAACTCGCGCCCGGCGCGACCGAGCTCATACCCAGCGGCATTGCCATCCATCTCGCCGACCCGGGGCTAGCAGCCATCGTTTTGCCGCGCTCCGGGCTGGGACACAAGCACGGCATCGTGCTCGGCAACCTGGTCGGGTTGATCGATTCGGACTACCAGGGGCAGATATTCGTCTCGCTGTGGAATCGCGGCGCCGGCGCGTTCACCCTCAAGCCGATGGAGCGCATCGCCCAGCTTGTGGTGGTACCGGTACTGCAGGTGAAGCTCGACGTAGTCGAGGACTTCGCTGCGAGCGAACGCGGCGCCGGCGGGTTCGGCAGCACCGGCAAGGGATAGGAGGGCCGGAGCTAGATTTATTTACGGCGTCTCAACAACGCCTCGCATGCCACGGGCGCTCAGCCGAGCATGTCGGCCCAGATATTCTGCGCCCAGGCCCAGCCGTACATTGCCTCCAGCTCGCTCGCGGCTGTCGACAGGCCGCCCGAACCCGGCACCGTCTTGAGCGTCTTGTCCTTGGTGTCATAGCTGTGCACCGAGGCGACATGCACCGCTTCCTTGTCGCTGACGAAGCTGTAGCAGGTATTGATCATCATCGGCGTCTGGTTTACCGGCTGACCTGTCATGAGCGCAAGCACACCCGCGGCGCACACTTTGGCATGCTGGTTGGCCATCGCGCCCGATTTGGGCATGAGCGGCGCCGACAGCGTCGCATCGCCCAGCACATGGATGTCCGGGTTGGCGGTCGACTGCATGGTGAGCCAGTCCACGCCGCACCAGCGGTTGTTTGCCGTGATCACCCGCGCCTTGGCGGCGATGCCGGCCGCCTTCTGCGGCGGAAGCACGTTGAGCACATCGCCTTTGAAGGAGTCGAAGTCGGTCTTGACCGTCATGGTGGCCAGATCGATGTCCTTGGCCTCCTGATTGTTGCGGTACTCGATGATGCCCTTGTAGCGGTCGCCCCAGGCTTTCAGGAACAGCCCTTTCTTCGACACGATGTCCTCGTTGCCGTCCAGGATGAGCACCTTGGATTTCGGCTTGGACTGCTTGAAGTATGACGCCACCTGGCAGGCGCGCTCGTAAGGTCCGGGCGGGCAGCGGTAGGGCGCCTTGGGGATCGAGAGAATGTAGGTGCCGCCGTCGCGCATTTCCTCCAGTTGCTTTCTCAGCGCCACCGTTTCCGGCCCGGCTTTCCAGGCGTGCAGGACTTTCTTCTGCGCATCGGCATGGTTGAGGCCCGGTATCTGCTCGTACATGAAATCGATGCCCGGCGAGAGTACCAGCCGGTCATAGGACAGATCCTGGATTCGGGTGAGCACGACCTTTTTCTTGGCGGTATCGATGCTCGTGACTTCGTCGCGCAACACCTGCACGCCGTATTCGCGCAGCTTGGCGTAGCTCATGGTGATGTCCTGGATCTTCTTGCTGCCGCCCAGCACCAGATTGGACATCGGGCAGGAGACGAACTCGGCGCTGCGGTCGATCAGGAATACCTCGATGCGCCCGCCCGACCACATGCGGATGTATTTTGCAGCGGTCGCGCCACCGTAGCCGCCGCCGATCACGATTACGCGGCCGATCGGCTTCTGCACTTCGGGCGTGGTGGCGCAACCGGCCAAGGTGCCGGTCGCGGCGCCGGCGGCAAGGAGCTTGATGAAATCGCGTCGATTGTATGCGTGAGCCATGATTTCCCCCTACTTGGCTTTCTGTTTCGAGAAATACTCCCCGATCAGCTCCACCTGCTGGTCGGTGTAGCCCTTGGACAACTGGTGCATGAGCGTTGCGGGTCTGGCGCCGGATTTGAAATCCTTCATTGTCTGCATCAACTCGTTTTTCGGCATGCCGTCCAGGGTTCCGGTGCGGGTCGCGTTCTTGCCGTGGCAAGTGACGCAGCTTGCGGCGAGATTGCGGCCGATGTTGGCATCCTGGGCGCTTGCGGGTAGCGCCAGTCCGCTGCCAATGAATGCGGCAGCCAATAAGGTAACGCGCATTTTTTCCATTTACGGATCTCCTTCCTTTGAGTGCTGTGGCGATGCTTGTGTTCTTCTTTTTTTCCAGTTTCCCCTTGGGATTCCGAGCTGTCAAGTACGGCTCACGGCTTACCGGGCCATCAGCCGAATCCGCAGGGGGAAAAAAGGCCGCGCGCGGCGGCCTTTCTCCGGCGTGGCTAGTTCTTCAGCTTGCCTGGACCACCGGCGGTGGCTCGACCGGCGTGTCCTCGGCGAAGACCAGATGCACTTTGTCCGCCTCGTCGATGTCGATGATGACCTTGCCGCCGTTCACCAGGCGGCCGAACAGCAGCTCATCGGCCAGGGCGCGGCGCACGGTGTCCTGGATCAGGCGCGCCATCGGGCGCGCGCCCATCATCGGATCGAATCCGTGCTCGGCGAGGTGCGCTTTCAGCGCTTCGGTGAAGATCACCTCGACTTTCTTCTCGTGCAACTGTTCCTCCAGTTGCATCAGGAACTTGTCCACCACGCGCAGGATGATTTCGTGGTCGAGGGAAGCGAACGAAATGATGGCGTCCAGCCGGTTCCTGAATTCTGGAGTGAACATACGCTTTATCTCGGCCAGTTCGTCGCCGGTGGTACGCGACCGGCTGAATCCGATGCCGGTCTTGTTCAGGGCTTCGGCCCCGGCATTGGTGGTCATGATGATGACCACATTGCGGAAATCGGCCTTGCGCCCGTTGTTGTCGGTGAGCGTGCCGTGGTCCATCACCTGCAGCAGGATGTTGAAAATGTCCGGATGGGCTTTCTCGATCTCGTCGAGCAGCAGCACGCAGTGCGGCTTTTTGGTGATCGCCTCGGTCAGCAGGCCGCCCTGGTCGAAGCCGACGTAGCCGGGCGGGGCGCCGATCAGGCGCGACACGGCATGGCGCTCCATGTACTCGGACATGTCGAAGCGCGTGAGTTCGATGCCCATGCAATAGGCGAGCTGGCGCGCGACTTCGGTCTTGCCGACGCCGGTGGGTCCGGAAAAGAGAAATGATCCGATCGGCTTGGTCGGATGCCCCAGGCCGCTCCTCGCCATTTTGATGGAAGCGGCAAGCGCGTCAATGGCCTTGTCCTGACCGAACACGACTGCCTTCAGGTCGCGGTCGAGATTTTTCAGCGACTCGCGATCGTCGGAGGAGACGCTCCTCGGGGGGATGCGCGCGATCTTGGCGATGATCTCCTCGATCTCGAGCTTGCCGACGACCTTCTTCTGCTTGGCCTTGGGCAGGATGCGCTGCGCCGCCCCGGCCTCGTCGATGACGTCGATGGCCTTGTCGGGCAGGTGCCGGTCATTGATGAAGCGCGCCGACAGTTCTGCCGCGGTGGAGAGCGCGGCCGCCGAGTACTTGATGCCGTGGTGCGCCTCGAAACGGCTCTTCAGGCCGCGCAGGATGGCTACGGTTTCCTCGACCGAGGGCTCCTCCACGTCGATCTTCTGGAAGCGGCGCGACAGGGCGTGGTCTTTTTCGAATACGCCGCGGTATTCGTTGTAGGTGGTTGCGCCGATGCACTTCAACTGCCCGGAGGAGAGCGCGGGCTTGAGCAGGTTGGAGGCGTCCAGAGTCCCGCCGGATGCGGCGCCGGCGCCGATCAGCGTGTGGATCTCGTCGATGAATAGGATCGCGTTGCAGTTGTCCAGCAGTTGCTTTAGCACCGCCTTCAGGCGCTGCTCGAAGTCGCCGCGATACTTGGTGCCCGCGAGCAATGCGCCCATATCGAGCGCGTATACCTGGCAGCGCGCCAGCACCTCGGGTACGTTGCCCTCGACGATGCGCCGCGCCAGGCCTTCGGCGATGGCGGTCTTTCCCACGCCGGCTTCGCCCACTAGCAGCGGATTGTTCTTGCGCCGCCGGCACAGCGTCTGGATCACCCTCTCCAGCTCGCGTTCGCGACCGATGAGCGGGTCGATCTTGCCCACCAGGGCCTGGGCGTTGAGATTGAGAGTATAGGTTTCGAGCGCGCCGTGGCCGCTTTGCTCGTCCTGCTGCTCCTCGCTAGTCTCCGGCTTGCCGCCCTGAGTCTGGGGCGTCTTGGTGATGCCGTGCGAGATGAAGTTGACCACGTCCAGTCGCGTGATGCCTTGCTGATGCAGGAAGTACACCGCATGCGAGTCCTTCTCGCCGAATATCGCCACCAGTACGTTGGCGCCGGTCACTTCCTTTTTTCCGGAGGACTGGACGTGCAGGATGGCGCGCTGGATCACGCGCTGGAAACCGAGCGTGGGCTGGGTGTCGATCTCCTCGGTCCCGGCCACCGTCGGAGTGTGTTCGGCGACGAACCCGGCTAGGCTCTTCCGCAGTTCGTCGATGCTGGCGGCGCAGGCGCGCAGCACCGCGGCAGCGGTGGGATTGTCCAGCAGGGCGAGCAACAGATGCTCGACCGTGATGAACTCGTGACGCTTCTGTCGCGCTTCGACAAAGGCCATGTGCAAGCTGACTTCAAGTTCCTGCGCAATCATTCAGTTTCCTCCATCACGCATTGAAGCGGATGTTGATGCTGGCGGGCGAAGCTGCCCACCTGCTCTACCTTGGTTAAGGCGACGTCCTTCGGGTAGACGCCGCATACCCCCATGCCTTCCCGGTGCACTTTCAGCATCACCTGCGTCGCCTGTTCGCGGCTCAGGCTGAAGAATGTTTGCAGCACCACGACCACGAATTCCATCGGCGTATAGTCGTCATTCAACAACATCACCTTGAACAGCGGCGGCGGCTTGACCTTGGCCTTTTTCGCCTCTAAGACGGTGCCTTCACGCGCCCGGTTTGCCATGCTCGCCCACCCACCTAGACACTATGCCAGATTTTTCGCTCAGTCAATTTACTTTGGACTATAACGCGCGCCGCGGCGTTTCGCCTGACGTTGCATTATCGCCCGAAAATCGCCAGAGAAAGCTCATTCGTTGAGTGTAATCCTAATCGCTGTCACGGTGCGGCGCAATACTCCCGCAGGCGGCGCGTTCGATCATGCTGGCGCGGCGCGGGTCCGGTTCGCGGTAGCGGAAAAGCCGTGTTCACGCCAGCGGCGGGGCAAGGAGGTTTCTTTGCCGCGGACGAAATAACAAGAACGGCCGCAGGCGTTGTGCCTGCGGCCGTTTTCCTTTCGCGCCCGGGCGAGCGGGACCGCGCTGGCGCCGAAATGCACTGCGGTTAGCGCATGTGTTCGATCAAGACCTGGCCAAAGCCGGAGCACGACACCTGCTTCGCGCCGGTCATGAGGCGCGCAAAGTCGTAGGTCACAGTCTTGGCTTTGATTGCCTCGCCCATCGCTTTGATGATCAGATTCGCGGCTTCGGCCCAGCCCATGTGGCGCAGCATCATCTCGGCGGAGAGGATCTCCGAGCCCGGATTGACATAGTCCTTGCCCGCGTATTTCGGCGCGGTGCCGTGGGTGGCTTCGAACATGGCTATGGTGTCGGACATGTTGGCGCCGGGGGCGATGCCGATGCCGCCCACTTGCGCCGCCAGGGCGTCGGAGATGTAGTCGCCGTTCAGGTTAAGCGTGGCGATCACGTCATATTCTGCCGGACGCAGCAGAATCTGCTGCAGGAAGGCGTCGGTAATTACGTCTTTAACCACGATCTCCTGGCCGTTCTTGGGGTTCTTGTAGCTGGCCCACGGACCGCCGTCGATCAGCTTGGCATCGAACTCCCTTTGTGCCAGCGCATAGCCCCAATCGCGGAATGCGCCTTCGGTGAATTTCTGGATATTGCCCTTGTGCACCAGTGTGACCGACTTGCGCTTGTTGTCGATCGCGTACTGGAACGCCTTCCGGATCAACCGCTCGCTGCCCTCGCGTGAAACCGGCTTGATGCCGATTGCCGAAGTCGCGGGGAAGCGGATCTTTTTGACCTTCATTTCGTTGATCAGGAAATCGATCACCTTCTTCGCCTCTGGGGTCTCTGCCGCCCATTCGATGCCGGCGTAGATGTCCTCCGCATTCTCGCGGAAGATGACCATGTCGGTCTTTTCCGGCTCCTTGACCGGGCTGGGCACGCCGGGGAAGTAACGCACCGGCCTCAGGCAGACGTAAAGGTCGAGCTGCTGGCGCAGCGCCACGTTGATGGAGCGGATGCCGCCGCCGACAGGTGTGGTGAGCGGCCCCTTGATCGACACCACGTACTCCTTGGAAATCTCCAAGGTTTCGTCCGGCAGCCAGACGTTTTCACCGTACACCTTGCACGATTTCCCGCCGGCGTACATTTCCATCCACGAGATTTTGCGCTTGCCGGCGTAAGCCTTGGCCACCGCCGCATCGACCACCTTGATCATGACCGGAGTAATGTCGACGCCGGTCCCATCGCCCTCGATGTAGGGAATAATCGGCTGGTCGGGTACCTCAAGGGAATTATCCGGCCGGACGCGGATTTTTTCGCCTATGCCCGGGACTTTGATGTGCTTGTAGCTGGCCATGGGAACTCCTCTGAAAGGGATGGAATTGAAAGGGATAGAATTGGAGGGGGACGACAACCGGGAAAGGGGGGGTTGACAACTCTTATATCTTATATATGATACACGACATGTGTATAATCACACTAATATTTTACTCTGGTTCACAGCAGGGTTTAACCGCTGCTTGCAAGTCTGCGCGGGAGCGAATTGCGGCCATGCACCAATTTCGTGAAACGAACGTTCGCAATACGGAGAATTTGATCGAATATATCTTTAGTCAGTTGTTTTATTGAATTTTAATGTATTTATTTTTTGTGTTGCGTAGCACCAATAACATCGATATGCTGAAACAGTTGATCGTGCGGGAGCGCGACTTCCGTGTTTTCAGACCGGGCCGATGCCAACCGCGTCGATGACCTGGCAGGCGGCCGGCTACGATCCCGTGCCGTCAGATGTGGCGCGTCCAAACAGGGCGACGCATGGCGGGAAGGCGAGAGTCTCTCACCCAATCGGGTCTTTTCGTCCGCCAATATAATCCAGGCGCAAGGTGCGCTCTGCCAATAAACTTTTTTCGAGAGGAAATCATGAATCGTCGAGAGCAGGAAATTGCCAAGATCAAGAAAGATTGGGCCGAGAATCCGCGCTGGAAGGGCGTCAAGCGCGGTTACGCCGCGGAAGACGTGTACCGCTTGCGCGGTTCGGTGCAGATCGAATACACACTGGCCAAGCGCGGCGCGGAGAAGTTGTGGAAGATGACGCGGGAGATGCCGTTCGTCAACTCGCTCGGCGCGGTCACCGGCAACCAGGCGATGCAGCAGGTGAAAGCCGGGGTTCCCGCAATCTACCTGTCGGGCTGGCAGGTGGCGGCGGATGCCAACGACAGTCTTTCCATGTATCCGGACCAGTCGCTGTACGCCGCAACCAGCGTGCCCACGGTGGTGAAACGGATCAACAATGCGCTGGCGCGCGCCGATCAGATCCAGCACATGGAAGGCAGGGGCGATATCGATTTCTTCGCGCCCATCGTGGCCGACGCCGAAGCGGGATTCGGCGGAGTGCTCAATGCCCATGAACTCATGCGCGCCATGATCGAGGCGGGCGCCGCCGGTGTGCACTTCGAAGATCAACTCGCTTCGGTGAAGAAATGCGGCCACATGGGCGGGAAGGTACTGGTGCCTACGCAGGAGGCGGTGCAGAAGCTCGTGGCCGCGCGGCTCGCCGCCGACATCATGGGTGTGCCTACGGTCGTGCTGGCGCGTACCGATGCCGAGGCGGCCAACCTGGTCACCTCCGATATCGACGAAAACGATAAGCCGTTCCTTACCGGTGAGCGTACCGCCGAGGGCTTTTACCGCGTCAAGAACGGCTTCGAGCAGGCCTTGTCGCGCGGCATTGCCTACGCCGAATATGCCGATATGGTTTGGTGCGAAACCGGCACTCCGGATCTGGATTTCGCCAAAAAATTCGCCGAAGGCGTGCGCAGCAAATACCCTGGCAAGATGCTTGCCTACAACTGCTCGCCCTCGTTCAACTGGAAGCGCAACCTCGACGACGCTACCATCGCCAAGTTCCAGCGCGAACTCGGCGCCATGGGCTACAAGTTCCAGTTCATCACCCTGGCAGGGTTCCATGCGCTCAACTACTCGATGTTCGAGCTTGCGTACGGCTACGCGCGCAACAACATGACCGCCTTCGTCGAGCTGCAGCAAAAGGAGTTCGCGGCGGCCGAAAAGGGCTTCACCGCCGTCAAGCACCAGCGCGAAGTCGGCACCAGCTATTTCGACGATGTGACCCAGGTGGTGCAGGGCGGCAAGTCCTCGACCACGGCCTTGCACGGATCGACCGAAGACGAGCAGTTCTTCGACACGGCCAAGCAAATCAAGGCCGCCTGAGCGCTAAGATCGGGCACCCGACGCTGCGCCTGATACACCGGGCGGGGTAGGGCCATGGACGCTAGGGGGCCTCGCCCCTGGGCTCTGGCGCGAAACGGCCGTGCCCGAAAACTGGATATCGCTTGTCAACCACGGTGCCTCGGTCGGCGTTATTGCCGGTGACATCGCAATTTCTTGCCTGTCGCCCACCTTCAACTATCGAGAGGAATATCCATGAACAAGCTGATCTCCGCCCTGGTTGCTACCCTGTTCGCCGCTGCGAGCGCTACCGCTTTTGCGCAAGCTAAACCCGCCACGCCCGCCACCCCGGCGACCCCGGCTGCTGCTCCGGCTGCTCCGGCTGCCAAAGCCGAAGCCCCCAAAGCCGAAGCCAAAGCCAAGGCCGAAGCGCCCAAAGCCAAAAAAGGCAAAGGTAAGAAAGCCAAAAAAGCCGCGAAGTAATTTCGCTTCTTGTCAAAAGGCAGGGTTCATCCCTGCCTTTTTCATTATGCCACCGGCGGGGCGCATAATGTGAAACAGGGGGTCCGAACGGGCCCCTTTCCTTAGTGCCGGGTGGGCTGATTACAGGCCGCCGTTCTGCTGCGCCACCATGCAGTAGAGCATCGGAATCGACAGCATGGTATTGAAGCGCGAGGTGAGCATCGCCAGGCGCGCGGCCTTGGCCTTGGCGTCCGCTTCAACCGCCACGATGCCGAGTGCTTTCTTCTGGTTGGGCCAGATGATGAACCAGACGTTGAACGCCATGATCAGTCCGAGCCACATGCCGATCGCAATGGCGGTGAACGGGCGCGCAAAGGTGAGCAGCGCGCCGATATAGCCGTTCATCCCGGCGAGGAGCAGGCCGGTGACGACGGTGGCGAGCGCGGCCCAGCGGAACCAGAACAATGCGGTCGGCGCGATGACCTTGCCTATCGCCGGTTTCTGCTCGTCCGGTATTTTCGGCATGGACGGAATCTGCACGAAGTTGAAGTACCAGAGCAGGCCGACCCACATCACGCCCGAGATGACGTGCAGCCAGCGCACGAGGAACGCGCCCCAGGCATGGTCGTAATGGATTCCCGTACCGACGGCGAGAATAAGGACTATGACGAGGACTACACCCGCGGCGATACTGCGTCCCAGCGACTGGAAAATTGCGCCCATTTGAAGACCTCCATTTATGTTGATCTAGATCGGCCGCCGAGGAGCGGCCTCCGGATGACCACTTGAAGTTTAGCACACGCCGCCGCTGCCCGGTGCCGCTGCGGCAGCCTAGCGGCGCGTGCGCACGACGCGTGCCTCCGCGCCTCCTTGCGAGAACGTGATATCGACCGCGTCGCCCGGCGAGAGTGTGCCGGCGCTGCGCAGGATGGCGCCCGAGCTATCGCGGACCACGCTGTAGCCCCGTTGCAGCACCGCTCGCGGGTCGAGGTGAGCGAGGTGCGCGCCGAGCGCACGCATCTCGGCCTCGGCATGCTCGATGCGATTGCGCCATGCCAGTGCCAGGCGCGCGCGCGCCGCGGCGACGCGCCGGTTCCATTCGGGCAGAGGCGGCAAGGCGGCGCGCTGGCGCTGGTTTAGGTCGAGCAATTGCCAGCGCTGCCGCTCCAGCACACGCGCGCAGGCGGTGCGCAGCCGTTGAGTGAGTTGCGCCAGCAGGTCGCGCTGGTTTTGCAGCTTTTGCCCCGGATGCACCATGCGCCGGAGCAGTTGGTCGACCTGTTGCATGCTGTCTTCGATCTTGCGCGCAGCGCGGCCGCTCAGGCCCGCGCGCAAAGCGGTGATGCGGGCGATCAGATCGGCGCGCGCCGGGCTCGCCAGTTCGGCCGCGGCAGTCGGGGTGGCGGCACGCCGGTCGGCGACGAATTCGGCGATGGTAAAGTCGGTTTCATGGCCGATTCCGGTCAGCAGCGGAATGGGACAGGCGTGGATCGCGCGCGCCAGTCCTTCGTCGTTGAAGGCCCACAGGTCCTCGATCGAGCCGCCGCCGCGGCAGAGGATCAGGACGTCGCATTCATTGCGACTTGCGGCGGCGGCAATCGCCGCCGCGAGCTGCTGCACCGCGCCTTCGCCCTGCACCTGCGCCGGATAAACGATGACGGGAATGGAAGGATTGCGGCGCGCCAGCGTCGTCAGCACGTCGCGCAATGCCGCGGCCTGCAGCGAGGTTACGATGCCGATGCGCCGCGGATAGAAGGGCAGCGGCTTCTTGTGCGCAGCGTCAAACAGCCCTTCCTTCTCCAGTTTGTCGCGCAGTCTCAGAAAGGCTTCGAACAGGGCGCCCTGTCCGGCGCGGCGCATGGATTCCACGTTGAGCTGGAAATCGCCGCGCGCCTCGTACAAGGTGACCAGCGCGCGCACTTCCACCCTGAGTCCCTCGCGCGGCTCCCAGTCGAGATATTGGCCGCGGTTGCGGAACATGACGCAGCGCACCTGCGCTAGTTCGTCCTTGAGGGAGAAATACAGATGCCCGGACTTGGCGCGGACGCAATTGGAAATTTCGCCGGCCACCCACGCGAGCGGATAGCGATGTTCGAGCAGATCGCGCACGCTTCGCGCCAACGCGGAAACCGTGAGGATCTCCGCAGGGAAGGGGCTGGAAACCCGCGTCAAATCTGGCTCTGAAGGCATGTCTGGATATTACACTATCCACAGCAAGGCCTTGCGCGTGGACTGCTCGTTTATTGGGCAAACTGCTCCCGTCTGAAGATTTCGTAACGACTTGTTTAAAAAGGAGAAAAAAGTCTGTTTAAATTGTGGGCAGCGGCAAAAAAGCCTTTTGTGCATTCTACTTAAGTTCATTTCCGGCAAACTATGCACAGCTTTATCCACACAAATTGTGGATAAGCTTTGAACCCGATTCGGGCCTCCCGGCGCGGGTCTGAAAACGGCGTCGCACAACGCGCTTCGCGTGCGACGGCGCGCGTGTCGGGCGGCTACGCCGGGTACGACGCAGCCGCTGCATGAGCCGGCGTGTAGGCCTGTCGTTTAAGTCCGTCGTGTAAGCCTTGCTGAAAAGTCCTGCAGAAGCTAAAGTGACGGCGGCAAAAAATTTGAGGAGGATTAATTGTTTGCGCTCATCACCGCCGCGGGCTGGCCGGTTTATCCTTTGTTGATCGCCTCGATCATTGCGGTAGCCTTGATTATCGAGCGCCTGATGATGCTGCGCAAAGAAAAAATCGTGCCAACCGATTTGTTCGGCAAGGTAGTCAACGCCTACAGGCAGCACGGCGTGAATGCGCGGATGCTGGAGCAACTCGCCAAGGATTCGCCGCTGGGCCAGGTGCTGGCGGCCGGTCTGAGAAACCACAAGAGTTCGCGCTACGTGATGAAGGAGGCGATCGAAGAGGCGGGGCATGCCGTGTCGCACGAGTTGGAGCGCTTTCTCACCACCCTGGGCACCATCGCTACGATCGCCCCGCTGATGGGTTTGTTCGGCACGGTGGTGGGTATGATCGAAATCTTCGGCTCGCAGTCGCCTTCGGGCACCAACCCGCAGGTGCTCGCGCACGGCATTTCGGTTGCGCTCTATAACACCGCGCTCGGCCTGGTGGTCGCGATTCCGGCGATGATTTTCTACCGCCATTTCCGCGCCAAGGTCGAGAGCTTCCTGGTCGACATGGAGCAGCAGGCGAGCAAGCTGGTGGACCTGGTGCACGGCGAGCGCCTCGACTTCGACGCCAAGTCGCAGCAGCCTTCGGACAAGGTATGAACTTCCAGCGCTTCCAGGCGAGGGAGGCCCTGGAGATCAATCTGATTCCGCTGATAGACGTGCTGCTGGTCATTCTCATTTTCCTGATGATCACCACCACCTATTCCAAGTTCGCCGAGTTGCAGATCAACCTGCCCAGCGCCGATGCGCAGAAACAACTGGAGCGGCCCAACGAAATCAACATCACCGTCAACGCCGGCGGGCAGTACACCCTCAACCGCAGGCCGGTAGTATTTCGCGACGCGGCCGGCTTGTCCGATGAGATGCGCCGCGCCGCGGGCGAGCTCAAGGATCCGGTGGTGGTGATCAGCGCCGATTCCAATGCCACCCACCAGTCGGTGATCCACATCATGGAAGCGGCGCGGCTGGCCGGCTACGGCCATATTTCCTTCGCCACGCAGACCCAAACCAGGTAAGCCGCGGCCACGGTCCCCGCCGGGAGTGCATGAAGTGGGAGCCAGCTTTCCCGAACAGCACTGGTATCGCCTGAGCGCGCTGTCGCTTGCGTTGTGGCCGGCGAGCCTCGCCTACCGCCTGCTGCTGGCGCTGCGCCGGCTGGCTTACGGCAGCGGCGTCCTGCGGGCGGCGCGGCTGCCGCTGCCGGTGATCGTGGTCGGCAACATCGTGGCAGGCGGAACCGGCAAGACGCCGCTGGTTCTCTGGCTGGCCGCGATGCTGAAGAAAAACGGACGAAAACCCGGCATTATCAGCCGCGGCTACCGCGGCAGTGCCGCGGCGCCCATGGAGGTTGCCGCTTCCAGCGCGGCCGACGTGGTGGGCGACGAGCCGCTATTGCTCGCGCGTCGTGGCGGCTGCCCGGTTTGGATCGGGGCCGAACGCGTCCGGGCCGCCTCGGGCCTGCTCGCCGCCCATCCTGAATGCGATGTGCTGATCCTCGACGACGGGCTGCAGCACTACCGTCTCGCGCGCGATATCGAGATTGCGGTGGAGGATGCGCGCGGCATCGGCAACGGTTTTCTATTGCCTGCGGGGCCGCTACGCGAGCCGGCGTCGCGCCGCGTGGATGCCTGGGTCGCCAACACGGCTCCCTGCGGGAAACATCAGCCGTGTTTTCGCATGGACCTGCGCGGCGACAGCTTCCGCCGCGTGGCCGCGGCGGAAGCGAGCGCGCCGGCTGCGGCGTTCGCGGGCAAGCGCGTGCACGCCGTGGCCGGCATCGGCAACCCGCAGCGCTTCTTCGATCACCTGGCGCGTTTGGGCCTGGTGACGGTCAACCACGCTTTCCCCGATCACCACGTGTACACGGCGCGCGATCTGGACTTCGGCGATTGCGAAGCGCTGCTTATGACCGAGAAGGATGCGGTAAAATGCGCAGCGTTCGCGCGCGAGTTCTGGTACGCGCTCGAGGTCGAGGCCGAGCTGGCCCCGGCGTTTTCCGATTTCATCCTGGCGAAGCTAAATGGACTCAAGACTGCTCGACATCCTGGTGTGCCCGATCTGTAAAGGGCCTTTGCTCTACCGCAAGGCCGAGCAGGAACTCATCTGCAAAGCCGACCGGCTGGCGTTCGGGATACGCGACGGCATTCCGGTGATGCTGGAAGACGAGGCACGCAAGCTCGATCCGGCCGAAGAAATTCAGTCCTAACGCCGGTCCGCGTGAAGTGCCACTGCAGGTGCCTGCTTTGGTGAATCAGCGGTTAACCGCGGAGCGTGCGGAGGTCGCAGAGGAAACGCGATAAGGAAACACCTCCGCGTCTTCCGCAGTAATAATTCCGGCCTCGAATGATCACTTTGCGTCAACTCACGCTAGCGCGCGGCGGCAAGCTGCTGCTCGAAGGCATCGACCTGACTCTGCACGCCGGCCAAAAGATCGGCGTGGTGGGGCCGAACGGCAGCGGCAAGTCGAGCCTGTTCGCGCTGCTGCTCGGGGATCTGCACCAGGAAGCGGGTGATCTGGAACTGCCTGGCCGGCTCGCGGTCGCGCATGTATCGCAGGAGGTCCCGGCCGGCACACAGGCGGCGATCGACTACGTCATCGATGGCGATGCACCCCTGCGCGCACTCGAGCAGGCGCTCGCCCAGGCGCACGAACAGGACGAGGGCGAGCGCCTCGCCGCCTTGTACGAAGCGTTCGAGCACGCCGGCGGCTATGCCGCGCGCAGCCGCGCCGCCGGCCTGATGCACGGCCTCGGGTTCGCCGCAGCCGAGCAGGAGCAGGCAATCGATGCTTTTTCCGGCGGCTGGCGCATGCGCCTGAAACTGGCGCGCGCCCTCATGTGCCGCTCGGACCTGCTGCTGCTCGACGAACCGACGAACCACCTCGATCTGGATGCGGTGATCTGGCTCGAACAGTGGCTGCGCGATTATCCAGGCACGCTGCTCGCGATTTCGCACGACCGGGATTTTCTCGACGGCACCGCCGGCCACATCCTGGCGATCGAACAGTGCCGGCTGAAGCTCTATACCGGCAATTACTCCGCGTTCGAAGTGCAGCGCGCGATGCAATTGTCGCAGCAGCAGGCGGCCTACCAGAAGCAGCAGCGCGAGATCGCCCACCTGCATTCCTATGTCGAGCGCTTTCGCGCCAAGGCGACCAAAGCGCGGCAGGCGCAGAGCCGGATCAAGGCGTTGGCGCGCATGGAAGTCATCTCGCCCGCGCACGTCGATACACCGTTCGACTTTCGCATGCGCGAGCCCCTGGCCGGTCCCGATCCCCTGCTCACGCTGGAGGACGCCGCCGCCGGCTACGGCGCGCGCACCGTGCTCGCCGGCATCAAGTTCAGCATAGGCGCAGGCGCGCGCATCGGACTCCTCGGCCGCAACGGCGCCGGGAAATCGACCCTGATCAAACTGCTGGCGGGAAAGCTCGCCCCGCTCGCAGGTACGCGGCACGAAGGCAAGGGCCTCGCCATCGGCTACTTCGCCCAGCACCAGATCGAAGTGCTGCGGCCGGACGAATCGCCGCTGCGGCATCTCGCGCGGCTCGACCCGCGCACGCGCGAGCAGGAACTGCGCGATTTCCTCGGCGGTTTCGATTTCCGCGGCGACATGGCGCTCGCCCCGGTGGCGCCTTTTTCCGGCGGCGAAAAAGCCAGGCTGGCCTTGGCGCTGCTGGTTTGGCAGCGACCCAATCTGATCCTGCTGGACGAACCGACCAACCACCTCGACCTGGAAATGCGCCATGCGCTCACGCTGGCGCTGCAGGAGTACGAGGGCGCGATCATGCTGGTATCGCACGACCGGCACCTGCTGCGCACCACCGCCGACAGCCTGTGGCTGCTGGCCAACGGCGGCGTGCAGCCCTTCGACGGCGATCTGGACGATTACCGCGACTGGCTGCGGCAGCGCGAAGCGGGCGCGGACGCCGGCGAGGTGCCGGCGACGACGCGCAAACAGCAAAAGCGCGACGAAGCCGCGGCGCGCAACCAGCGCTATGCGCAGAAGCAGCCGCTGACGCAGCGCCTGGCCAAGCTCGAGCGGCGCATGGACGAACTCGAGCGCGAGCGCAAGCCCCTGGGCCTATGGCTGGCCGATCCCGAGAGCTATGCCGACAAGGAAAAGCTGCAGTCGGCGCTGTTGCGCGAGGCGGCATTGCGCCTCGAACTCGAGCGCGCCGAGGAAGAATGGCTGGCGCTGCAGTCCGAACTCGAGCAACTCGATTAGTTCAGGGTCTTCGGTGCGGCCGCGTCGCCGGCGCTTATGGCGGAGTGCAGCGCCGGCAATTCCAGCGCGAGATTCCAGTCGGATTGTGCCGCGGCGTTTTGCACCAGCTTGCAGAAAGAGTGCAGCAGGGTGTTGTCCAGGGTCAAGTGCATGCCCTGTCCGCGCTGCGGCAGCAGGGCCAGAACTTGGTTGCCGCTGTCGTCCTTGGTCGACTGAATGCGCGCTACAAGGATAGGTTCGGCGCCTAGCGGCATCTCGCGCGGCGCCTCCTCGAAGGCTTTCGTGAAATCGGCGCGGCTTAGCGCCCGCTCGCGTTGCATGCCGACCAAGGCGTCGCGCGCTTCCGGGTTGCTCTGCAGCGCGACGTCGGGCGAGGCGCGCACCATCTGCACCAGCAGCGGCCACAGTAGCCGCAGCGCGCGCCGCGTCAGCCACATGCGCACCTCGAGCTGATTGTCCGTGCTGACGCGCAAAAGCAGCCGGTCCTGTTCCGGGATGAAGTCGAGTTTGAGCTGGTGCAGGCGCATGGCGGAGCGTGGATACTGTCGGATTATATACGGCGTCTTGAGTACGATCGCATGCGACGAATGAACTTGCGCGCTGCGCGCGCCAACCGTGATTTTGGTACGGATAAACTCCATCCGTACCAAAATCACGGTTATGGAAAAAACCACAACGGCTTGAGTTTGTTTTTATACAAGATCGTCGATTGCGTGCGGACGGTTTTTCGTCCGTGCGCAATCGACGATCCGCGCGGACGGTTTCTCGTCCGCTCGAAAATCGCAACTCAATCAGCTAAATTCCGTGGCGCTGCATCGCCCAGGCGACGTGCTCGCGCACCAGCGGCGACGGATCGTCCGCGCGGGATCGCAGTGCGGCGACTGCGGCGGCACTGGTGGGCGCATTGCCCAGGCCCACGGCGAGGTTGCGCGACCAGCGTTCGAAACCGATGCGGTGGATGGCGCTGCCGGCCATGCGCTCGCGGAACTGGCTCTCGCTCCACGCGAACAGGTGCGCGAGTTCGGCATCGTCCAGACCGTGGCGCACGCGGAAATCCGGCTCGCTGCTCACTTCGGCGTAGCGGTTCCAGGGGCAGGCGAGCTGGCAGTCGTCGCAACCATAGACGCGATTGCCGACGAGCGGGCGCAATTCCGGCGGAATGGCGCCTTTCAGCTCGATGGTGAGATAGGAAATGCAGCGCCTTGCGTCGACCCGGTAAGGGGCGACGATGGCGCCGGTGGGACAGATGGCTAGGCACTTGCTGCAACTGCCGCAATGATCTGCGACCGGCGCGTCCGCCGGCAGCGGCAGGTCGGTGTAGATTTCACCCAGGAAAAAATACGAGCCGGCATCGCGCGAAAGCAGCAGCGTGTGCTTGCCGCGCCAGCCCAGGCCGCTGCGCGCCGCCAGTTCGACCTCCATCACCGGCGCCGAGTCGGTATAGACGCGGTGGCCGAAGACGCCGATTTCGCGCTCGATGCGCCGCGCCAGCCGGCGCAGACGATGGCGCAGCACCTTGTGATAATCGCGCCCGGTGGCGTAGCGCGCGATGTAGGCTTTGTGCGCGGAGCCGATCACCGACCAGGCCTCGGCGGCCTGCGGTCGGTAGTTCATACGTGCACTGATCACCCTCAAGGTGCCGGGACGGAGTTCAGCCGGGCGCGCGCGTTTCAAACCGTACCTTGCCATATAATCCATCTCGCCGTGGAACCCGGCCGCGAGCCAGGCGGCGAGGCCCGCTTCGGCGGCGGCGAGGTCGACATCGGCGATGCCCACGGATTGGAAGCCGAGTTCGCGCCCCCAGACCTTAATCGCGCGGGTGAGCGCGGCGTAATCGCAATGCGTCGTAGTGTCGGACATGCCCAATCATAACCACAGCATGCTCAAAATGCATTTGCCCGACGAAGCCGCGACGCGCGCGCTCGGCGCGCGCCTGGCTCGGGTGATCGAGCCAGGCCTGTTCGTCTATCTGCATGGCGACCTCGGCAGCGGCAAGACCACACTCGCGCGCGGCGTGTTGCGCGGCTTGGGCTTCCAGGGCCGGGTAAAAAGCCCGACCTATACCCTAGTTGAACTTTATACGGTTTCTAGGTTAAACTTGTACCACTTTGATTTTTATCGTTTCCGCGACCCAAAGGAATGGCGCGATGCCGGCTTCAGCGAATACTTCAGCGACACCTCGGTGTGCCTGGTCGAATGGCCGGAAAAGGCGGGCGGGCTGCTGCCCGCAGCGGACCTCGACATCGCGCTCGAATTCGCCGGCGACGGGCGTGACCTAGAAATCCGCGCCGCAACCGAAAGTGGCAAAGCATGTTTATCCAGACTGATGCAAACGCCGCTCTGAACCATCCCGCTTCCGGCGGCGCGCCGCCGTTATCGCGCTGCTTCAATCGCCTGTTTCCGACGGCGCTTGCGCTGCTGGCTTTCGCCGGCGGCAGCGGCGCGGCTGACCGCATCAGCGCGGTGCGCGTCTGGCCGGCCGAGGACTACACGCGCATCACCATCGAGGCGGACCGGCCGATTCAGCACGAATTGCTGCTGGTAAAGAACCCGGAGCGCCTGGTGCTCGACCTGGAAAACGTCGACCTGCCGAGCGTGCAGCAGGAGATTGCGGGCAAGATCCTGGCCAACGACCCCTATATCGGCCAGATGCGGGCTGGCCGCTACAAACCGGGCGTGGTGCGTCTGGTGTTCGAGCTCAAGACCGAGGTCAAACCGCAGATCTTCCTGCTCAAGCCCGTGGGCGAGTACGGCCACCGCCTGGTGCTGGACGTCTATCCGCTGGTGCCGGCCGATCCGCTCATGGCGCTGCTGCAAAAACCGGAAACGAAAGCCGCGGCGCCCGAACCCGCGCCGGCCGCCGTGCCTGCGCCCAGAGCGGAAGCGGACGCGAAGGGCAAACCGGTGGTGGCGCGCCTGATGACCATCGTCGTCGACGCCGGGCACGGCGGCGAGGACCCGGGCGCCAAAGGCCGGGGAGGCAGCCGCGAGAAACACGTGACGCTCACCATAGCGAGGAAGCTCAAGTCCATTATCGACGCCGAACCCAATATGCGCGCCGTGCTCACCCGCGACGGCGATTATTTCATCCCCCTGCAGGCGCGCGTGCAAAAGGCGCGCAGGGTGCAGGCCGACCTGTTCGTGTCGGTGCACGCCGACGCCTTCATCAAACCGCATGCGCGCGGCTCCTCGGTATTCGCCCTGTCCGAGCGCGGCGCCACCAGCACCGCGGCGAAATGGCTGGCCAAGCGCGAGAACGACGCCGACCTGATCGGTGGGGTCAACCTCGACCTGAAAGACCGCTATCTGGCGATGACGCTCGCCGACCTGAGCCTGACGGCGCAGATCAGCGACAGTCTCAAGCTGGGCAAGGCGGTGCTGGCCGAACTGGGCGGCGTCAACGCCCTGCACAAGCACCATGTCGAGCAGGCCGGATTTGCCGTGCTGAAGGCGCCCGACGTCCCGTCGATTCTGGTCGAGACCGCCTTCATCAGCAACCCGGACGAGGAACGCAGGCTGAACGACGAGGGCTACCAGGAAAAAATGGCGCAGGCCATTTTCAAGGGCATCAAACGCTACTTCGCCAAGAATCCGCCGCTGGCGAAATCGACGCTGGCGGCGATCCAGACTACGAATTAGCCCTTCCGGCCAGCCGGGCGCGGCGCTGCTCGTGCCAGGTGCGCAGCGTCATCACCAGCGCCGGCAGACCGGGAACGATGATCAGCGTGAGGATGATCAGCGTGAGATTGTCCCGCACCCAGGGGATATTGCCGAACAGATAACCCGCAACCGACAGCGAAGTCACCCAGAGCACGCCGCCGGAGACGTTGTACGCCTGGAAGCGCGCGTGTGTCATCTGCGCCACCCCGGCAACGAAAGGCGCGAAGGTGCGCAGGATCGGCAGGAAGCGCGTGATGACGATGGTTTTTCCGCCATGGCGCTCGTAGAAGCCGTGGGCCTTGTCGAATGCGCGGCGGTTGAAAAAGCGCGAATCCTCCCAGCCGAATACCTTGGGCCCGAAATAGCGGCCGATCCAGTAGTTGGTGGTGTTGCCGAGCACCGCCGCCGCGATCAGCAGGAGGTTCAGCGTGAGGAGATCGAGCTGACCGGCGCCGCCGCCCGGCGCCGTCAGCGCACCGGCGATGAACAGCAGGGAATCGCCGGGCAGGAACGGCGTCACCACCAGGCCGGTCTCGCAGAACACGATCAGGAAAAGAAGCAGATACACCCAGACGCCGTACTGCGCGAGCAGGCTGGCGAGGTGCTTGTCCAGATTGACCAGCAGATCCCAGAAGAACAGCAGCAGTTCCATCAAACCCCTTCGGTTGGTCGTTCCAGACTGCAAAAAATCAGGCGGTATCTTACCGCAAGTGCGATTTGTTCCCGGTATACTTGAGTGCCCAAGAAAAGCGCCGCCATGCCCTCGATTCGCCTCCTTCCGGACACCCTTATCAGTCAGATCGCAGCCGGCGAAGTGGTGGAACGCCCGGCCTCGGTGCTGAAGGAGCTGCTGGAGAACAGCCTCGACGCCGGCGCCGACGAGGTCAGCGTCAGCCTGACGCAGGGCGGCGTCAAGCAGTTGAAGGTCAGCGACAACGGCGGCGGCATGGACGCGGAGGACCTGCCTCTGGCGTTCGCGCGCCACGCCACCAGCAAGATCGCCAGCCTCGACGATCTCGAACAGGTGCGTTCGCTCGGTTTTCGCGGCGAGGCGCTGGCCTCGATCGCGTCGGTCGCGCGCGTCGCGCTGACTACCCGCAGCGAGGAAGCGGCACACGCGTGGAGCTTGCGCGCCGAGGGCGGCGCGGCGGGCGGCGTCCAGCCCGCGGCGCATCCGCGGGGCACCAGCGTCGAAGTGAACGACCTGTATTTCAACACCCCGGCGCGGCGCAAGTTCCTGCGCACCGAGGCGACCGAGTTCGGCCATTGCGAGGACGTGTACAAGCGCATCGCGCTGTCCCGGCCCGAGGTCGCGTTCACCCTCAAGCACAACGGCCGGGTGATCTCGCATCTGCCGGCGGGCGCTGCCGCGCGGCGCATTGCCGCCGTGGCGGGCGATGAATTCGCCGGCGCGGCGCGCGCGCTCGACGAGAACGCCTCCGGTCTGCGGCTTTCCGGCCTTGCCGGCTCGCCCGCATTCTCGCGCGCGTCGCGCGACGCGCAGTTCGTATTCGTCAACGGCCGCTTCGTGCGCGACAAACTGCTCGCGCATGCGCTGCGCCAGGCCTACCAGGACCTGCTGCACGGCGATCGCCATGCGGCCTACGTGCTGTTCCTCGAACTCGATCCGCTGGGCGTGGACGTGAACGTGCACCCGGCCAAGACCGAGGTGCGGTTCCGCGATGCGCGCGCCATCCACCAGTTCGTATTTCACGCGGTGAGCAAAGCGCTCTCCGGCAGCGCCGCGCTCGTCTGCGCCGCGC
>SCTX01000137.1 GCA_004298385.1 Betaproteobacteria bacterium | reverse complement strand
GGGCAAGCGTGTCCGCGTCCAGATTGTCGGCGGGCAGATCCGAGTCGCCGAAACCCGGAATATCCGGCGCCCAGACGGCGCGCGACCGGGCCAGCGCGTCGATGTTCTTGATCCAGTGCAGCCAACTGCCTGCGCCGCCGTGGAGCAGGACCACCGGTCGGCCCTGACCCCAACGGCGCCACACCATCTTGGCCGATGGTCCGCATGGGGTTTCGAAGCGCGTAGCGCGAACATCCAGCCGCTCAATCAAAATGGACGGTTCCGACGCGCTCAAAGGCTGTCTCATTCATCTTCAATCCGGCGCGGCAGCGGGAAGCTCCAGTGCCCGGCCAAGTCGCACCTCGCCCGGCGTATCGAGCAGGGCACTCGCGATGCGCGCGCGGTGTTCGTAAGTCGTGCCGCCGCGCAGCGTCCAAGAGGTCACGCGGCGGTACCATAAATTGAGATCGAACTCGGCAATGAAGCCGATGCCGCCGTGCATCTGCTGCGCCGAGCGGCAAACCATCAGGCACTTTTCGTTTGCAAATGATTTGGCCTGCGCTACTTCCACACGCGCCGGCAGACCCCGGCTCAGACGCCAGACCGCTTCCCGCCCCAGCAACTGCGTGCCGTCCACGGCATTGACCATATCTGCCGCCATGTGCTGGATCGCTTGAAAGGCGCCGATGGGCTGGCCGAAGGCTTCGCGGTGCTTGACATACTCGACGGCGAACTCCATGGCCCGCCGCGCCGCGCCCTGCATCTGCGAAACAAGAAACACCGAGGCATAGTCCATCAGGGCATCCACGGCGGCGCGGCCCTGTCGCGGAGCCCCTACCCTGTTGCTTTGCGGGACGCGAACGTCGTCGAAGCGCACGACACTTTCGCCGTCTTTCGCCGTTGTCAGCAGGGGTTCGCAGTGAATGCCGGCGGAAGCGGTATCGACCAGCACGGCGGCCGGCCCTTCGTCGCCACCATCGGCGCCGAACATCCGAACCGCCACCATACATTTCTGTGCGATGCGGAAGTTGTCAACGAAGTACTTGGATCCATTCAATACGATGTCATTGCCATCTCGGCGGCCGCTCAAGGCGATGGCGTCCGTCGACCAGCGTCCGGACCGTTCCACGATTCCGAAGCTCAGCAGCAGCTCCCCGCACGCCACGCGCTCGAGCAATTTCATTTGCACCGGCGTACCGAAACTCGCGAGCACCAGTGCCGGCACCATGGTTGAGTGCACGGGCAAGGGGGCGAGGTAGCGGCCGACTTCTTCGAGCACCAGGCCGAGATAGGTCAGCGGCAGCCCCTGCCCGCCTTGCTCCTCGGGCAGGCACAGCCCGAGCCAGCCAAGGTCCGCAAACTTTGTCCACAGTTGCTTGGAGTACTTCTCTTCGCTTTTTTCGACCGCACGCACCAGGGATGGAGGGCACTCCGCCGCGAGAAACTCGCCGGCCGTGCGCTGAATCAGAGCTTCTTGTTCGTCGGAAAGCACGTCCATGGTCAATTCCAATCGAGAACCGGCGTTGTGGCGCCGGATTCAGTTGCGCTGCTTGGGCATGCCCAGTCCCTTGCGCGCGACCTGATCGCGCATGACTTGGACGCTGCCGTGGTTGACGGTGGACTGGAAGGCGCCGAGCAGATTGTGCGCGAAGACTCCGTTGTTGATGGCGTGCGGCGATCCGTTGAGCAACTGGGCATACGGACCCAGGATCTGGCTGATCGCCTCGGTCGCGCGGACCCCGTGCTCCGGCGCCCATATCTTTTCCGCCGATCCTTCGTACTTGAATCGGCCGCCGCGCTGCTCGAGTGAGAGGCTGCGCATGGTCATCAGCCGGCATACCTGCCCTTCCGTCCACAACTCGGCGAGCTTGTCGCGTACGCGCGGATCCTGCCGCAGGCCCTCGGTCGGCGGTTCGTCTTTCTTGATCAGGTTGACGATGTCCTCGTCCCGCATGACCGAGATCAGGTAGCGCCACGCGCCCACGCGGTCCAGGTTCAGGCCGCGTTGCGCCACCGCCCAGCCATCGCCTTCCGCCCCCAGGAGACACGTGGCGGGGACTTCGACGTTGTCGAAGAACACCTCGTTCGTGCGCGGTTCTCCGTAGGTGGTTTTCGGCGGAGCCGGCGGATCGCTCTGGATCGTCCACAAAGGGCGAATGGTGATGCCGGGGGTGTTCATTGGAACCAGCAAAATGGACAAACCCGCCTGCCGCTTCGAGTTCGGATCGGTTCGCACCATCAGGTAGATGTGCGTCGCCGCCTGCGCGCCGGTAGTGTAGATTTTCTGCCCGTTGATGATGAAAATTTCGCCGTGCCGGGTGGCGCGGCAGCGGATGCCGGCGAGATCGGTTCCGCAATGCGGCTCGCTATAGCCCTGGCAGAACGAAATCTCCCTGCGGATGGAGCCGGGGACGTAGTATCGCTTTTGCTCCTCGGTTCCGGCCGCGAGGACTGCCGGAACGCCCGTGCCGCCCCCGCCTATGACCAGTTGGGCTGCACGGTAGAACTCTTCTTCGACGATATACTGGGCGAAGCGATTGGCGCCTTGGCCGCCGTACTGCTTCGGCCAACTGACGCCGAGCCAGCCGCGTTCGTAGATGTCCCGGAAAAAGGCCGCCGCAAGGGGCCCGCGGCCATGGCCCTCCCTCTCGGCAATGAGCTGCGCTTTCACCTCCGGGGTCAACTGGCGCGCGATGAACGCCTTGATCTCGGCACGCAGCCGTTCTTCGTCTTCGGTGAACGCAAAGTCCATACGCAGGTGAAACTCGGTTGATAAATCGGAGATCGGCCAGCAGGCTACACACCATTTCGCCTCTGACCTTCAAGTGGACAAGCAGGCCTCGGTACACCGCCGCAGCCATCTTAACTTGCCGCGATTTATGCGCGGAGGTCTTCGTTTGCTCTCCGGCGCGATCCTAGCACTTGGCGAATAAATATTCAATTAAGGCCGGAGCCTCGATACAGTTGCATCGAGATAGTTGGATTGCAATCGGCCGGGCGCAGGCGTAATATATCCCTAGCGTGATGCTCTAGCGCGATGCCCGGCGGTGCCCGGCAGCGCTGAAACAGCGCCAAACCGTCGCGTCGCCATCGGCCAGAGGCGCGAAAAAGAGCAAGATCGAATTTCCCAGCGTTGTACGCCCTTGGCGCCGGTGCGCGGAGCTTTTTCGCTTCCTCTGCTCGGTCGTTCTTCTGGAGTACCGCAGCATGGATTTCGAGTTAAGCGAAGAGCGACTGTCCCGCGCGTCGGTGTCGCCGACCACTATCTACGACGGCGGCGGCGTCGTTCTCCGACCTTCGATGGCGGATTTCGGTAGACAGGCGCATCAACCACGTGAGCCTTTTGATCGTGGAGATTTTTTGAGGAAATCATGAAGTCAAAAGCCATCATCAGCGGGGTGCACGACACCAAGGTCGGTGCGCTTCCGCAAAGCACCTGCATGTCGCTGCATACCGAGGCCGGCTTGGGCGCGATCGAGGATGCGGGGCTCAAGGTATCTGACGTCGATGGGCTGCTCACCGCCTATTCGTTCACGTCGCCGCAGTTGATGCTGGGCAGCGTGTTCGCGGAGTATGTGGGCTTGAAGCCCAGGGTAAGCGCCTCGATTTCCATGGGCGGCGTCACCGCCGGTTTGCTGGTGGCCCAGGCAGTGGCGCTGGTGGAATCGGGAAAGTGCCGCCACGTTCTGTGCCTAACCGGGGACAACCGTCTGACCGGTCTGGGTGAAAAAGTCCAGGCGATGCTGGCCGACGTGGGGCATCCCCAGTACGAGCAGCCCTACGGCATGAGCGTGCCGGCGGCCTTCGCCCAGGCGGCCCAGGCCTACATGCATGAGTTCGGAATGACGCACGAGCACATGGCCGCCGTCGCGGTGAACCAGCGGGCCAATGCCGCCAAACATCCCAACGCTCATATGAAGAAGCCCATCACGATGGAAGACGTGGGCAATTCCAAGATGGTCGCTTCGCCGCTGCGCATGCTGGACTGCTGTCTGGTGTCCGATGGCGGAGCTGCCGTCATCGTCAGCGCCGGCGATGCCGCGCGCGACCTGCCCAAGACCGCCGTGCGGATACTGGGCGTCGGCGAGGGGTATACCCACGAGCACATTTTCATGTCGCCTTCCCTGGTGGACTTCGGCTGCAAGGATTCCGCCGCCACGGCGCTGGGCGAGGCGGGACTCAAGCATGCCGACGTCGATTGCGCCCATGTCTATGATTGCTTCTCCAGCACGCTGCTGATCTGCCTCGAGTCCATGGGTTTTTACCAACGGGGCGAGGCGGGCGGCGCGGCGCTGTCCGGCGAGTTCGCCATCGACGGCCGTTTCCCGCTCAATACCAATGGCGGCTTGCTGTCCTACGGCTCCTCCGGCGCGGCCGGGGGCATGTTCCATGTGGTCGAAGCGGTCCGCCAGTTGCGCCGCGAATGCGGCGAGCGGCAGGTCAAGGATGCCGAGGTGGCGTTCGCGCACACTTTGGGAGGCATTTTTTCGGGGCACTGCTCCATCGTTTTGGGAAGGATATAACCGTGTCCGACAGCGACGCATTGAAGAAACCGGTCCCGCTTCCCGACGCCGACAGCCGCGTCTACTGGGAGGGAGCCAACCAGGGGAAATTCATGTTCCAGCGCTGCAACAGTTGCGGCAAGGCGCAGTTCTACTCCCGTTCCCTGTGCAGCCATTGCCAGGGCAAGGAGCTGCAATGGCTGGCGGCGCGGGGGCGCGGCAAGGTGGCGAGCTTTTCCGTCGTGCATCGCGCTCCCATCCGCGCGTTCGCGGCGGACGTGCCCTACGTCGTGGCACTGATCGACATGGACGAAGGTTTTCGCTTCATGTGCAATGTGATTCATTGCGATGCGCAAGCCGTGCGCATCGGCATGCCGGTGAAGGTGGTGTTCGAGGAGCGGCCCGGGTCGAGCCAGAAAATCCCTCAAGTGGAGCTGATGTGACATGAGCGACAAGCCGCTGTTTACCTACGACTACTACGAGCCTGGCAAGGTCTACGGTGTAACCGAATTCACGGTGGATGAAACCGTCGTGGCCAAGTGGCGCAGCGTCTATCCCGGCGACAATGACCCGGGCGTGATGCCCGCCGGCATGCTCGCCATGATCATTGTCGGCGCAGTGCTGACCTGCAACGCGCCGCGTCCTCCGGGCGGAGTGCACGGCGGGCAGACCTTCGACGTGCGCCGCATGCCGCGCATCGGCGAGACGCTGCTGACCGAGGTGAAATGCCTCGACAAGGAAATAAAGAAGGAGCGCAAATGGGTGCGCGCCCTGACGACGACGCGCAGCAAGGATACCGGCGAGATCGTGCTCACCGGCATCATGACTACCCTGGTCGCCCAATAGGACTTCGCCATGGAAAAGACGCTCAAGCCTTCATCCCGACAGGTGGATTTTCAGTCCATCCTGAACTATGCGGATGTCACCAACGACTATAATCCCGTTCATGTCGACAAGGAGTTCGCCGCCAAGAGTCCCATGGGCGGCATCATCGCCCACGGCACGATGTCGGTCGCGTTGATCTGGCAGGCGCTCAAGAATACGCTGGGCGTGGCCGCGCTGAACCGCGTCCATCTGGAGATACGTTTTGTGCGGCCGGTGCGCATAGACGATACCGTGACCGGCGGCGGCGAACTGCAGGCGGGCGCTTCGAACGTCTACGATGTCTGGGTTAGGAATCAAAAGGGCGAGGACGTCATTCGCGGTACGGCGACGCTGCGCGCGGCATAGTCGCCGCAGCGGAAAGCAGCCGCGGCCACGGCATCGACGTTTCCCTCTGCAACACGATGCCATACGACGCGGGAGAAATCATCCAGGAGGAAATCTTGCTGCCGGAACGGTCGCTGCGCAATATGCTGAGGCAGGCATCCATCCCCACGCTAATCATGTGCCTTGCGCAGATAACCGGGGAAGAGCGCTGGCTGCGGGAGCCCTTCCTGCCCAAGCGCGACACCAATCTTTTCGCCGATGAATCCGGCGGCCTGCCCGCGGACGTGCAGCAGACTGTGCGCGATGCAATGGAGCGCGTCATGGGCGCGCTCGATCAGGGCGAGCGCACGCCGCCGCCCGCGCCCGACGCGGCGCGTTTCATTCGCATGATGCGGGCCTGCGTTGCCGAAGAGGTCGCGCAGGAATACGTACCGATGATGATGGAGGAGATGGGCTTCGCGGACCGCAACGTGCATTGGCGGCATGGGGTACCGGAACGCGCATCGCGATTTCATATTTTGATCATCGGCGCCGGCGTGTCCGGTTTGTGCGCCGCCCTCAAGCTGGATCAACTGGGAGTACCCTGGACGCTGGTCGAGAAGAACTCCGAGCTCGGCGGCACCTGGTACGAGAATACGTATCCGGACGCCGGCGTGGATACTCCCAATCATTTTTACTCGTATTCCTTCGCGCCCAATTACGGCTGGACCGGTTATTTTTCCAAGAGCGGTGAAGTGCTGGCCTATCTGCGCGATATCGCCAAGCGGCACGGCATCCTCGAGCGCATCCGTTTCAATGCCGAAGTGCGGGCGCTCACCTGGGACGATCCGTCCCGGCAATGGCATATAGCCATACGCACGGCGGATGGCCGGCAGCAAAGCCTCGAAGCGCAAGCCGTGATCTCGGCCGTTGGCCAACTGAATCGGCCGAAGATCCCCGCGCTGCGCGGCATGGAGACATTCAAGGGCGAGTCGTTTCATTCCGCGCAGTGGCGCCACGACGTCGCGCTGGCAGGAAAACAGGTAGCGGTCATCGGCACCGGCGCGAGCGCAATGCAATTCCTGCCGACCGTGGCGGCCGAGGCTGCCCGCGTGACGGTGTTCCAGCGCTCGCCGCAATGGGTCAAGCCGAGCAATGACTACCATCGCAAGGTGACGCCAGAGACGATGTGGCTGCTCGAGCATGTGCCGCATTATTTCCGCTGGTACCGGTTTGGGCTGCTGTGGCGCTACGGCGACGGCTTGTTGAAAACCCTGCGGCGCGATCCGAGCTGGCCGTATCCGGAACGCGCCATGAATCGCCACAACGACAAGCATCGGGAGCAACTCACTGAATACCTGATGACCGAGCTCGAAGGTCGCGAGGATCTTATCCCCAAAACGCTGCCGGACTATCCGCCCTACGGCAAGCGTATGCTCATCGACAATAACTGGTACCGCACGCTGAAGCGTTCGAACGTCGAACTGGTCGCCGCGGGCATCGATCGCATTGACGGCAATCGCGTCATCGCCGCGGACGGCGAAGCGCGCGCTGCCGAGGTGATCATTTTTGCGACGGGTTTCGAAGCGGGCAAGCTGCTGTCGCCAATGGAAGTGCGCGGCCGCGGCGGCGTAGCGCTTGCGCAGGTGTGGGGCGATGACGATCCGCAGGCCTTCCTGGGCATTACCGTTCCCGACTACCCGAACTTGTTCTGCCTGTTCGGGCCCAACACCAATCTTGCCCATGGCGGCAGCATCGTGTTCCAGGCCGAATGCCAGATGCGCTATGTCACCGGCTGCCTGGTGCAGATGCTCGAGGGCGATGTCGACTCGATCGAAGTGCGCCGTGACGTGCACGACGACTACAACGCGCGCGTGGATGCGGAGCACGGCGAACTCGTTTGGGCGCATCCGGGGATGAACAACTGGTACCGCAACGCCAAGGGCAGGGTGTTCGCGCCCATGCCCTGGCCGCTGGTGAAATACTGGCGGATGACGCACGATCCTGACCTGTCGCAGTACGTGGTAACCACAGCGCTGGAGAGCGTGCCGAGCTGAGGTCCCGCCGCAGGCGGCCCGCGCGCCGCAGAAACTGCTCGATCAAGCGCGTGAGCGTATTCGCGTGATCGGCGCTGGCCTGCGCACAGGCACACCCGCGCGCGCAGGTGTCGGCGAAGGACTGTGTCGCCCTACTGAGTCACCCGGGCAATCGACGTTGCCTGTTCGCCGAGGCGGTAGCCCGCGGCGAGGGCATCCAGATTGAGGTCGAGAAAGCTCTTCGGGGTTTCCGCACGCACGGCCTGCTCGAGCGCCTCGCGCTCGCAGATTCCGGCGAGCGCGGCCAGCGCTCCGAGCGCGACGATGTTCGCCACGCGCTCGCTACCCAGTTCTATGCCGGTGCGGCTGAGCGGCAAGTGACGGGCGCGATAATCGCCCTCGGGCAGCTTCGGGCACAGCCGCGTGTCGGCGATCACCATCGCACCCGGTTTGAGCAGCGGCCAGGAAGGTTTCACCGCCAGCCGGTCAAGCAGCACCAGGTAGTCGAGCGCCGTCGTCAGCGGGAAATCGACTTCAACGTCGGAGATCACCAGGTCCGAATTGCAGAAACCGCCGCGCGAGGTCGGCTCGTAGGTCTGCGACTGGGCGACGCGCTTGCCCCGCGCGCACAGCGCATCGGCGAGCATCCTGGCGCATAGAATCAGCCCCTGGCCGCCAGTGCCGCCGATGCGGATTTCAAGTCTCGCGTCGCGCATCAGGCTTTTCTCTCGTTCACGCCTGCGGATGCCCTGGCCGCGGTATTGGCCCGCTGCGCGGCGGCCGCCTTGCGATAGGCCATGCCGTATTCGGGACGTTCGGTCTTGGTCAGGATGCCCGTGGGTAGATCGTTCGAGCGGAAGGGCGTGTCCACCGTGTCGCGATACGCGCTCGGGCGCAGCTCGCTTTTTTGGCGAAGCACCATCTCGGCAGAGGAGCCCAGCTCATTTTTGCGCCCGAAGATTTCGGTGCAGTCCGAGAGCACCTCGACGAAGGCGAACCCGGGATGTTCCAGTCCCGCGCGGATGAGTTCCTTCAGCTTGGGCACGTGGTGCGTCACTTCGCGGCCGACGAAGCTCGCGCCGGCTGCCGCGGCGAGCGCGCAGGCATCGAAGTTCGGTTCCGAGTTCCCCAGCGGCGTCGTCGTGGTGAGGCGCGATTCGGAGGTCGTCGGCGACACCTGGCCCCCGGTCATACCGTAGACCTCGTTATTGAGCATGAGACAGGTGAGCTTCAGATTGCGCCGGCAGGCGTGGATCAGGTGGTTGCCGCCGATCGCGAGGCAGTCGCCGTCGCCGGTGATCACCACCACGTGCAGATCCGGCCGCGCAAGGGCCAGGCCGGTGGCGTAGGCAAGCGGTCTGCCATGGGTCACATGAAAAGTGTTGGCGTCGATGTAGGCCGAGAGCCGCCCGGCGCAGCCGATGCCGGACACCACCGCGAGCTTGTCCTTATCTATGCCCAGTTCATGGATGGCCCAGAGCAAAGCCCTGAGCGCGATGCCGTGGCCGCAGCCGGGGCAAAGGAAGTGCGGCATCATCTCCAGACGCAGATAGTCGCGCACGTCGAAAGCGGGAGCGGAGTCGACGATCATTTTTTCTCCTTTGCCAGCGCCTCGGCGCGCTGCGCGATTTCCGCCGGTGTAATCGGATCGCCGTTGTAGCGGTGGATGGCATCGACCCGCTTGCCGCCGAGGATACGCTCCACTTCCAGGCTCAGTTGCCCGGCGTTCATCTCCGGCACCAGCACCGCGCGCGCTTTCGCCGCTGCTTCGCGCAAGGCCTTTTCCGGGAACGGCCAGAGGGTAATCGGTCGGAACAAACCGGCACGCACGCCACGCGCGCGGGCGATGTCGAGCGCACGCGCCGCGGCGCGGGCGCTGATGCCGATCGCCACGATCAGTACCTCGGCATCGTCGCAGGAGAGCGTCTGCCACGAATCGATCGTGTCGTGGTGCCGGTCGAACTTCGCCAGCAGCCGGCCGAGATTGCGTGCGACCGCCTCCGGATTCTGCGTCGGGAAACCGTTCTCCGCGTGGTTCAATCCCGTGGTGTGCACGCGATAGCCGGCACCGGGGCGGGACATGGCCGGGATGCCGTCGTCTCCACTTGCGTACGGTTGGTACGCCTCGCGCGGCCCGCTGGCCCATTTGCGCTCCGCGCGCATCAGGCCTTCGGTATCGCCGAGGTCGACGGTTTCGGTCAGTTGCGCGATCACCTGGTCATAGAGCAGCACCACCGGCGTGCGGTAGGTTTCCGCAAGGTCGAAGGCGCGGATCGTCTCGTCATAGATCTCGCGCACCGAGGCGGGCGCGAGCGCGATGATCGGGTAATCGCCGTGGCTGCCCCAGCGCGCCTGCATGATGTCGCCCTGCGCCGGCCGCGTCGGCATGCCGGTGGAGGGTCCGCCGCGCATGACGTTGACGATCACGCAGGGAATCTCGGCCCCGGCGGCGTAGCCGATGTTCTCTTGCTTCAGCGAAAAGCCCGGGCCGCTGGTGGCGGTCAGGGCCTTGACGCCGCCCATCGAGGCGCCGATCACCGCGGCGATGGATGCGATTTCGTCTTCCATCTGCACGAACACGCCGCCCACTTCCGGCAGCATCCGCGACAGGCGCTCGGCGACCTCGGAAGAAGGCGTGATCGGATAGCCGGCGAAGAAGCGGCAGCCCGCCGCAATCGCGCCCAGCGCGCAGGCGTGGTTGCCCGAGATCAGGTGCACCGCGGCTTTGGGCGAAAGTGCTTTGTCGGCCGCGTTCATGCCTTGGCCCCCGGCATGGCCGCGACCTCTTTCGCGACGGCATCCAAATGCACCCGGATGGCGAAGTCCGGGCACAGCAATTCACATAGCCGGCAGCCGGTGCATTTCTCCGGCTGCGCCAGTTCGACGATGCGCTCTTGGTTCAGTCGCAGGCAGCGCTCGGGGCAGAGCTTGACGCAGATGTCGCAGCTCTTGCACCACGCCGGCGTGATTTCCAGGCGTACGTTGTAGGGCGCCGCCGCAGGCGCAGGGATATGCGCGAGCGGCGCTTCGGCATCGTCAACCGCGGTTCGCTCCTCCTCGATCCAGTTGCGCCCGAGACGGAAAGCGTCGAGGTTGACAGCGATGGTCTTCTTCGGCACGAACTGCGCGAGCGCCTGTTCCCAGTCGGCGGCGGAAAATTCGAGCGCGGTGGACAGGGCGCCGATCAGGACCACGTTGGCGGCGCGTTCGTTGCCGAGTTCTTCGGCCATGCGCGTGGCGTCGATGGCATAGCCTTCGGCCACATGCGCCCTCACTTCGGCCGGCGTCTCGCGCGAGTAGCGCAGGGGCGCGCCGGGGCGCCGGTTGAGGCAGGCGAACGGCGGCACGATGCGCTTGGTGTCGCAAATGAAAATGCCCGTCTCGGCTTTCAGGAAAGGCAACCAGCGCAGGCCTTCGGCCCATTCGAGCGCGACCAGGATGTCGGCTTCGCCTTTGGGGATGGTGGGCGACCACACCTGGGGGCCGAAGCGAACATGGCTGAACACGGTGCCGCCGCGCTTGGCCATGCCATGCACTTCGCTTTGCTTGACCTGGTAGCCCTTGGACTGGGCTAGGGACGCCAACGCCTTGGACACCATGATGACGCCCTGGCCGCCCACGCCCACGATCAGCACGTTCATCGGTTCCCGCGCCTTTGCCGCGGACGCGGTAGGCCGCAGCGGTTCGCCTTCGATACTGCTGGTCGAGGCGGTCGGCCTGCTCATTGCGTCAGCGTCGCTGCTGGCTTGATGCAATCCACGGTGCATACCTGCGCGCACAGGGTGCAGCCGATGCACAACGACTGATCGATCTTCACCTTGTGCCTGCCCTCGAACGTATCCGCACCCCAGGTGAGCGCGGGGCAACCGAGGTTCATGCACGACTGGCAGGCGTTGCACTGCGCGTTCACGATCGCAAGCGGCGGCCCCTTGATCTTGACCGGGTCGAGCACGCAGGGGCGGTTGGAGATGATCACCGACACGCCGCGGTGGGCGATCGCCTCGCGCAGCGTCTGATACGTCTGCGCCAGATCGTAGGAGTCCACTGTGCGCACCCATGTCACGCCGATGGCGCGCACCAACGCCTCGTAATCCACTTTCGGAGCCTCCTCGCCGCGCAGCGTCTTGCCGGTGCCCGGATGCTCCTGGCCGCCGGTCATCGCCGTGATATGGTTGTCCAGCAGCAGCACCGTGATGTTTGCCTGGTTGTACACCGCGTCGATCAGCCCGGGGATGCCCGCGTGCAGGAAAGTCGAATCGCCGATGGTGGCCATCACCGGCTTGGTGTCGCCGGCTTTGGACATGCCGATAGCGTTGCCGATGGAGGATCCCATAGCCACCGTGGTATCGAGGCCGCGCAGCGGATCGAGGCATGCCAGCGTGTAGCAGCCGATATCACCGGCCACGCGCGCGCCAGACGCACGCACCGCCATGAAGCTCGAGGTGTGCGGACAGCCCGCGCACAGCACCGGCGGCCGCGCGAGCGGTTCAAGCGCCCAGCCGCGGCCCTCGGCGCGCGGCTCAAGCACGCCCGCGCGCTCGAACCCGGCACGCAGAATCTCGGGCGAGAATTCGCCCGCGCGCGGGAAAAACTGCTTGCCTTCCACTTTGATGCCGAGCGCGCGCAGTTCCTTTTCGATCACCGGCTCGAGTTCTTCCACCACGAATACCCGCTCGACCGACTCGCAATAACGCCGTAACAGGCCCTCGGGCAGGGGCCATGAGGCGCCGAGCTTGAGCACGCTCGCGCCGGGCAGCACCTCGCGCACGTAGGGATAGCAGGTGCCGGCCGTGATCACGCCGAAACTTGCGTCGCCCGTTTCCCAGCGGTTGACCGGCGCGGTCTCCAGATATTGCTTCAGCTTTGCCTCGCGCTCGAGCACGGCGGCGTGACGGTGGCGCGCATGCGCGGGGATCATCACGTTCTTCGCCGGATTCTCGAGGAATCCGCGCGATGGATATTCCGTGCGCGCTCCGATGACGACCGGGCTGCGGGTGTGCGCCAGGCGCGTGGTGCCGCGCACGATGACCATGGTGTCGAACTTCTCCGACAGGTCGAAGGCAAGCCGCGTAAAATCGAGCGCCTCCTGCGCGTCGCTCGGTTCGAGCACCGGCACCGTCGCGAACTGGCCGTAAATGCGCGTGTCCTGTTCGTTTTGCGAACTATGGATGCCTGGATCGTCGCACACGGCGAGCACCAGTCCGCCGTTCGCGCCGATGTAGGCCTGCGACATGAATGCGTCGGCGGCGACGTTGAGGCCGACGTGTTTCATCGACGCGAGCGCGCGGCTGCCGGCAAAGGAAGCGCCGATGGCCACGTCGAGCGCGACCTTTTCGTTGGTCGACCATTGGGCATGTACATCCTCTACCGGGTAGCCGGCGAGGGATTCCATGATTTCCGTGCTCGGCGTGCCCGGATAGGCGGCGGCTACCCGCACACCCGCTTCCCATGCGCCGCGCGCAATCGCCTCGTTTCCGGTCAACGGCCGGACGTCTTTGGCCCTCAGTTGCGTTGGCGCCGCTGTCTCAGGTACCGCTTGCATGCACTTGCCCTCCCTGGCGGAAATATGAGCATCTTCTGTAGTCGATCCCGGATCATCCTCAAACCGGCTGGCGGATGTCTTGATCTAGATTAAATGGAATCCCTAAAAAATGTCCTTCTGAGAGAAGGGGAAAATAGAGATGGCCTAAACATTCGGCCGCTTCGAGCGCGGACTCCCCTCGGCAGTTGTTTGCGCATCGGTGGCGGCGCGGCGCTGGCGCTCGATCAGCTTCAGCATCGTGTCCAAGGTGATCGAGCGGAAAGTGGCGCGGGCGATCTCATCGACCTCCGCCGTCACCGCGCCGAGGGCGCGGCCGACATCGCTCGATGCATCGAACTCCTCGCTCTCGCCGGTGCGGGTGCTGATGTTCTCGAACAATTCGATCACGTCCATCAGCGTCAGGCGTTTGCTGTTGCCGCTGAAACGGTAACCGCCGCCCACGCCGCGCGCCGATTCGACCAGCCCGGCGCGGCCCAGTTCGCGCAGCACCTTGGCCAGGTGGTGGGTGGACGCGCCGTATTTTTCGGCGATTTCAGACGCTGACGCTTGCCGCCCCGGGTTGGCCGCGAATTCGAGCACGCTGTAGAGCGCGAGGCTGGTGCTTTTTTGCAGCTTCATCGATCGGCCCCGGCTTTTCAGTCCAGGTCTTTTTCCAGCGGGATGAACGGCGCGGCCATCATGCCTTGGCTGCGAAAGAACGACAGCACCAGGCCGTTGTCGCGCGCGAGCAGGGTGCGCACCTTGTTCACGCCGGCGTGGCGGAAGCCATCGCAGATCGCCTTCAGCATGCGCGCGCCAATCCCGCCAAGGCGCGCATTTGCGCGCACGCCCAGACCGAACACCCAGCCGCAGGGCGCGGAGCCGAACTCCCAGTCGCGCACTTCGCCGATGATGAAGCCCTGGATGACATCGCTGGATTCGGCCACGAGGAACAAGCGCTGTCTGGTGCGCCCGGCGCCGTAGCGGTGGAACAGTTCGTAGTAGTAGTCCGTTTTCTCCAGGCGGGTTAACTCGGCATCGATGGCGATAACCTGCCCCAGGTCGGCGGCTTCAACCGGCCGCACCCGTAGTTCCGCGGGGCTTGCGCCCTGTGCCTCAGCTCGGATCATGGCGAGTCTCCAGCCCTGCGCTGGGCCGTTTCTTACCGAAAAGGCTGATCTGGATCAAAAAACGCATTCGAGTACCAGAATACCATATAATAAGATTTCGAAGTAGGCGAGGGCGCCGGACCGCGCCTGCCGGATTCGGCGCGAGCGCTTGGGCGGCGTGGTATCCAAGAAAAGCCGAACGGGCGAGCGTTTTCACATCCAACTACTATCTACTATCTACTATCTACTATCTACTATCGGGGAGGTATGATGAAATCCACGCGAACGGGAAACAGCCTCGGCAGGGGTTTGGCCGCGATTGTCACGACATTCGCCTTGTGCAATGGAGCGGCGGTTGCGCAGGAGCCGATCAAGATCGGTTCGTTCCTGTCCGTTACCGGCGGCGCGGCCTTTCTCGGCGATCCGGAGCAGAAGACGCTCGAGCTTTATGCCGAGAAAATCAACGCCGCCGGCGGCGTGCTCGGCAGAAAGCTGCAACTGGTTGCCTACGACTCGGCGGGCGACGCTGAAAAAGCGCGTACCTTCGCCAAACGGCTGATCGAGCAGGACAAGGTCGATGTTATCGTAGGCGGCTCGACCACCGGCGAGACCATGGCCGTGGTGCCGCTGGCGGAAGCGGCGCAAATCCCGTTCATCTCCTTCGCGGGCGCGGTGGTCATCATCGAACCGGTGAAGAAATGGGTGTTCAAGACCCCACATACCGACCGCATGGCCTGCGAAAAAATCTTCATCGACATGCAGTCGCGCAAGTTTTCCAAAGTAGCGCTCATTTCCGGCAATGGCGGCTTTGACAGATCGATGCGCGCGCAATGCCTGGGTGTGGCGAAAAAATTCGGCATCGACGTGATCGCTGACGAGACTTACGGCGACAAGGATACCGACATGACGGCGCAGCTCACCAAAATCAAGAATACGGCCGGGGTGCAGGCGGTGCTCAACGCGGGCTTCGCCCAGGGCCCGGCGATCGTCACCAAGAACTACCGCCAGGTCGGCATTACCCTGCCCTTGTATCAGTCGCACGGGGTCGCCTCCAAGGAATTCATCAAGCTTGCCGGCGCGGCGGCCGAGGGGGTGCGCCTGCCGGCCGCGGCCTTGCTGATTGCCGAGAGCTTGCCGGCAAGCGACCCGCAGCGCTCGGTGGTGGTAAGTTACAAGAAAGAGTACGAGTCGCGCTTCAACTCCGAGGTCTCGACCTTCGGCGGTCACGCCTACGACGGCCTGATGCTCGCGGTCGACGCGATGAAAAAGGCGGGCAGCACCGACAAGGCCAAGGTGCGCGATGCGCTCGAAGGCATACGCGCTTATATGGGCACCGCCGGCGTGGTGAACATGTCGGCAAGCGACCACATGGGCCTGGATCTGAGCGCGTTCCGCATGCTCGAAGTAAAGGGAGGCAACTGGACTCTGGTCAAGTAATCGGCGCCTCGCAGTAATGGAAGGGGCGCCCGCGGCATGCGCGCGCTCAAGGCGGCCTCGACCACGATCTTCCTGGTGGACCAGAACGCGCGCGCGGCGCTGGCTGTCGCCGACCGTGCCCACGTGCTTGACAGCGGGTGCGCGGCGCTCGCGGGCAGCGGCGCCGAACTGCTCGAAGACGAACAGGTGAAGGAGGTTTGCCTCGGGCTGTAACCTGCCCGGATGTCGCGGAGGAGTTAATTTGGATCAAAGTCCGGTCGCCGGTCCTGTGCTTGTATAAGCGCATGGCGGCGGCAAGTCGGAAACGATCGGAAAAAATGCGATGAAAGGCAAACAAGAGGAACCGAAATGAACGCACCCGCGCCCCCGGGCGCGAAGCTGGCGTTCTCCGGCAAGCGCGCCACCTACTGCTACCAGTGCGTGGCGGGTCCGGATCTGCTTAGGGTGAAAGTGACGGACGGCGTGGCCACCGAGGTGGAACCGAATTTCGCCGCCTGCGGCGTGCATCCCGGCGGCGGCAAGGTGTGCGTGAAAGCCTACGCTTTGGTGCAGAAGACTTATAACCCAAACCGGGTAAAGACGCCGATGCGACGCACCAACCCGAAGAAGGGAAGGAACGAGGACCCCGGTTTCGTCCCCATTTCCTGGGACGAGGCGCTCGAGACCATCGCCGCCAAACTGCGGGCTATCATGCAGGCCGGCTTGCTCGACCAATCGGGCTACCCTAAGGTGGCGGCGAGCTTCGGCAGCGGCGGCACGCCGCAGTTCTACATGGGTACTTTTCCCGCGTTCCTCGCGGCCTGGGGGCCGGTCGACATGGGCTTCGGTTCGGGGCAGGGCGTGAAGTGCTACCACTCCGAGCATCTGTACGGCGAGCTATGGCATCGCGCATTTTCCGTGTCCCCGGATACACCGATGTGCAATTACCTCATCTCCTGCGGCACGAATGTGGAAGCCTCGGGTGGCGTGGTCGGCGTGTGGCGTCACGCCAACGCGCGCGAACGCGGCATGAAACGGGTGCAGGTCGAGCCGCATCTGTCGGTGACCGGCGCCTGCTCTGCCGAATGGGTGCCGATCCGGCCCAAGACGGACGCTGCTTTTCTCTACGCCTTATTGCACCTGCTGCTGCACGAAGCCGCGCGCGAGCGGCTCGACCTCGCGTTTCTGAAGCAGCACACCTCGTCCCCCTATCTGGTCGGCACCAACGGGTTTTTCCTGCGCGACGCGGCGACGCGCAAACCGCTGCTGTGGGATGAGACGCGTAATGCGGCGGCGCCGTTCGATACACCCGGATGCGCGCCGGCGCTCGAGGGCAAATTCATCTGCGAAGCGGTCGAAATCGGCGCCGATGCCGAAGTGCTGGCCCAGGGCAGCCTCGAAGGCCATCCGTCCTTCGCCAAACTGGTCGCGCACATGCAGCCGTATTCGCCGGAGTGGGCCGCCGCCGTCTGCGACGTGCCGGCGGCGACCATGCGCCGCATTGCGAACGAATTTCTCGATCACGCCCAGGTCGGAGCGACCATTGAGATCGAAGGCAAGACGCTGCCTTACCGTCCGGTGGCGGTGAGCCTGGGCAAGACGGTGAACAGCGGCTGGGGCGGCTTCGAGTGCGTATGGGCGCGCACTTTGCTCGCGACCCTGGTGGGCGGGCTGGAAGTCCCCGGTGGCACGCTTGGAACGACGGTGCGGCTCAACCGCCCGGTGTCGGAGCGGCTGGAGAGCGTCAAATCGGGACCGGACGGTTTCATGGACTATCCGATCAACCCGACCGACCGCGCGCACTGGAGCCCGCGGCCGAATATCCGCAACGCGTACAGGAGCATGGTTCCGCTTGCGGCCGACGGGCCATGGAGCCATGCGCTGGGACCTACGCATTTTTCCTGGATGTTTCTGAACGAAACCCCCAAGGGCTTGCCGACGGTGACCTTGCCCGAGGTGTGGTTCGTGTACCGCTCCAATCCGGCAATCTCGTTCTGGGATACCAAGGGCGTATCGGCAACCATGGCGCGGTTTCCGTTCGTCGTCGCCTTCGCCTACACCCGCGACGAGACCAACCACATGGCCGACATCCTGCTGCCTGAGGCGACCGACCTGGAGAGCCTGCAGTTGATCCGCATCGGCGGCTCCAAATACTTCGAGCAGTTCTGGGAACACCAAGGCTACGCGCTGCGCCAGCCGGTGGTCGCGGCGCAAGGCGAGGCGCGCGATTTCACCGATATCGCCACCGAACTGGCGCGCCGTGCGGGCTTGCTGGAAAAATACAACGCCGCGATCAATCGCGGCGCGGCCGGTGTGCCGCTCAAGGGCGCCAGTTGGGATTTTTCCCTCGATCCTGCGCATACCCACGGCCGCGACGAAATCTGGGACGCGGTATGCCGCGCGGCCAGCGCCGAGTTAAGCGACGGCAGGCAGACGCAGGGCCTGGACTGGTGGAAGGAGAACGGCCTTGCCACCAAACCGTTCGCGCACGCCGACTGGTACCTGTTCCCGACGCTCGCCCGGCAGGGGCTGCGCTTCGAAATGCCGTACCAGGAACGCCTGTACCGCATGGGCAAGGAACTCGGCAAGCGCTTGCACGAGCACGGCATGCACTGGTGGGACAAGCAGCTCGCCGAGTACCAGGCGCTGCCGCTGTGGAAGGATTTTCCGGGAGAGTGGGAAAAATCCCTGGTGAAGATGGGCGGCAAGACGGAGGATTTTCCGTTCTGGCTGCTCACCTCGCACAGCATGCAGTATTCCTGGGGTTCCAACGTCGGCATGCAGTTGATCAAGGAGGTCGCCGACAACATTGCCGGTCATCGCGGCGTGATCATGAACGCCGGCGCCGCCGAAGATCTGGGCGTGGCCGATGGCGATATGGTCGAGATCGCCACGCCGCTGCACAGCGTGAGGGCCAAAGCCGTGCCGCGCCAGGGCATCCGCCCCGACACGCTGCTGCTGCTGGGGCAGTTCGACCACTGGGCGACGCCTTTCGCCAAGGACTTCGGCATGCCCAGCATGAATTCGCTGGTGCCGATGTCGATGGAATTGACCGATGCCACGGGTTCGGGGGCGGACATCGTGAGGGTGAGCCTGAAACGCGCAGGTGGTAAAAAATGACCCGCTGGGCCATGGTCGCGGACCTGCGCCGCTGCGTCGGTTGCCAGACTTGCACCGCCTCGTGCAAGCAGGCCAACGCCACCCCTCCGGGGGTGCAGTGGCGGCGCGTGCTCGACATGGAAGTAGGCGAATACCCGGCAGTCAAGCGCGCTTTCGTGCCGGTAGGCTGCATGCATTGCGACGACCCGCCGTGCATGCATGTGTGCCCGTCCACCGCCACCCGCAAGCGTGCCGACGGCATCGTCACCATCGATTACGACCTGTGCATAGGCTGCAGCTATTGCGCGCTCGCCTGTCCCTATCAGGCGCGCTACAAAACCGACCGCGCGAGCTTCGCCTACGGCGAGCCGACGCCGGCGGAGGAGCAGGGCTTCGATCCGAAGCGGCTGGCGGTGGCGACCAAGTGCACCTTCTGCGTCGAGCGCATCGATGCCGGCACGGCAATAGGCCTGACCCCGGGGATCGATGCCGAAGCCACGCCCGCCTGCGTCAACGCCTGCATCTCGCAGACGCTGAGCTTCGGCGACATCGACGATCAGCATAGCAATGTGTTCCGGCTTCTCGCGGAGAACCGGCATTTCCGCATGCACGAGGCGCTCGGCACCGGGCCCGGGTTTTACTACCTTTGGGACAAGAAGGAGGAAGCATGAACGACGACTTCGGACCGAAGCCCAGGCATCAGGGCAACTGGGATTTCCGCGCCGCGTTGAATTTCATTTTCGGCGGCGCCGGCGCGGGATTGCTGGTGGTTGCAGCCTTCTCTGGCTTGGCCGGTGACGCGTTGCGCGCGGAGATCATGCTCGGGATGGCGCTGATCGGAGCCGGTCTGATTTCGGTCTGGTTCGAGATCGGGCGACCTCTGCGCGCGATCAATGTCGGTTTCAACCCGTTTACTTCGTGGATGACGCGCGAATCGTTCGCGGCGGGCGCGGTGTTCGCCCTGGGGCTGGCTGCGGCATGGCTGGGCAGCCAGCCGCTGGCGCAGGCGGCCGCGCTGGCCGCGCTGGTCTTTGCCTACTGCCAGGGGCGCATCCTGCAGGCAGCCAAAGGCATACCCGCGTGGCGCGTACCGGCGCTCGCATGGCTGAATTTCACCACCGCGCTCGCCGAAGGCGCGGGTTTGTTCGTAGCGCTGGCCGCGCTGTTCAACACGCCGGCCGAGGGCGTGCTCGCGTATTTCTCGCTGGCGCTCGTCGCGCGCGGACTGGCCTGGTCGATCTACCGTGGCAGCGTGGCAAAAAGCGCGGCGCGTCCGGCGCTGGCGGCGCTCGATCGGGCGGGAAAAATCCTGATCCAGCTCGGCGTCATCGCACCGCTGGCGCTGTTGCTCGCCGGCTTGTTCGCGGCCGACATTGCGCGCAGCGCGCTGCTGCTCGCCGGTGTTGGCGCGCTGGCGACAGGATGGCAGTTCAAGTTTGTGCTGATCACGCGCGCCGCCTACAATCAAGGTTTCGCATTGCCGCATCTGCCGGTGCACGGCACCAGATAAAACGAGGCATCCGGGCATGGATTTCCAACGTCAGACCAATCGGCGGTTATACGAAGAACACGCCGCGACCCTGCAACTGCTCGCCCGTGCGGAGCGCGTGTTCACCGGGCGCGCCGGCGGCTATCCGCCGATGACCGGTGATCCCGCCTGGCCGGCTTTCGCGCGCGCGCTGCTCACGGCGATCGAGGTCGAGGTCGCGCGCCATTTCGAGTTCGAGGAGCGAGACCTGTTCCCGCGGCTGGAGCAAGCGGGGGACGGAGATCTGGCGGTGCTGCTCAACGAGGAGCATGTCACCATTCGCGCCGTGGCGCGGCCGCTCGCGGGACTGCTGCGCCAGGCGCTCGGCGAAGGATTGCAGCCACAGCAATGGCAGGCCATGAAAACCCTGGCGCTGGAGTTCAGCGAACGCCTCGGTTCGCATGCGCAAAAGGAAGATGGCGCCCTGCTGCCGTTGCTGGATAATCTGCTCGACGAGGACACGGACCGCGAGTTGTTCGGCGCGTACGCGGCGGGCTAACAAAGGAGAACATCATGGCGGAACGCGCACAGGCAGGCCCCCTTTCCGGCGTTAAATTGCGGCGGCTCGCCGCGCGGGACCTTGACGCGGTGGTGGAGATCGACGCGCAGATCACCGGACGCTCACGCCGCGCCTATTTCGAGCGCAGGCTGCAGGCGGCGCTGCGCGCGCCGGCCCTGCATACCCAGTTCGCGGCGGAGGAGGATGGCGTGTTCGAGGGCTATGTCCTCGGGCGCAAGCTCGAAGGCGAATTCGGCCGCGTCGAGCCGGCGCTGCAACTGGAGGTGATCAGCGTGCGGCCGGGCGAGCAGGGGCATGGCTACGGCGATGCGCTGCTCGGCGCGGTGCAGGCCCATGCGCGCGAGCACGGCATCCGCGAAGTGCGCACCCATGCGCCATGGAACGACCACGGCATGCTGGGTTTTCTCGACCACGCCGGATTTAATCTCGGCGGCAGCCAGCTCATCGATTGTGCCATCCATCGCGGTCGGATAGGCAGTGGCGACGCGGAAAAGGTCCTGGCCCCGGAGCATCATCGCTTCAGCGCCGAGATCGACTACGGCGCGCCTCAAACCAACGATTTCGAGGCGCTCGCGCGCGACCGCGCCGACGTGCGCTCGCTCGAGCGCAAGGACCTCGACGACATCGTGCGCATCGACCGGCACATCATGGAGCGGGACCGCGGCGCCTATATCGGCCGTTTGGTGGACGAAGCGTTGCTCGACTCGGCGATACGCGTCTCGCTCGTCGCGCACCAGGATCGCTCCGCGACCGGCTTCGTCATGGCGAGTGTCGACTTCGGCGATTTCGGCCGCACCGAGCCGGTGGCGGTAATCGATACCATCGGCGTCGACCCCGGTTTCACCGGAGCGGGCATCGGCACTGCGTTGCTGTCGCAGTTGTTCGTCAACCTCGAGGCGCTGCAAGTGGAGCGTGTCGAAACGATAGTCGCGCGCGACGACTTCGGTCTGCTCGGATTTTTCTACCGCGCCGGTTTCGCACCGAGCCAGCGCCTGGGGTTCGTCAAGCGGCTCGCCTGAGTCCGGGGCGGGGCTCGCACGACAGGAAGGGCGCGTCCGTCCGTTGCCGTCATCGTTCTCAGATTACGTAGAACGCGATGGCAATGAAATGCGCCGCGCTGCCTCCTAGTACGAACAGGTGCCAGGCCCCGTGAAAGTGGCGCACGCGCTCATCGAGCAGATAAAATACGATGCCGCCGCTGTAGAGTAGACCCCCCGCGAGCAGCCACGCGAGCCCGGGCGCGCCCAGACCCGCGGCGAGCGGACCCAGCGCCGCCACGGCCATCCATCCCATCACGGCGTAGATCAGGATCGACAAGCGGCGCGCGCCCTTGCCGAACACGAATTCCTGTGCAATCCCGACGGCAGCGAGTCCCCAGGCCAGGCCGAACAGGGTCCAGCCCCATGGTCCGCGCAGGGTCACCAGAGCGAACGGCGTATAGGTGCCGGCGATGAGCAGGTAGATCGAGCAGTGATCGAGCTTGCGCAGGATCGCCTTCGCGCGTCCGCGCAGGCTGTGGTAAAGGGTAGAAGCGCAATAGAGGAGGAACAGGGCCGCGCCGAAAATGCTGCAGCCGACGATTTTCCACGCATCTCCGCTGCGCGCGGCCAGGACGATCAGCACCGGCGCGCCGGCGGCCGCGAGCACCGTGCCGGCGAGATGGGTGAGGCTGTTGAGGCGTTCTCCGTGGTACATCATCTTTCCAGCGAGCCGGGGCGCATCAGTCGGCTATTCTATGCGTATCGACGCTCCGCCGGCGATGAAGCTCCTTCAGACCAAGCTTGTCAACGGCTTCAAGCGCCGTTTCTCCGTCCCGTCACGGTCTCACCCGGATCACCCGCCGGCGTCTGCTGAAACCAGACGCGGATGTTTTCCATCTCCGGTTCAATGGACAGACTGGCCAGCGTACTGTGCGAGTGCAGCGCGACTAGCGCATTGATGCTGGCGTCGCGCTGCACCGCACGTTTCAGGCGGCCGAAGAAGGCGTGGTTGAGCCGATCGATATCGGAGAAAAATCCTTGCAGCCCGTCCAATCCCACGGGTTCGCCACGCAGGAAGCAACCGAAAAGGTGCATCGAAACGATGCGATACACCATTTCGGTCGTGGTGGCGAACGGCATATGCATATGCGCCAGCGGTCGCATACGCCCCAATATCGGACATGCGCCGGTTGCAAGGATCAGCCCCATCAAGGCGCGCAGGGCAGTCTGAGTATCGGTGCGCTTGCGTGCTTCATATTGCGGGGTCACTACGTGCACATCGATCCGGTCGATCGAAGACAGCGCGGAAAATTTCTCCACAAGCGGCACCAGATCCGCGGCTGCCGGGCAATGCGCGTCCGCAGCGTTGGGCAGCGGACAGTGCGGACATTTGTCCACCTCGAGGCGCGTCCACTCGGGCAGGTCACCGCTCGCAGGGGGACGATCGAATTCCACATCGAAGCGGTGTCCGACCCCGGACTCGAGCCGGAAAAGATAGATGACTTTCTTGCTCAATGCACTAATCAATCAAAGTACGCCGTCCCGGATAATAACAGAGCGGCGGCAGCTTCAATCTTACGGTGCGTTGGTACCGGCCCGATCCGACCGGCCGATAACGAGTCGTTCAGCCGTGCAGGCCTTGGTACTTCTCCAGCAATTGTTCCTTGCTCTCGCGGTAGTCCGGATGAGGGACGATACAGTCGGCAGGGCACACCGGCATGCATTGCGGCTCTCCTTCGGCGCCTACGCACTCGGTGCACAGGTGCGGATCGATGACATAAGGGCTGCCGGCCGTAATGGCTTTGTTCGGGCAGGATTCGATGCATGCGTCGCAGGCGGTGCAGTCGTCGTTGATGAGCAGTGCCATGATGGTTTCTCTTCAAGAATCGTTGATAGAGTCAAGCCGCGGCGCGTTGCCGCAGTTCGCGCAGTTTGTCATGCCTGAACGCGCCCCATAAGGCCGCGCCGATCGCTCCGGCGCAAATCGCGTCGGGGTGGTTGACCACGGTCAGCCCGGCTATCTTCTCGTTGACGAGTTCTTCCTGTACCGCCAGGAGCAGGCCTACGTCCAGCGCCAGGCCGCCGGTGAGCAGCACGGTGTCCTTCATGATGCCCGTCGCCTTGAGCAGCTTCACCAGGCGCGAGGCCATGGAGACGTGGATGCCTTTGAGAATGTCGGGCGTGGGGATGCCGCGCGAGACCATGTTGATCACATCGG
>SCTX01000136.1 GCA_004298385.1 Betaproteobacteria bacterium | reverse complement strand
GCCACGTCGCGCCGGAAGCCTATGTCGGCGGGCCGATCGCGTTGATCAAGGAAGGCGACTCCATCACCATCGACGCGAAAAAGCGCCTGATTCAGCTCAACGTCACCGCCAGGGAACTCGCGGCGCGGCGCAAGCAATGGAAGGCGCCCAAACCGCGTTACACCCGCGGTGTGCTGGCCAAGTACATGAAGCTGGTTTCGACCGCGAGCATAGGCGCAATCACCGACGGCGATTTGTGACGACGATTCGGACGGAGGGCCTGCCGTCCGCGCAGATTTTGGCAAGACCTGCGCGCTGCGCGCGCCAACCTTGTTTTCCGTGCGGATGAAAAGCACATCCGCACGGAAAACAAGGTTATGAATAAAAACAAGCGCGGTTTGGGGTGGCTTTTATACAAGATCGTCGATTGCGCACGGATGTGCTTTTCATCCGTGCGCAATCGACGATCCGCGCGGACGGGCTTTCGTCCGCGCAACATCGCAACGCCGCAATAACGGGGGGCGGCTTAAGTCGCAACATATAGATACAGACACCATGAGATACAGACACCATGCCCAACCGCCTCGCTCAAGAAACCAGCCCCTATCTGCAGCAGCATGCCGGCAATCCGGTGGACTGGTATGCCTGGGGCGAGGAGGCCCTGCAGGCGGCGCGCGCGCAGGATAAGCCCATCCTGCTTTCGATCGGCTACTCCGCCTGCCATTGGTGCCACGTGATGGCGCACGAGTCCTTCGAGGACGCCGAAGTCGCGGCGGTGATGAACCGGAATTTCATCAACATCAAGGTCGACCGCGAGGAACGGCCCGACTTGGACCAGATCTATCAGCTGGCACACCAGATGATGAGCCAGCGCTCCGGCGGCTGGCCGCTTACCATGTTCCTCACGCCCGCGCAGGAACCGTTTTTCGGCGGCACTTATTTCCCCAAGACGCCGCGCTACGGCCTGCCCGGATTTCCCGATCTGCTGCTACGCGTGGCGCAGTTCTACCGCTCCGATCGGGCGCAGATCGCGAGGCAGGGCGAGGCAATACGCTCCGGCTTTGAGCGCATGCAACCGGCGGGCCCGGCGCACCATTCGGGGTTCTCCCGTGACCCCATTGACCTCGCCCGGCAAAATCTGGCGGCGAGTTTCGACGCGCGTTACGGCGGTTTCGGCGCGGCGCCCAAGTTTCCGCATCCGACCGACCTCGAGTTTTGCCTGCGGCACCGCGCCGCGAGCGGCACTCAAATAGGCGCGAGCGGCGTCCACGAGGACGCCGGGGCTGGCCAAGGGGCGCAGGAGAACGACCCACTCAAGATGGCGATCTACACCCTCGGCCGCATGGCAGCGGGGGGCATTTACGATCAGCTCGGCGGCGGCTTCTGCCGCTACAGCGTGGACGCGTACTGGCTGATTCCGCACTTCGAGAAAATGCTCTACGACAACGGACCGCTGCTAGAGCGCTACAGCGACGCTTGGGCGCTGACGCGCGATCCCCGGTTCGCCGAAGTGGTCGAGGAAACCGCGGCGTGGACCATGCGCGAGATGCAGTCTTCCGCGGGCGGTTATTACTCCAGCCTCGACGCGGACTCGGAGCACGAGGAAGGCAAATTCTATGTGTGGACGCCGGAGGAGGTGCGCGCCTTGCTCAGCGACGACGAATATGCCGTGTGCGCGCCCTTTTACGGCCTTACCGACGCGGCTAATTTCGAGGGCGGGCATTGGCACCTGCATGTGGCACGCGGGCTGGATGAGATTGCTAGGACCCTGGAAAAACCGGCGCGGGAATGCGGCGCCCTGCTGGCTCGGGCGCGCGCCAAGCTGTTCGCGGCGCGCGAGCGGCGCGTCCGCCCCGGACGCGACGAGAAAATCCTGACCAGTTGGAATGCGCTGATGATAGCGGGCATGGCGCGCGCGGCGAGGGTATTCGGACGCCCGGAGTGGCTGGCCTCGGCACGCGCTGCGCTGGAGTTCATCCGCGGCACCTTGTGGCGGGAGAAAGAGGGTCCGGCGCGCGCGCGCCTGCTCGCCACCTGCAAGGATGGCCGCGCGCAGTTGAACGCCTATCTGGACGATTACGCCTTCCTGCTCGCCGCCTTGATCGAACTCATGCAGACCGATTTTCAAAGCCGCGACCTTGAATTCGCCGAGGACCTGGCCGAGGCGCTGCTGGAACAGTTCTACGACCCCGGGCTGGGAGGGTTTTTTTTCACCAGCCACGATCATGAACAGTTGATCCATCGGCCCAAACCGGGCCACGACAGCGCCACGCCCTCGGGCAACGGTGTGGCGGTGCTCGCCCTGCAGCGGCTGGGCCATATTACGGGCGAGTCGCGCTACCTCGATGCCGCCGAGCGCACGCTGCAACTGTTCTACCCGGCGCTGGCGCAGCATCCCAACGGCTACACCAGCCTGCTGACGGCCCTCGGAGAGATGATCGAGCCGCCGCGGGTCGTGGTGCTGCGCGGGCCGCTCGCGCAACTGCGCCAGTGGCGGCAAGTCCTGGGCGCGCGGTACCTGCCGGCCACGCTGATTCTGGCGCTCCCCGAGGGGAACGCAAACCTGTCGCCCTTGCTCGTCAAGCCCGCTGTACCCGGCGCTGTCAACGCATGGGTATGCCAGGGCGTTACTTGCCTGCCTCCTGTGGATAAGCTGGAAATGCTGCTCGAGGTGCTCAAAACAGGTGAAATCGGGTAACATGCCGCAGCGTGGCATCCCGATACTTTCCCAAGGAGAAATAGTGAAAACCCTAATTAGCTGTTTGTTCGTTTCGGCCGGACTGCTCGCCGCCGCAGGCAATGCGCTCGCGTCAGAAGCTCTGGCAAAAAAATACAACTGCCTCGCCTGCCACTCCGTCGACAAGAAGCTGGTCGGTCCGTCTTATCAGGAGATCGCCGCCAAGTACAAGGGCCAGAAGGACGCCGAGACGAAACTGGTCGCCAAGGTCAAGAACGGCGGCGCGGGCGCATGGGGCCAGGTTCCGATGCCGCCTAACGCGTCGGTGCCGGAAGCGGACATCAAGGCTTTGGTGACATGGGTGCTGTCCACCAAGAAGTAGGAGTAGGCGCTCGATCCGCGCAAGAAAGCCGGCTCCAGGCCGG
>SCTX01000135.1 GCA_004298385.1 Betaproteobacteria bacterium | reverse complement strand
CCATCTTGGATGCAAGCCGGGCTATATCGGCCCGGTCGGGGCAGACGCCGGAATCAGGGTCATTGCCGACCGCGCGGTCGCCGTGATGGCGGACTTCATCTGCGGCGCGAACGAGGAAGGTTTTCACCTCGCCGGCGCGAACTTCGGACGCGACCTGCCCGAACCGGTGCTCGTGGCCGATATCCGCAATGTCGTCCCCGGCGACCCCTGTCCCGACGGCAGGGGCAAACTCGACATCTGCCGCGGCATCGAGGTCGGGCACATTTTCCAATTGCGCACCAAGTACTCCGAAGCGATGAAGGCCGTGTTCCTGGACGAGTCGGGCAAATCGCGCGCCTATGAAATGGGATGCTACGGCATCGGCGTGACGCGCATCGTCGGCGCCGCGATCGAACAAAACCACGACGCGCGCGGCATTGTCTTCCCGCAGCCGATTGCGCCGTTCCAGTTGGCGCTGGTGCCGATCGGCTACAACAAGAGCACCCAGGTCAGGGAGACCTGCGACAAGCTCTACCTGGAACTCGCCGCAGCCGGCATCGAGGTGCTGTTCGATGACCGCGACGAGCGCCCCGGCGTCATGTTCTCCGACATGGAACTCATCGGCATCCCGCACCGGGTAGTGGTAAGCGAACGCGGGCTAAAACAAGGCAAGCTCGAATACCAGGGCCGACGCGATCAGACATCGACACCGGTCGCCATGAACGAACTGATTGCCTTTGTCAGAGCGAGGTTATGCGCGCACTAGCGCGGTGGGCGGCATGCCTCGCATTCCTCGGGGCGCCGTGCACCGTATTCGCGGGGGCGCAAGCGTACGAGCCGCTCGCCGCGAGCGTGCAGGCAGCATTGTCCAAGGCGGTAAGCGATCACGCGCCGCGGACCTCGGCATTCAAATCCAAGCTGGACGAGGTCGAGTGGCTCACCGCCATGTCGCGGCGACTAGACAAGCGCATCCGCGACCACGGCAGTCGCATCGCTTTCCTGAAGTCGGTGCACTACGAGGCCAGCCGCGCCGGCCTCGACCCGCAGTTGGTGCTGGGTCTGATCCAGGTAGAGAGCGGGTTCAAGAAATATGCCGTGTCCTCGGCCGGCGCGCGCGGACTGATGCAGGTCATGCCGTTCTGGCTAAAACTGATCGGCGCGAAAAACGACAACCTGTTCGACATGCGCAAAAACATCCGTTACGGCTGCACCATTCTGCGCCACTACCTGGATCTGGAGAAAGGCGATCTGTACCGGGCGCTCGGGCGCTACAACGGCAGTCTGGGCAAGCCCGAGTATCCGCGCGCGGTGGAGGCTGTGTGGAAGAACCAGTGGCGCTACGACGGCAAGCTCGCCTGAGCCGCCTCGGCGCGCAGCACGGGAAGCGGGTGCGCTCGTCGGCAAACCGGCCGGGGTTGCGCTAAAGCCGCTCGCCTAGCATGCACAAAACCCTTTACCTCGGCGCCTGCCTCAGTCTGCTGGTTTTGATTTTCCTGTGCCTGAGCTGGGAGTTGTGGCTCGCCCCGCTCAGGCCCGGCGGGTCCTGGATGGCGCTCAAAGCACTGCCTTTACTGTTGCCTCTGCTGGGCATACTGCGCGGCAAGCGTTATACCTACCAATGGGCATCGATGCTGATCCTCGCCTACTTCGCCGAGGGCGTGGTGCGCGCTGCCGGCGACAACGGGACCGCGCCCGCATTGGCGTTGGTCGAGGCGCTGCTGGCGCTCGTGTTCTTTGTCAGCGCGATCTTCTACGCTCGCCTCACGCGCGAGTCGCAACCGCGGTCTGGATAGCCGCCGCGTATCCCGTTCAAGCGGCCACGACCCGCGGCGAGCGCTCAGCCACGACCAACAATCCCTGCCTTACCGCGCGATTCACCGCCGAGAGCAGGGCCAGGAGCGTCGCAGTTACGATATTGCCATGCATCCCGACGCCGTACACGTTGCGATCGCGCCCAACCCTGACTTGCACATAGGCCGCCGCGGTGGCGTCTTCGCCGCTGCCGACCGCATGCTCATGGTAGTTCATCACATGGATGTCGAGGCCACATTGTTCGCGTAGCGCATGCACGAACGCATCGACGGGGCCGTTGCCGCTGCCCGCCACGGCGATTTCCCGTCCATCCAGCCTGAGACGCGCATTCACGCGCTCGACTTCGGCATGATCCGCATCATGTGTGATGCGATGCTCGATGTACGCGAAAGGCCGCTCGTTGTTAAGGTACTCGTGATCGAAGGCGGCCTTGATCTGTGCCGCGGACAGTTCCTTGCCGGTCGCGTCGGCGATCGCCTGGATCACCGGGCTGAATTCGATTTGCAGCAGACGCGGCAAGGCAAGGCCGTAGTCGCGCTCGAGCAGATAGGCGATGCCGCCCTTGCCCGACTGACTGTTGACGCGAATCACGGCGTCATAGGTGCGGCCCAGATCGGCCGGGTCGATCGGCAGGTAGGGCACTTCCCAAACGTCGGCAGCCTCGCGCGCCGCCAGGCCTTTCTTGATCGCGTCCTGGTGCGATCCGGAAAAAGCCGTGAACACCAGTTCGCCGGCGTACGGATGGCGCGGATGCACGGGCAACTGGTTGCAGTGTTCGACCGCCCGTATCACTTCGTTGATATCGGAAAAATCCAAGCCGGGATCGACACCTTGGGTGTAGAGGTTGAGCGCCAGCGTGACGAGGTCCACGTTGCCGGTGCGCTCGCCATTGCCGAACAGGCAGCCCTCGATGCGCTCGGCGCCGGCCATCACCGCGAGTTCTGCCGCAGCCACGGCGCAGCCGCGGTCGTTGTGTGGATGCACCGAAAGAATAATGCAGTCGCGCTTGGCGACGTGCCGGCCGAACCATTCGACCTGGTCGGCATAGATGTTGGGCGTGGACATCTCCACCGTCGCGGGTACGTTGATGATGACGCGCCGCTCGCGCTTAGGCTGCCATACCTCGTTCACGGCATCGCAGATCTCCACGGCGAAATCGAGCTCGGTGCCGGTGAAACTTTCCGGCGAATACTGGAAGATCCAGTCGACGCCGGCTTGCGCCTGCGCGCATTCGCGCACGATCTTCGCGGCGCTGACCGCGATGTCGACGATGGCGGGACGATCCATGCCAAACACCACGCGCCGCTGCAGCGTCGAGGTCGAGTTGTACAAATGCACGATTACGCGCCGCGCCCCTATCAGGGCTTCGAACGTTCGCCGGATCAGCGGCTCGCGCGCCTGCGTCAGCACCTGCACCGTCACATCCTCGGGAATCAGGTTTTCGTCGATCAGTTTGCGCACAAAGTCGAATTCGGTCTGCGAGGCGGACGGGAAACCGATCTCGATCTCCTTGAAGCCGATTTTCACCAGCAGCTTGAACATGGCGAGCTTGCGCTCTGCGTCCATCGGCTCCACTAGCGCCTGATTGCCGTCGCGCAGGTCAACACTGCACCAAGTCGGGGCCCGGGTCAGCACCTGATTGGGCCAGGTTCGGTCGGGCAATGCTACCGGGACAACCGGGAGGTACTTCTGTGGCGGATTCCTGTTCATGGCTGCTCGCTCGTGAAAGTTGATTAAAATTGATGAACGACGGCCGCCTGGCTACGCCTGGCGGGGCTCAAGGGTACTGCTCGAATTGGGAGTAGGGTTATGTGCGCGCGGGGCGCAGCAGCAGGCCGGCCAGCAGAAGCAGGCTGCTAAAGACAACGGTCAACACTGTAGTGTTGGAAACCATGAGCGCAGTATATCGGCTTTCCTGCGATTAGGCAATAGTCCGTTTGCTGCGCCGGTTCCACGCCCACACCACGTAGCCGGACAGGGAGTAGGCAACGAACAGAAGGAACAGCACCGTCGGCGGATGGGTGGAGATGAGGATCACGGCGAACACCAGCAGCAGCAGAGCCCAGAATGGCACGCTGCGCCGAAAGTTGATGTCCTTGAAACTATAGAAAGGGAGGTTGCTCACCATGGTGAGGCCGGCGAACAGCGTGATGATGCAGGCGAGCCAGCGCATGGTGCTCACGGCATCGATCTTGAAATCGTCCACCACCCAGATGAAACCTGCCACCAGCGCCGCGGCCGCCGGACTCGGTAGCCCCTGGAAATAGCGCTTGTCGACCACCGCGATATTGGTGTTGAAACGCGCCAGCCGCAGCGCGGCGCCGGCGCAATAGACGAAAGCGGCGATCCAACCTATGCGGCCCATGCTTTTCAGCGCCCATTCGTACATCACCAGGGCCGGCGCTGCGCCGAAGGACACCATGTCGGAGAGGCTGTCGTACTCGGCGCCGAACTCGCTCTGCGTGTGGGTAAGGCGTGCGACGCGCCCGTCCAGGCCATCCAGCACCATGGCGATGAAAATCGCCACCGCCGCCTGGTCAAAGCGCATGTTCATCGCCTGCACGATCGCGTAAAAACCGGCAAACAGCGCCGCGGTAGTGAACAGATTGGGCAACAGATAGATGCCGCGTCGGCGCATCTCGGCGTAGATCAGCGGTTTTTTCCGCTTGTAGAGAGGCATTGCGTTCAACTACTCCAGGCTGGCTAGAATCGTGCTGGCAGCATACACCTTGTCACCCAGCGCCGCCTTGATGCGGACCTCCGGGGGCAGGTACACATCCACGCGCGAGCCGAAACGGATGAAGCCGTAGCGCTGCCCGCGCTCGAGCCTGTCGCCCGCCTTGGCATAGCACAGGATGCGACGCGCGATCAGGCCCGCCACCTGCACGCAGGTGACATCGGCGCCGGCGCCGGCACGAATCCACAGCGCGTTGCGCTCGTTTTCGGTCGAGGCCTTGTCCAGCGCCGCGTTGACGAAACTGCCGGCTGAGTACCAGATCTGTTTCACCTCGCCGGCCACCGGCGCGCGGTTGGAGTGGACATTGAAAACGTTCATGAACACGCTGATCTTGATGGATTCGCGGTCGAGGTAGGGGTCGTGCGCTTTCTCCACCGCCACGATGCGCCCGTCGGCGGGAGACACCACCGTTCTGGCATCTCCCGGCGCCTCGCGTGGCGGGTCGCGGAAAAACTGCAGTACGAACAGCGCGATGATCCAGAACGGGATTGACCAGACGAGGCTGTAGCCGGCGACTAGCGCCGCCACCACGACGGCGATCGCGAGAAACGGCCAGCCTTCGCGGGCGATGAGGGGGTGCGGATAATTCATCGGCAGGAGACAGGCGGGGGCGGAGACGCCGGCGGCGCGATTAACCTGCCCCGCCCCGTTCTCTTCCCTCGCTCCTCACCTAGTTCTTCGACTGATCGACGAGTTTATTCTTCCTGATCCAGGGCATCATTGCGCGCAGTTTCTCGCCCACCACCTCGATCTGATGCTCGGCAGTGAGGCGGCGGCGCGACAACAGGGTCGGCGCGCCGGCGCGGTTCTCCAGGATGAAGCTCTTCGCGTACTCGCCGGTCTGGATGTTCTTCAACGCCTCGCGCATCGCCTTCTTGGTGTCCTCGGTGACGATCTTTGGACCGGTCAGGTACTCGCCGTACTCGGCGTTGTTCGAGATCGAGTAATTCATGGTGCCGATGCCGCCCTCGTACATCAGGTCGACGATCAGCTTCAGCTCGTGCAGGCATTCGAAGTAAGCCATCTCCGGCGCGTAGCCGGCATCGACCAGGGTCTCGAAGCCCGCCTTGACCAGTTCGACGCAGCCGCCGCAGAGCACGGCCTGCTCGCCGAACAGATCGGTTTCGGTCTCTTCCTTGAACGTGGTTTCGATCACGCCGGCGCGCGCGCCGCCGATCGCCGCCGCGTAGGACAGCGCCAGATCGCGCGCCTTCCTGCTCGGGTTCTGGTGCACGGCGATCAGCATCGGCGTGCCGCCGCCCTGGACGTAGGTCGAGCGCACGGTGTGGCCCGGTGCCTTGGGCGCGATCATCACCACATCGAGGTCTGCGCGCGGCGCCACCTGGCCGTAATGAATGTTGAAGCCGTGGGCAAAAGCCAGGGTCGCGCCTTTCTTGATGTTGGGCTCGACCTCGCCCTGGTACACCGCGGCGATGTGCTCGTCAGGCATGAGCATCATGATGAAATCGGCGCCCTTCACTGCCTCGCCTACTTCGGCCACCTTGAGCCCGGCTTTCCTCGCCTTGTCCCAGGACGCGCCGCTCTTGCGCAAGCCTACGGTCACCTTCATGCCGGAGTCGTGCAGGTTGAGCGCGTGCGCGTGGCCCTGCGAGCCGTAGCCGACGATGGTCACTTTCTTGCCCTTGATGAGCGAAAGGTCGGCGTCCTTGTCGTAATAGACTTTCATGGTTTCCTCTCTGAAAAAATGTGAGGCGCGGGGGATGAACCGCGGCGAGGGAATCCCCGGCGGGGTTTCCGCTCCTTGCGTTTCACGCCCCACCCCCCACTAGATTCTAAGAACCCGCTGGCCGCGGGATATGCCGCATGCGCCGGTACGTGCTGTCTCGAGGATGACGTTGCGGCCAAGCGCCTCGATAAACGCATCCAGTTTCTGCCCGGTGCCGGTGAGTTCGATGGTGTAGGTATCTTCGGACACGTCGATGATGCGTCCGCGGAAAATATCCGACATGCGCTTCATGTCGTCGCGTTCCTTGGCGCCGGCGCGCACCTTGATCAGCATCAACTCGCGCTCGAGGTGCGGCGCCTCGAACAAATCCACCACCTTGACCACCTCGACCAGCTTGTTCAGTTGCTTGGTTATTTGCTCGATCACGTCACCCGAACCCGAGGTGACGATGGTCATGCGCGACAGCGATGCGTCCTCGGTAGGCGCGACGGTGAGCGATTCGATGTTGTAGCCGCGGGCGGAGAACAGCCCGGAAACGCGCGACAGCGCGCCGGCCTCGTTTTCGAGAAGGATGGATATGATGTGTCGCATGGGTGTCGGTTTCTGCGCCAGGTTGCGGAGCGATTACAAGTCTTCGGCCAGGATCATCTCGGTGAGGCCCTTGCCGCCTTCGACCATGGGATAGACGTTTTCGGTCTGGTCGGTGATGAAATCCATGAATACCAGCTCGTCCGTGCGCTTGAACGCCTCCTTCAGCGCGAGCGCAACATCGGCCGGTTTGTCGATGCGGATGCCGACGTGGCCGTAGCTCTCCGCGAGCTTGACAAAATCAGGCAACGCGTCAACGTAGGATTCGGAGTAGCGGTTGCCGTGGAAGAACTGCTGCCACTGGCGCACCATGCCCATGTAGCGGTTGTTGAGGTTGACCACCTTTATCGGCAAGCGGTACTGCTTGCAGGTAGAGAGTTCCTGGATGCACATCTGGAAGCTCGCCTCGCCGGTGACGCAGGCCACCGTGGCGCCGGGATTGGCAAGTTGCGCGCCCATCGCCGCGGGCAGGCCGAAGCCCATGGTGCCTAGGCCCCCGGAATTGATCCAGCGGCGCGGTTTGTCGAACTTGTAGAACTGCGCCGCCCACATCTGGTGCTGGCCGACATCGGAAGTGATAATGGCGTCGCCCTTGGTGATTTCGTACAGTTTCTCCAGAACGAACTGCGGTTTGATGATTTTGCTGTTGCGGTCATAGCGCAGGCAATTCTTGGTCTTCCACTGCGCGATCTGCGCCCACCAGGCTTGAAGCGCCTTCGGCTCGGGACGCTGCTTGCCCGCCTCGATCAGCTTGATCAGGTCGTCGAGCACGTCGGGCACATGGCCGACGATGGGGACATCCACTTTCACGCGCTTGGAAATCGAGGACGGATCGATATCGATGTGAACGATCTTGCGCGGCATCTTGCCGAAATGCGCCGGGTCGCCGATGACGCGGTCGTCGAAGCGCGCGCCGATCGCCACCAGCACGTCGCAGTGCTGCATCGCCATATTGGCCTCGTAGGTGCCGTGCATTCCCAGCATGCCGACGAAATGCTTGTCGGTCCCAGGGAAACCGCCCAGCCCCATGAGCGTGTTGGTGCAGGGAAAGCCCAGGATTTTCACCAGCCTGGTGAGCTGGTGCGCTGCGTCGGAAAGTATCACGCCGCCGCCGGCGTAGATCATCGGGCGCTTGGCCTCGATCAACAACTGCGCCGCTTTCTTGATCTGCCCCGGATGCCCTTTGACCACCGGATTGTAGGAGCGCATCGAGATCGTTTCCGGATACTCGAACTTGCACTTGGCGGTGGTGACATCTTTGGGGATATCGACCAGCACCGGCCCCGGACGTCCGGTGGTGGCAAGGTAGAAGGCCTTCTTCATGGTGAGGGCGAGATCCTTCACGTCCTTCACCAGGAAATTGTGCTTGACGCAGGGGCGGGTGATGCCCACCGCGTCGCATTCCTGGAACGCATCCAGCCCGATCGCATGCGTCGGCACCTGGCCGGTGATGACCACCATCGGGATGGAATCCATATAGGCGGTGGCGATGCCGGTCACAGCGTTGGTGACGCCGGGTCCCGAGGTCACCAGCGCGACGCCGACTTTGCGGCTCGAACGCGAGTAGCCGTCGGCGGCATGCGCAGCGCCCTGCTCGTGGCGAACCAGCACGTGCTTGACCTTGTTCTGCTTGAACAATTCGTCATAGATGAACAAGACCGCGCCGCCGGGGTAGCCGAACACGTATTCGACTTTTTCCGCCTGCAGGCATTTAATGAGGATTTCCGCGCCCGATAATTCCATGATTTTCGCCGGGTTTTACCGAAAGCCTTGAACGTTAATGCTTGCTCCTCATTTGGTCAAGATTTTTTTGCTGCGACGCAACTTCATTGCCACAGCGATTTGGGTAACGCAACTTCGGATTAACCACTAGAATTCGGTAATCTTTCGAGGATAGCGCCCTGGCTTCCCGCAGCGAACTTTCTGAGTTTCTCGTCGCCGTCGAACGTCGAGCCTTCAAGCAGGCGCGGTATGCCGTGCGCGACGAGCAGGCGGCTTTGGAAGATCGGAAGAGC
>SCTX01000134.1 GCA_004298385.1 Betaproteobacteria bacterium | reverse complement strand
CCTCGTAGGGCGCCGCCGGGCACTTGTACATGGGCGCGGCGGTGAGCACGACGATGCGCCCGCCCTCGAAACGGGAGATGGCGTCGCGGATGGCTGTCGCGCCTTCCATGGTGTAGAGGTTGAGGCCGGCTTGCGCGAGCCCCGGGATCGCCTCCGGTGCGTACTCTGCTCCCAGCGCGATCACCAGCGCGTCGGCCGCGAGCGATTCGCCGGCGATCGCGACTTCGCGGCGCTGCGGATCGATGCGGGTGACAGCGCCGTGGCGGAACTCCACGCCTCGGCCGATCAGCCGGTCCAGGGAACGGGTGAAATCCTCCGGCTTGCGCTCGCCGATCATCAGCCACAACAAGGACGGCGGAAAAAAGTGCCGCTCGGCGCGATCAACCGCAATCACGCGAGCGGATGTGGGCAAGAGTTTTCTCAAGGTCTCCGCGGCGACCAGCCCGCCGAGACCCGCCCCGAGAATCAGCGCGGTTCGGCTCATGCTCAAAACACGATCACTTTGTCGGCCCACTGCGTCCAGGACGTCAGCTCGGCGAGCGTGCTCTTGCGCGCTCCGTCCGCAAGTTCGGGATCCGCGATCCCGCGAGCATCCATGCAGGTTCCGCAAACGCCTACTTCGGCCTTGTTGCGCAGAACGCGGCCGAGCATGAGCTGGATATTGTAGAAACCTTCGGGAACCTTTTGCCCGCCTTTGGCGCAGGACGCCGCGTCGCCGATCAGGAATAGTTTCACTTCCTCGCCTTCGACCTTCGACAGGGCGCCCGCGAGGCGCAGGCCGTTGTAGCTGCGCTCACTGCCATACGGAGCGTCGTTCAGGATGAATAGAGTCTTCATGGTGTCGTTCTCCTTTCGTGTCACTGGATCGATTCACGCGCGATCGCGAACCCTTCCCGGTTCCATAAAGGGAATAGCAAGCAAGCCGGCGAGCTTGACCGCCGCATCGCTGCCGCTGAGCCCGCGCACGCCGATCGCCATGCTCTCCTGCGGCAGGCGCGCGCGCTCGCGATAGGTGCCGCACAGCCGGTCCCACCAGGGCAGATTGAAGCCGAAGTTGCTGTTGGTCTCGACCGCCTCCATCGAATGGTGGATGCGATGCATCTCGGGTGTCACCAGCATCCGGCGCAGCCATCGGTCGGCCGGCTGGCGCAGCCGCAGATTGGCGTGATTGAACATCGCGGTGGCGTTCAGCAGTACCTCGAACACCAGAACACCAGCCGCCGGCGCCCCGAGCACCGCGATGGCCGCGAACTTGACCAGCATCGACAGCAGGATCTCGATCGGATGAAAACGCGCGCCGGTGGTGACGTCGATGTCCGCGTCGGCGTGATGCACCCGGTGCAGGCGCCACAGCAGGGGTAGCGCGTGGAACATGACATGCTGCAAATAGATGGCAAAGTCGAGCGCGATCACCGAAAGCGCAAAGGCCCACCAGAACGGAACCTCGAAGGCATTCAGCAATCCCCAGCCGCGTTCGCCCGCTAGCAGGGCGAATCCGACCGCCGCGACTGGAAACAAGAGGCGCAGGATCAGGCCGTTCAACGCCACCAGCGCCAGGTTGTGCAGCCAGCGCAGCCGTCGCGGCAACAGCCGCGCCCGCCTGGGCGCCAGCGCCTCCCACACCGCCATCAGCGCGAACATGCCGAAGAATGCGCCCAGCCGGAGCGCCGGCTCGTGGCTTAGCGCCCATTCGTCAAATGCCATAAACGCCCCTCGTCCACCTGGACCTTGGCCTGACCCTGCCGGTCAGGTATAATTCAAATACTCAACCAATTAGTTGAATAATAGGAGGCCGCGGCCGCGATGTCAACAGCTAATTTCAAACAGGAGGTGCATGCCCAGCTCGCACGGGTGGGGAAAGCCCTGTCACACGGCAACAGGCTGGAGTTGCTCGATTTCATCGCACAGGGGCCGCGTAGCGTGGAGGAGCTTGCGACGATGGCGCGGCTATCGGTCGCAAACGCGTCGAAGCATCTGCAGGAACTGCGCCGCGCCGGGCTGGTACGGGGGCGCAAGGAGGGCCTGCGGGTGTACTACGAGCTGGCCGGACCGGACGTGGTGGCTCTGATCGCGGCGCTGGGACGGGTCGCCGAGACGCGGCTCGCCGAAATGGAGCAACTGGTGCGCAGCTACATCACCGCCCGCGACGAGCTGGAGCCGATTCCCACCGCCGAATTGGTCAAGCGCTCGAAGCTCGGGCTCGTGACCGTGCTCGACGTCCGCCCCGCCAAAGAGTTCGCCGCCGGGCATTTGCCCGGCGCGATCAACGTCCCGGTCGAAGACCTCGCCAAACGCTTGAGGAAATTGCCCAAGGGACGCGAAGTCATCGCCTATTGCCGCGGCCCGTACTGCCTGCTTTCGGTGGACGCGGTAGCGTTGCTGCGCACGAAAGGTTTTAAGGCGCGCAGGCTAGAGGACGGTTTTCCGGAGTGGAAAGCGTCCGGACTGCCGGTCGAGGCCTGAGCGGGTCGAAACCTCATGCCGTTCGCGCTCCCGCGGGACGCGGCAATGGCGCCGCCGGACTTGGCAGAAACGCTGCGCCATTGCCCCGCGCTGTCGGCGACGGGGACTCGCTGTCCTGCCGCCGCCTAGCCGTAGTTGATTTCATCGGCCGCGCCCGCCTCGGGGGCGTCGGCCGCATAATCGCGCCCGCCGCGTCCGGCGCGCGCCGCGCCCGCCTCGCGGTACCACTCATGGGCGACTATGGTAGCCATGACCTCGTTGGTGCCGGTCCAGATGGAAGCCAGCCTGATGTCGCGATAAATGCGCTCCAGCGGGAATACGTTGGTATAAGCGATGCCGCCCACCACTTGCATCGAATTGTGCACCACCTTCTGACACGACTCGGTGACGAACATCTTGGTCTCTGAGACCATGCGCCGCACCCGGTTCATTTCCATTCCGCCATCCACCGCGCGCGCGGTGGCATAGACCAGAGCGCGGCAGGCATCGAGCAGCATCGCTCCTTCGGCCACCTGAAAACTCACGCCCTGGAAACGGTTGATGGTCTCGCCGAAGGCTTTGCGTTTCGATGTATAGCGGGTGGCGATATCCAAAGCGGAGCGGGCGGGGCCGATGGTCATGGCCGCGGTTCCCAGGCGCTCCGGGATCATCATGGTGGTGAATACCGGGTAGGCGCCGTTGACCTCGCCGATCACGTTCTCGCGCGGAATCCTCACGTCCCTGAATACCAGCCGGCCGGTGCCGCCGCCGCGGCATCCCATCAGGCCATAGAGGTATTTGACTTCCACGCCGGGGCCGCGATCGACGATGAAGCAGGTGATGCGCTTTTGCGGCGCGGCAGCGGGATCCGGGTCGGTGCGGGCATAAACCAGAAAGTAGTCGGCGCCTTCCGCGCCGACGATGAAGCGCTTCTGTCCGTTCAGCAGGAAGTAGTCGCCCTTGTCTTCCGCCGTCGACGTGGCGCCGAAAAAATCCGATCCGCCGCGCGGTTCGGTGAGGCATTCGGCGGCAAAGATGTCGCCGCGCAGCAGAGGCTTGACGTAGCGCTCCTTCTGTTTGTCGGTGCCATGCAGGACTATGGCGTCGCAGACCAGATCCGCGCCCACGCCAAAAACGCAGGCGAGTTCATAGCTGAGGCTGCCGATTTCCTCGCTGATTGCGCAGGAAGCCACCCAGTCCAATCCTTGGCCGCCCCACTTCACCGGTTGGCGCACGCCCAGCAGCTTGCGCTGTCCGGCCTCCCGCAGCCACTCTTTCGGGAAACGCACTTTGTCATCGTCCATATCCAGAATCAGTTGGCGCGGCGTCGATTTGACGAAATCTTGCGCTGCATCCCGGATGCGGCGTTGGTTTTCATTGAGCAAATGGTCGAGCATGAGGTTCTCTTCCCAAGTTCATTACAGTATATTGGCAGTATAAATCGCTTCGCTGCCGCGGGTGCGCTCGATCTCCTTCAGCACGGCAACAATGCCCAGGGCCGGGCGAGACCCGCCTGAATCAAGCCAGACCCAACAGTCGCTCGCAGAAGTGTCGCTCGCAGAAGTTGCGCCTGCGCCGCGATGCGCATACACTATGCGCATACGGCAACAGGAAGACTTCATGCTCACCCGGACCGGCACCGTGCGCACGCGGAAAAAGGCGGCCAATCTCAGCGTCGATGGCGAGTTGCTCGATAGCGCAAAGCGCCTCAAGCTCAACTTGTCCCAGGTGTTCGAGGCCGGACTGAGTGCAGCGATCCGCGAGAAGCAGCGCGAGCAATGGCTGAACAAGAATCGCGCCGCGCTCGAAGCGTACAATGATCACGTCGAAAGGGACGGGGTATTCAGCGACGGCATGCGCTCGTTCTGATGGCGCAGTTCGACGTCTATCGCAACGCCAATTCCGCCACGCGTGCGCGCATTCCCTATTTGCTCGACGTCCAGTCGGACCTTCTCGATTCCCTGGCGACGCGCGTGGTAGTCCCCTTGTGCAAGCCAGGGATACTCAAGGGCAGACTAGCCGAAAGGCTCAATCCGGTGTTTGAAGTCGAAGGCAGGGAAGTGGCCATGCTGGCGCCTGAACTCGCGGGTGTGCCGGCAAAGGCGCTGGGCGAGCCGATCGCCAACTTGTCGAGTCAGCGTGGCGCCATTATCGCTGCGCTCGACCTGGTTATCACCGGAATCTGACCGTTCGGCCTCGCATCTGGACAAGGTGTGACTAGGTTTGACTTTTCGCATTGACAAAACCGGTGTCGGAGCCTAAAGTCCGCTCAATCCGACCGGGAGAGCGCCGCCGTAGCAGGGCGGCCGCCGAAGGCGCAATACCCAGAAACTCTCAGGCAAAAGGGACCGGTCGGGCGGAAGCGGTGCTTCCGTCACTCTGGAGAGCAGCCGCGGAATAAGCGGCCACCGAAGGGGCGCGCAGCCGATTGGCATCAGGCTGTAATCTCTCAGGTATCAAGGACAGAGGGGTAACGTCGACCGAAAGGCCGGCGTTGCCCCTTTTTCATTGCTGCCGAGGCGAACGTGCTCAAAACTACTCCGCTCAACGCCGCTCACCGTGCCCTGGGTGCGCGCATGGTCGATTTCGGCGGCTGGGACATGCCGGTCAACTACGGCTCCCAGATCGAGGAACATCACGCGGTGCGGCGCGACGCCGGGATGTTCGATGTCTCGCACATGCTCGCCATCGATTTGCACGGCGCCGGCGCGAGGGATTTTCTGCGCCGCGCCCTCGCCAACAACGTGGACAAGCTGCGGGACCCTGGGCGCGCGCTCTATTCCTGCATGCTCAACGACGAGGGCGGCGTCATCGACGACCTGATCGTGTATTTTTTCACCGACGAATGGTTTCGGCTGGTGGTGAATGCGGGCAGGACGGAGAAGGACCTGGCCTGGCTCGATGCGCTCAGACATGGCATTGGTCCCGCGCCTGAAATTCAGCCGCGCCGCGATCTGGCGATGATCGCGGTGCAGGGCCCGCTGGCGCGCGAGCGGGTGTGGCAGGCGCTGCCCGAGACGCGCGCGGCCACCGACGCGATGCGATCCTTTCATGGCGTGGAGCTGGACGAGTTGATGCTGGCGCGCACCGGCTACACCGGCGAAGACGGTTTCGAACTGATGCTGCCGGCCACCCGCGCGGAGGGGTTGTGGCAGCAACTCATAGTCTGCGGCGTGCAACCCTGCGGCCTGGGCGCGCGCGATACGCTGCGCCTGGAAGCGGGCATGAATCTATGGGGCCAGGAGATGGACGAGGGCGTGTCGCCGCTGGACGCGGGGCTCGCCTGGACCGTCGATCTGGACAGTGCCCGCGATTTCGTCGGCAAGGCGGCTCTGCTCGTCCGTCCGCAGCGCCAGCAGTTGCTCGGCCTCATACTTGTGGATAAAGGCGGCGTGCTGCGCGGCCACCAGAAAGTGGCCACGCCGGCAGGCGAAGGCGAGATTACCAGCGGCACGTTTTCGCCGTCCCTGAACCGTTCGATCGCGCTGGCCCGCATCCCCTTGGGTGTGGAGGTCGGCGCGCTGGTGCAGGTGTCGGTGCGCGACAGGCAGCTCGCGGCAAGAGTGGTGAAACCGCCTTTCGTTCGCAACGGCAGGATTCTATGTCCGGCCTCCTAGATACCGTCGCATGGTATGCACGGACTTGCGCGCTGCGCGCGCCAACCGTGTATTCGGTACGGATAAAAACCATCCGTACCGAATACACGGTTATGGATAAAAGCAAGAAGGGCTTGAGGTCGGTTTTCTGCAAGATCGCCGATTGCGCGCGGATGTGCTTTTCATCCGTGCGCGATCGGTGATCCGCGCGGACGGTTTTTCGTCCGCGCAAAAAGCGACTTGGCAGCAAGGGGGCGCGAGTTACGTCGCCACGTATAGTCAACTTAGGCTGGAAGAAAAATCATGAAAACTCCCGAACACCTGAAATACAGCGAAACGCACGAGTGGATCAAAGCCGAAGCCGACGGCACGTTCGAGGTGGGAATCACCGACCACGCGCAGGAAGTGCTGGGCGACATCGTGTTTCTCGAGCTGCCGCCGGTCGGGAAGCGGTTTGCGCAGGGCGAGGCCTGCGCCGTGATCGAGTCGGTCAAAGCGGCTTCCGACATCAACATGCCGGTGGCAGGCGTCGTGATCGCCGCGAACGAGGACCTGCCGCAATCGCCGGAGCAGATCAACGCCGACGCCTACGGCGCGTGGATGTTCCGCATCAAGCCAGACAATGCGGCCGACATCGGCGGCCTGATGGACGCCGCCGCCTACGCCGGCCACGCCGCGAAATGATGGGGGCGCCATGCAAGACACACTGACGCAGGCCGCCACGACGCCACCGCGCATATCACTGGCCGAGCTGGAGCAGCGCGACGCATTCGCCCGGCGCCACATCGGCCCGGATGCCGGGGAGCAGGCGGCAATGCTGTCCGAACTCGGCTACGCTACGCGCGCTGCCTTGATCGACGCCATCGTCCCGGCCGGAATACGCAGCCAGGAGCCGCTCGAGATAGGGGACGCCCGCAGCGAAGCCGGCGCGCTCGCCGAACTCAAGAACATTGCCGCGCAGAACCGGGTATTGCGATCGTTCATCGGCCAGGGCTATTACGACACCGAGCTGCCCGGCGTGATCCTGCGCAACCTGCTGGAAAGTCCCGCCTGGTACACGGCTTACACGCCCTACCAGCCGGAAATCTCGCAGGGCCGCCTGGAAGCGCTGATCAATTTCCAGACTATGGTTTGCGATCTCACCGGCATGGCGATCGCGAATGCCTCCATGCTCGACGAAGGCACAGCCGCGGCCGAAGCCATGACGCTGTGCCGGCGCAGCGGGAAACATCCGAGCGCGACGTTCTATGTCGCCGACTGCGTGCTGCCGCAGACCATCGCCGTGGTGCGCACGCGCGCCGAGCCGCTCGCCATCGAGGTGAAGATCGGGCCGGCCGCGGCCGCGGCGACGACGGATTGTTTCGGCGTGCTGCTGCAATATCCCGGCGCCAACGGCGATGTCGACGACTATCGCGCCCTGGTGCGGGCGGTGCATGAGCGCGGCGGCCTGGTCGCGGTCGCCGCGGACCTGCTCGCGCTCACGCTGCTCAGCCCCCCGGGAGAGTGGGGAGCCGATGTGGTGGTAGGCTCGGCGCAGCGCTTTGGCGTACCGCTCGCGTTCGGTGGTCCGCACGCGGCCTTTTTCGCGACCAGGGATGAACTCAAGCGCAACATGCCCGGGCGCCTGGTGGGAGCGACGCTGGACAGCCAGGGCAATCCGGCCTATCGGCTAGCCCTGCAGACGCGCGAGCAGCATATCAGGCGCGAAAAGGCGACTAGCAACATCTGCACCGCACAGGTGCTGCTGGCGGTGATCGCGAGCATGTATGCGGTGTATCACGGCCCGCGCGGCCTGACCCGCATCGCCCGGCGCATCCATCGGCTTAGCGGCGTGCTCGCCGCGGGTCTGAAGCATATGGGCGTCGCCATCGAGAACGCATCCTGGTTCGACACGCTGACAGTGGCCACCGGGGCGCGAACGCCGGAGGCCCACGCCAGGGCCGAGGCCCTCGGCGTCAACCTGCGCCGCATCGACGAGCGCCGAGTCGGCGTAGCGCTCGATGAAACCAGCACCGGCGCGGAGGTGAAGCTGCTGTGGCAGATCTTCGCGCCGTCCGGCGCCGCGGCGCCCGAATTCGATGCCATCGAGCGTGGCGTGGCAGACGCCTACCCGCCCGGTCTCAGGCGCAGCAGCGCTTTTCTGGCGCATCCGGTATTCAACCGGCACCACTCCGAGACCGGCATGCTGCGCTATCTGAGGCAACTGGCGGACCGGGACATCGCGCTCGACCGGGCGATGATACCGCTCGGTTCCTGCACCATGAAGCTGAACGCGACGAGCGAGATGATTCCGATCGGCTGGCCCGAGTTCGCGCGCATGCATCCGTTTGCGCCGGCGGCGCAGACCGCCGGTTATCGCCGGCTGATCGCCGATCTGGAACGCATGCTGTGCGCGATCACCGGTTATGCCGCGGTATCGCTGCAGCCCAACGCCGGATCGCAGGGCGAGTACGCCGGCTTGCTGGTGATCCGCGCCTGGCACCGTTCGCGCGGCGAGGGCCGGCGCAAGGTGTGCCTGATTCCGGCTTCGGCGCACGGCACCAATCCGGCTTCGGCGCATATGGCGGGGATGCAGGTCGTCGTCGTCGCCTGCGATACAGGAGGCAATGTCGATCTCGCCGATCTGCGCGCCAAGGCCGCGGAGCACAGCCGCAACCTGGCCGCGCTCATGCTGACCTATCCGTCCACCCACGGCGTATTCGAGGCAGGCATCAGCGAAATCTGCGACATTGTGCATGGTCACGGCGGCCAGGTGTATATCGACGGCGCCAATCTGAACGCGATGGTCGGCCTATGCGCGCCGGGGCGCTTCGGCGGCGACCTGTCGCATCTGAACCTGCACAAGACCTTCGGCATTCCACACGGCGGCGGCGGGCCCGGGGTGGGCCCACTGGCGGTGGCGGCGCATCTCGCTCCCTTTCTGCCGGGGCACGGCGAGATGACGAGCGGCGCGCACAACATCGGCGCGGTGGCGGCAGCCCCCTACGGCAGCGCCGGCATCCTGCCGGTCGCCTGGATGTACGTCACGCTGCTCGGGCGGGAGGGCCTCTCCGCGGCGAGCGAGGTGGCGATCCTGAACGCCAACTATGTCGCCAGGCGCCTGGCGCCGCATTATCCGGTGCTCTACAGCGGGCCGGGCGGATTGGTCGCGCACGAATGCATTCTCGATTTGCGGCCGCTGAAGGAGGCGAGCGGCATCGGCGTGGAAGATGTGGCCAAGCGGCTCATGGACTACGGCTTTCACGCGCCCACCATGTCGTTTCCGGTCGCGGGCACGCTGATGGTCGAGCCGACCGAAAGCGAGTCCAAGGCCGAACTCGATCGCTTCATCGACGCCATGATCGCCATTCGCGGGGAAATCCGGGCAGTGGAGGAGGGCAGGCTGGATCGCGAAGACAATCCGCTCAGGCACGCGCCGCATACCGCTGCCATGGTGTCGGCGGACGAATGGCCGCACGGCTATTCGCGCGAGCTGGCGGCCTATCCCATTGCCGGGCTGCGTGCGCGCAAGTACTGGCCGCCGGTGGGTCGCGCAGACAACGCCTATGGAGATCGCACGCTGTTCTGCACCTGCGTGCCGGAGTCGCCACCGCGGCCTTGAGCGCTGTCTGCGGCGATCGCATCGGGCGGCAACAGCTCAGCCGATGGGTACGGGCCGTCCGTTTGCGTAGCCCTGGTATCCGGCAAATCCCATTTCTTGCAGCAGCAGAATCAGCGATTCGGACTCGACCGCCTGGGCAATGATGCGGATTTCGAGCGGTTGGGCGATACGGATGAGCGATGACACGATGAAACGGCTGTCCTGGTTTTCGGCCAGGGCATTCGTATACACCGGCGCCAGCTTGATGTAATGCGGCAGCAGGGTGTGCAGTTGCCCGAGCGAATCGCGGTGAAGATTGAAATGGTCCAGCGCAAACTGCGCGCCTAGACGTCTTATCTCGGCGGCGAAGCTCCGGCTTTGCGCGGGAGCCTGGATCACGCCGAACTCGGTCATTTCGAACACCAGGCGCGCGGCGATATCGCGCCGGCCCCGCAGGGCATCGATCAGGCGGCGGCGCGAGGCGGCATCGGCGACGGTCTGCGCCGAAATATTGACGGCAATCACCGGCGCAAGGCGCGCGCCGGCGTCGATCCGGGCAATCAGCATCTCGAGCACGCGGCAATCGAGCCGGGGCATCAAGCCGTGGCGCGCCGCCATCGGCAGGAACTGTGCCGCGGGCACGGGGTTGCTGCCGTCATCCAGAATGCGCGTGACCACCTCGCTTTGCATCGGCGCGCGTCCGGGCAGGCTGAAGACGGTCTGCGTGTATAGCGCCAGTTTGCCGGTTTCGATCGCGCCCTCGATGTGCTCGCGCCAGGCGAGCGAACCGCGCCCGCGCCGGTCGATCTCGGCGAGTTCGACGAGATCGAAGGTGTCGGGTCCTTTTTCCTGCGCCCGGCTCAAAGCCAGATCCGCCGCGGCCAGCAACTCCGGCAACGGCGGCGCGCCCGCGTCGAAATGCGCCGCGCCGCAATGAAACTGGATCTCCCCGGTCAGCGCCTGCTCGGCAAGGGCCGATTCGACGCGGGAACTGATCGCGGCGGTCAGAACGCCGGCAGCGCTCGCATCGATGTTCACCGCAGCCAAGGCGAAGCTCGCCCCGCCGAAGCGCGAAAGAACCGCTGCCCGGTCCGCGCAGGCGCCTGAGACGGATTGCGCGACCAGGGCCAGCAGTTCGTCGGCGCGCTGATAGCCATGATGCAGGTTGTATTCCTTGAAGCGCTCCAGCTCCAGCAGCACGAACACCCCGGAGAAGACGTCGCGCTCGGCGCGAAACAGGCCTTGCAACTCGTGCTCCAGTCCGCGGCGATTGAATAAACCCGTGACCGGATCGCGATAGGCCTCGCGCTGCAGCTTTTCCGCGCGCGCCGATTCGTCTTCGATGACGCGCCTGATTTTTCCAGACAAGCTGTTCATCGCGGCGACCACGCGCCCCAGTTCGCGCGCTTTGGGCGCGAGCGCGATCGTCCTGAAATCGCGCGCGCCGATGGCCGTTGCCGCACGCTCGATCTCCCTCAGCGGCCGCAGTATGCTGGCGAGGAAAGCGCGCAAGGCGAAGAGGGCGAACGCGTATACCAGCAGCAGCAGCGCCAGCGTCTGCAGACCGGTGTGCCATAACTGCAGATAGGCGAAATTCGGATGGCTGCTCACCAGCACGCGCCCGAGCTGGCGCCAGCCGGAGCTGATCAGGGATTCGGCAGCGGGCGGGCGCAGCGGAAAAAGCCGCGTAAACCACACCGGCACCTCGCCCTGCGCGGGCGCCAGTTGCTTCGCCACCAGGGTTTCGCCGCTTAGCGAAATCACGCGTATGGACTGATAGTAGCCGCGATCGAAGGTGGAGTTGACCACCGTCTCGATCAGCGCGCGGTCCTCGAACGGATGCACCGTCGCAAGCCATAGCGAAAGCGAAGTCGCGGCATCCTGGGAATGCGATTCGAGTTGCTGTTGCATGTAGAGCCGGGCGTTCGAGAGATAGATCGCCTCTACGCCCGCCAATACCAGCAGGAACAGCAGGGACGCGCCGAAAAACAATTGCTTGAAAAGTGTCATGATCCGATCCCGAGAAGCATAGCATTCACGTCAGTACAGCAATTCCTTTTCCAATTTTTCCAGCAAACCGCGCCACAACCTGATCTGCGAGGAGCTGCCCGCGCTGACGTCGCGCTGGCCCTGGCGCGCCAGCAGCAGATCCTCGTCGTTGAAGCTGTACACCGGGATCAGGTCGGCTCGCTCCGATGCCGGCCTGACCGCGTCTTCCAGATTGTCCAGAACCAAGGGAACGGCGCCGGGTGCAGGATAGTAGGCCAGCACCATGTGTGCCTGGTTGAGGCGAACCGCCTTGACGTAAGTGATCCGGAGGCGCTCGATCGGCACGCCCAGCTCTTTCAGGGCGAAGTACTTGGCGACGGAAAAGTCCTCGCAGTCCCCGCCATTGCTGCCGAGCATTTCTGCCGGCGAGGCCCAATAATCTTCCGCCCCCCAATGAGTTAGATCGGTGAGGAAGGGCAAGCGGTTGAAAAAAGTATTGACCGAGCCGAGCAGCTCCAGATCGTTGCCGGAGGCTTGCCGCTGCTCTGCCGCGATGGAGCGCACGAATTTCTGCCAGCCGCCGATGCGGGTTCTGCTGTCCGGTCCGAATTTGGCCGCGAAACGCTCCACCAGTCCCCGCGTCACGCTACGTGAAAAGCCAAGTCCCTGCGACGCCGCCAGCGCTACGCTCACACCGAGCGCGAACAGCGCAAAATTCCCGAGCCAGCCCGGGCCGCGCCGCCGCTCGGCGCCGGCGCGGATTCGATCCGGTTTTGCGCGGAGGCGTATCGGTGGCGCGCGAGGTACGGACATCGCCTGATTGTACTCAATCGTGGACATTGGAGCGCCGTCGCCAGGCGCAAGCTCGGGTACAATCGGATTTGGCTCACTATCCAAGGGAGACGATTCGCCATGAACACAAAGGTTACGCCAAAGCTTACGCAGGAGAAAGCGCTGCGCTGGGCGGCTCAGGGGCTGACGGTTCTGCTGGTGCTAGTTGCCGCGGTTGCGGTGATGCTGTACTTCAAGATCGACGAACTCGAGGCCACGCTGTCTCAGGCGCGAGCCGAGTCCGACAAGGCAGCTCAGGCGGCGGCAGCGGCACGCAAGAAGCTGCAAGATGAGCTCAATGCGGCAAAGACCAAATCCGCGGCGCTGGAGCAGCGGCAGCGCGAGGCGGACAACATGAAGACCTTGCTAGCCAAGATGGAACCACAACTCGCGACGGCCCTGGAGGCTGTCGTCAACGCCAAGACCAGCAAGCCGGATGCGCGAGCCGCGGCGCTCACCGGTCTTGGCGTGATCGGCCAGATCGCCCGCGGAGCGAATAACGAGGCCGCGCTCGCGGCGTTGGAGCGCGCGCTCGGCATCGACAAAGCCAATTGCGTCGCCGGCCTTGCCGTCAATCTCGGCGGCGCCAAGAAAGTCGAAGTCGCGCCCGACTGCCAGGCGTTGCTGCCCGGCGCGCCCGCGGCGAGCGAAGCGAAGCCCGCAGCCGAGGCGAAGCCGGATGCAGCGCCCGCGGGCGGGGCCGGCAAAACCGCTGCGCCGGCAGCCAAGGGCTGACGGCCGAATCGGGCGGGAAGCCGAATGAAAACCTGGATTCCGCCGGAAAATCGGATGGGCGAGCTTGCCTGGCCGCCGCGCGCGCGCGCCGGCCTAGGTCCGTCGCAAGCGTTGCAGCAAACTGCATCCGCACTTCAGTCCGAGGCCCAAGCATGATTTACGAACTCTATTACTGGCCCGGCATACAGGGCCGCGGCGAATTCGTGCGCCTTGCGCTGGAGGAGTCCGGAGCCGAATACCTTGATATCGCGCTCTTGCCCGAGGAGCAGGGCGGCGGCGTGCCGGCGATGATGAAATTCCTCGACGGCCCCGAGCTCGCGCGTCCCCCGTTTGCGCCGCCTTTTCTGAAAGCGGGCCGCAGGCTCATCGGGCAAACCGCGAACATCCTCTTGTTTCTTGGCCCGCGGCTGGCACTCGCACAGCGCGATCCCGGCGGCAGACTGTGGACGCATCAGTTGCAGCTTACCCTTGCCGACTTCGTGCTCGAGATTCACGACACCCATCACCCCATCGGCGGCGGGTTCTACTATGAAGAGCAGAAGCCGGAAGCCCGGCGCCGCAGCCGCGATTTCCTCGCGCACCGGCTGCCGAAGTTCCTCGGCTATTTCGAACGCGTCATCGAGCGCAACCCGGACAGCGACAAATGGCTGGCGGGCAAGCGTCTGAGCTATGTCGATCTGTCGATGGCCCAGGTGGTAGCCGGACTGCGTTATGCGTTTCCGGCGGCAAGCAGGAAGGCGCTGCGCGGCTGCCCTCGGCTGCGAACGCTGCACGACGAAGTTTTTGCCCGGCCGCGAATCAAGCGCTACGCCGCATCGGGGCGGCGGCCGGCTTTCAACAATGATGACATTTTCCGGCGCTACGCCGAGCTGGATGCGTAATCGGCGCAAGCTACAGCGCTGTTCAACTCTTCAAGCGGGCTTGATTCTTGCGGTACTCTACTCATAGGTTGCGCAGTTGATAATTGAGTGGTCCGGACTCGCTAAGTGGCCATATGCCAGAAGAGGATGAATGCGTAACTTCTTGTTTAGTCTAAGAACCAAGGCTCTGCTGCTGATTGGCTTGGCGTTTGCGGTATTCGTTGCAACAATGTGGTTTCATGCGACGACAGAACGCCAGATGCGTCTGGAATTCGTCAAAGACCATCTGCTGGACACGGCAAAGCTGATCGCGGCCCGGCAAAACCATGTCATCGAATACGCGCAGCAGCTTCTCGACTCCCTGGTTAGTGCCCGGAACGGGCGCCGGACCATCTTGTCGGAGGATTGCCAGCGCACGCTCGCGCAGCGGCTCCGGGAAGAGCCTCGAATCGCCAATATCATCATGGCGCTGCCTGACGGAAGCGTGGTCTGCAGTGCAACGCCGAGCGCTCGGCCGATCAATATTGCCGGCCACCAGCCCCATTTCCGCCAGGCGCTCGCGTCGCCAGGCGTGGTTATCGGGGAAGCGGTCGACAGTCCGATAACCGGCAAACGGAGCCTTCCGTTTTTTAAGGCTGTCCGCGACTCGAGCGGGCGCGCGATTGCGGTATTTGCGGTTTCGCTCGACCTGTCCGGACTCGCAACAGAATTCGCTAGCGCCAAGTACCCCGATGGCGCCAGGATTGGTTTAATCGACGCCAAGGGACGGGTGCTTGCCAGGCACCCCGATGCCGAGGGATGGGTCGGGAAAGATGCCTCGGGCACTTCATTCTTCAAGGCCGTCGCGGCCCGCGGCGGCGAGGGTGCATTTGAGGCAGTTGGATTCGACGGCGTGCCGCGCGTCTACGGGCTGGCGCGCTTTGCCGAGACCGAGGCCGGCCCGATATGGCTTTGGTTCGGTTTTGCCAAAGACATCGTCACTGCAGATATCGAGCGTGACTTCGCACGGACTGTCTTCGCCGTAGCGAGCCTGCTGTTGCTGGCATTTGCCGCGGTGTGGGCAGGAGGCGAACGCCTGCTCCTGCGCCCCATCTCGGTCCTGGCGGCGGCAGCGCGTCGAATGGGCCAGGGCGATTCGAGCGCCCGTTCCGGGCTCGAACACGCTCGCGACGAATTGGGGAGGCTGGCGCAATCGTTCGACGAAATGGCGAGTTCCCTGGAGGCCAAGGACCGCCATATCGTCCTCGCCAATCGCGCGGTCAAAGTGCTCGCGGCGTGGAATCAGGCACTACTCACGCCACGCGATGAAACGTCGCTGATTGAATCCATGTGCCGGGCCATAGTCGAGGCCGGCGAATACCGGCGCGCGTGGGTGGGCTTCGCCAAGTCCGACGCGAACAAGAGCGTCGAGCCGGTGGCGTGGTGGGGCGTGGACCTGCAGTACATTGCCGGCTTGGGAGTTACTTGGGCGGATACTCCACGCGGTAGCGGCCCGACCGGCAGCGCAATTCGTCGTGGCGCCGCGGTAATTGTCAACAACGCCATGACAAGCCCCGATATCGCGCCGTGGCGCGAAGACGCGCCGCATGGTCAGCTCAACGCGGTGATCTCCCTTCCGCTCAAGGTGGATGGCGCGGTCATTGGCGCGCTCTCAATTCACGCGGCGGAGACCGAATCGTTCGGCGAGCAGGAGGCCGTGCTGCTCACCGAAGTGGCGGCGGCGCTCTCCTCCGGGATTGCCGCGGTCCGCGCGCGCGCCGCGCGCACTCAGCTTGAAGTGTCACTGCAAACCAGCGAGGAACGATTCCGTGCCGCTGCCGAAGCGAGCCTGGATGCGCTGCTGTTGCTGCAGAGCGTGCGCGACGCGGCCGGCAATATTGTCGACTTTGAAGTCGCGGATATGAACGGCCGCGCCGCGGGCGAACTCGGCCTGGCGAAAGACCGGGTCATCGGCAAAACCTTTTTTAAGCTGCTTCCGGTCTACGGAACCGCGGGATTTTTCAGCAAGTACGTTCATGTCGTTGCGACCAGGACGTCTTTGGAAGAGGAGTTTCCGTTTGATCTGCCGGCAGCGGAAAGGAAGTGGTTCAGGCAGCAGGTGGTAGCTGTTGGCGACGGCATTGCAGTTTCGCTGCGCGACATTACGGTTTGGAAGACAGCGGGTGACAAGATTAGGGAAGGCGAGGAGCGGCTGAGGCTGGCGATGGCCGGCGCCCATATGGGGGCGTGGAGCATAGATATGGAGAGCAATACGTACTCCATATCGGAGGATGTTGGACCGATATTCGGCTTGCCCAAGGAAGCGGGACCCCGGAGCACCCGGGCCCTAATGGAAGCTGTACACCCGGACGATCGCGAGGTGTTGACAAAGGCGATGCAGCGAGCCCGGGAGACGGCGAAACCGGCACAAATGGAATTCAGGGTGTTGTGGCCGGACGGTACGGTCCATTGGGTGGAAGCGCGTAGCAACGTCATTTGCGATAAGGCCGGTAAGCCCGCGCGCAGCGTCGGCGTGCTTACCGACATTACGCAGCGCAAGCTGGATGTAGTCGCCCTGCAACGCGCCAACCGGGCGCTCAAGACGCTGTCGGCGGGCAATGACGCGCTGGTGCATGCGAGCAGCGAATCCGGGCTTCTGCATGAAGTGTGCCGCGTCATCGCGGACAAGGGGGAATATCGGATGGCATGGGTGGGTTACCCGCGAAATGACGAGGAAAAAACTATCGTCCCCATGGCCTGGGCGGGCGTGGAGGACGGGTATCTCGCCGCGGTGAAGCACACCTGGGCCGATACCGAGCAAGGCCAAAGACCCATTGCCAGAGCCCTTCGAAGCGGCAAAGCGGAAATTACCCGGGATGTCCGGGACAACCCCGCGTTTGCAGTTGTCCAAGAGTTGATGGCAAGGCCGGGCTACGTTTCCAACCTCGCCTTGCCCTTGCTCGACGGGAACAGCGTCATCGGCGCGATGAGTATTTTCGCATCGGAGGCCGACGCGTTTGATGACGCGGAAGTACTGCTGTTACAGGAACTCGCCGAGGACCTCGCCTATGGAATTGCCACATTGCGTACGCGGGAGGAGCGCGACCGTATTGCGCATGCGCACGAGCACCACGAGGCAATTCTGCGCAAAAGTCTCGAGGACAGCATTCAGGCTATTGCCTCGACCGTGGAAATGCGCGACCCGTATACCTCGGGCCATCAGCAACGCGTGGCCGAGCTGGCTGTGGCGCTCGCGCGGGAAATGGGTCTGCCCGAGGAACGGATTCACGGGCTGCACCTCGCCGGTGTCGTCCACGATCTCGGAAAAATCAGCATTCCGGCTGAAATCCTTGCCAAGCCGGGAAAGCTGACGCCTATCGAGTTCCTGCTGATTAAGGGTCATGCCCAAGCGGGGTATGAGATTCTCAAGGACATTGACTTCCCCTGGCCTATCGCAGCCATCGTTTGGCAACACCATGAGCGGCTCGATGGCTCCGGCTACCCGCAGGGACTCAAAGGGGCGGACATTCTGTTGGAGTCCAGCATCCTGGCGGTGGCAGACGTGGTCGAAGCCATGGGGTCGCACCGGCCCTACCGGCCCACATTGGGAATCGACGTCGCGTTGCAGGAAATCGAGCGTGGCCGTGGTATCCAGTATGACCCGGCGGTCGCCGACGCGTGTTTGAAGTTATTTCGCGAACACGATTACGCTCTTGTGACCTAGACCTTGCACGCCCGGGGCTATGCGGGAATGGCGTAGCCCTTCTCCCGGAACAGCCTCAGGCAGGCGTCGGCAACGACAGGATCGTATTTGCTTCCGCGGCCGCGCTCGATCTCGGCCAGCGCCGCCTCGAGTCCGAGCCCCGCGCGGTAGGGCCGGTGCGAGGACATCGCCTCGATCACGTCCGCCACCGCCATGATGCGCGCCTCGAGCAGGATCGCCTCGCCCTTGAGGCCCTGCGGGTAGCCGCTGCCGTCCATGCGCTCGTGATGCTGCAGCGCGACCTCGGCCACCGGCCAGGGAAACTTAACGTCCTTCAGCACGTCGTGGCTCGCCTGCGGATGGGCCTGAATCAACTGGAACTCGAGCGGGCTGAGCTTGCCGGGCTTGGACAGAATCTCCGCCGGAATGGTGATCTTGCCGATATCGTGCAGATAGCCGGCGACCCGAAGGCCCTCGATCCGCCGCTCGTCGAATCCGAGCTCGGCGCCGATCGCGACGGCGATCTTGCCCACCCGCCGCTCGTGGCCGGCGGTGTACGGATCGCGCATTTCGCTCAAGGTCGTCGCCACCTCGACGGTGCTCATGAACGCGGTTTCCAGTTGCGCGACATAGCGCTGGATCTGCTCCTCGGCGCGCTTTTTGTCGGAGATGTCCTGCATCAGCCCGATGATCGCCGGCCGGCCGTTGCGCGTCACGCGGGCGCCGTGCACGCCGACCTCGATCATGGCGCCGTCCTTGCGCACGGCGGTGAAGCCGTAGCTGATGCTCGGCACATTGTCTTCGAGCCGCAGGCGTATGTTCTCGACGACCATGCCGCGGTGCTCCTCGGCGATGATCGACAGCGGGTGGCGGCCGATCAACTCGTCGGCGGAGGCGTAACCGAGGATCTCGGCGAAGCGCGGATTCACATAGCTGAGCTTGTCGTCCTGGATGATGTAGATGCCGGCGATCGACTGCTCGACCAGGCCGCGGAACTGCTCTTCCGCCGCGCGCAAGGCTTGCTCCGAGCGCTTGCGTTCGGTGATCTCGGCGCCGACGCCGTGATAGCCTTGGAACGCGCCCGAGGCATCGAACAGCGGATCGCCGCTGATCCACATGAAGTGTTCGGTGCCGTCGGTGCCGACGCGCGAAATCTCGAAATTGCGGAACGGACGGTGCGCGTCGAGCACCGCCCGGTGCGCCTGCCAGCCCGCCTCGTCGGGCGAAAGATAGGGCACTTCCCAGCGGCGCTTGCCGATTTTCGCGCCCTCCCGGAACACCGACAAGGTGCCCGGGTTGCTGCCGGCCATGCGCCGCGTGATCCGGTGCTCGGCGTCGCTCTCCCAATAAAAATCGGAGGACATTTCGGTCAGGCTGCGAAAGCGCGCCTCGCTCCGCTCCAGCGATTCTTCGGCCTGCTTGCGCTCGGTAATGTCGCGCATGAAGCCGGTGAAAAACTGGCCCTCTCCGACGGTCCACTCCGCCAGCGAAAGTTCCAGCGGGAATTCGCTTGCGTCCTTCCGCCGTCCTACCAGTTCAACAATAGTGCCGATGACGCGCCGCTCGCCGCCGGATTGCACGCGCTTCATGCCGTCAAGATGCCGGTCATGGAATCGTTGCGGCATCAGCAGCGTCAGTGGCTGCCCGATGACCTCGGTTTCCGCGTACCCGAATATGCGCTCGGCACTCGGGTTCCAGCCCACTATGCGCCCGGCGGCGTCGCCGGTTACAAAGGCATCGATGGCTGACGCAGCCACTGCCTCGTAGCGCAGTTCCCTGGCGCGCATGTCCTTCTCCGCCCTCTTGCGCTCGGTGATTTGAGTGCCCACGCCGCGGTAACCTCGGAATGCGCCGGCGGCATCGAACACCGGACCGCCGCTGATCGCGATATGAACCTCGCCGCCATTAGCGCCCAGGCGCGAGAATTCAAAATCGCGGAATGGCCGGCGCGCCTCGAGCATCGCCCGGTGCGCCTCCCAGCCCGCTTCGTCCGGCGTAAGATACGGCGCCTCCCAGCGGCGTTTGCCGAGCACCGGGCCGTGCGGCAACACCCGCGCTGCGTCCCCCTTGCCGCTGCTGATCTGCGTCATCCGGTGCTCGGTGTCGCTCTCCCAATAAAAATCGGAGGACATCTCGGTCAGGCTGCGAAAGCGCGCCTCGCTCTCGCGCAAAGCGTTGCTCGCCGTCTCAAGTTCCGCCGTGCGCTCGGCGACGCGGCGCTCCAGGGCCTCGTTTGCCGCGAGCAAGGCGCTTTCTGCTTGCTCTCGGCGCATCACTTCGTTCTGCAACGCCCGATTCGCGTTTTCGAGCTGCATGTGGCTGGGGATCGTGAGCGCTTTGGGGATCAGCGGCCAAAGCAGGATCGCGGTCGCAACGGACACGCTCGCGGTGAGCGCTTTGAGCCCCGCATCAGCCCAGTAATCGGCATGCCATATATTCCAGATCGCGAACAGATGCGTAGCGCCGCAGGCCAGCACGAATGCGCCGAACATCAGGAACATCCAGCGAAACGGAACATCCGGCCGTTTTTTGACGAAGTACCAGAGCGCGAACGGAATCGAAAAATAGGACGCCGCGATGATAAAATCCGATACGACATAGATCCACAGCAGCGACGGCGTCCAAAAGAAGCAATGACCATGCGGCATGAAACCGGTGGTTCCGAAGTAATTCGCAAGGTCGTGGAGCATCGCATATCTCCAGCAGATGTTGATGTCATTCGATTGTAATCCAACAATCAGGCGAGTTGTGAAGCGGCCACTCATGCCGGCGCTTTGCGAATGGAAGCGGTTCTTGCGCCGTATCTTGTCGCCGTATCTTTGCCAATGTTCAATAAAATGACGCATAATTAAGCGATACCATGATCAGCAGCCTGTTCTCGCTTACTCCCTTGCATCAACACGCCGAGCCGGCGCAACGCATTCTCGGCATCGCGGCGCTGCCACCGGATTCGGGCGAGCTTGCGCGCTTGCTTGCCGCCGACCCGGCGCCAGAGGTGCGCATTGCCGCCGCGCTCCGATGTGCCGATCTGGCCGCGCTGGTTTTTGCCTGGGACGCGGAAGCGGATGCCGCAGTGCGCCTTGCGCTCGCGCCCGCGCTGGCTAAAGTGCTTGCCCAAGCGCAGGACAGCGCCGGCGCCAGGGCAATGCTGCAGGCGCAGCGCTGCACCGATGCGATTCGATCCGAGGTGGTGCGCCACACGCACGACGCTGAGCGGCGCCGCACCGCGATCGCCGCCATCCGCGATGAGGCCGCTTTGGTCGAGCTCGCGCTTCACGCCAAGCACGCGGAGACGCGGCTCGTTGCCGCGGAGCGCGTGCAAACGCCGGAGGGTCTGCGCAAACTGGGCGATGCGGCGAAGAACAAGGATCATGGCGTGGCCAGGCTCGCCCGGCAGCGGATCGACGCGATCAAGCAACGCCAGGGGCAGGACGCCGAAGCCGACGCCATCATCGCGCAATTGGAAGCGCTGGCGTCCGAGCCCGGTCCTATACTTACCGCGGTGATCGAACTCAACCGCCGCTGGCAGGCGCTGGACCTGAGCGGCGAGACTACGCGCCGCGCGCGCTGCGAGATTGCACGCCAGGCCATTCAGGCGCGCTTCGAGCGCGAGCAAAATGAACAGCGCGCGCGGGTGCAGTTCGAACGCAGGCTAAGCGCATGGTTCGAAGCACTGGAAACCGCGGCGCCCGCCGCGCCGGATGCGCTCACCGCGATGCGCGCGGAGCTCGCCACGCTGCGCGCCGAAGCACGCGAGCGCAGCGATGATGCCGCGTTCGCGCGCCTCGATCAGGCGGAGAGCCGCATCGCGCGATGGGAGGAAGAGCTCCAGGCGCTCGCCGGCACGCTGGCGCTGGTGCTCGAAGCCGAGCAGCTTGCCGCAGGCACGTCGATCGACCACGCGGAATTGCCGGCGCGCTGGCAGGCGCTCAGCCGGACGCTGCGCACGCCGGAGCTGACGCGGCGCTTCGAGGCCGCGATGACGACGGTGGAGCAGCGGCGGCTGGCGCAGATCCAAGCTGTGCAGCAGGAAGCGAACGCGGCACGGCAGCATGTCCATGCCCTGTTGCACACGGCCGAGCAGGCGCTCGCCGCGGGCCAGGTGCAGGCGGCGCGCGCAGTTGCCGACGAAATCAAGGTCCTCAAGACCGGGGCGGGGCTGTTGCCGAAGCCGAGCACGCAGCGGCTGGGCCGCCTAGTGCAGCAGTTGGTGGAACTCGAGCGCTGGGAGTCCTTCGGCCAGCAAAATGCGCGCGTGCAGTTGTGCGAGCGCGCCGAAGCCGCGGCGAAGCAGACCCTGGACGCGCCGCAACTCGCGCTCGAAGTGCAGAAGCTGCGCGGCGAATGGAAGGCGCTGGACCAGCAGCACGCGGGCGTGCCCAAGGCGCTGTGGGAGCGCTTCGACCGCGCCTGCGAAAAAGCCTACGCCCCCGCGGCCAGATATTTTGCCGAGCTCGGAGCGCAAAGAAAGGAAGCGCGCAAGCGGCGCGAGGAGTTCATCGCCGCGGCGGCGGCGCACGCGCCGACACTGCTCGCCGAGCCCGTCGACTGGCGCGCGCTCGAGCGCTGGCTGCGCGAAACCGAGCAAGGATGGCGCGAAGGCGATCTGGGCAGCGTCGATCCCGGCGCATGGAAAAAGCTCGATCTACGCTTCAAGGCGGCGCTCGCGCCAGCGCGCGACGCCTTGTCGGCGGCGCGCACCCGCGCCAAGGCGGGGCGCCAGGCCCTGATCGACGAGGCCACGGCGCTGGTAGCCAAAGCGATGGAGCGCGAGGCGCCGTCGCAAATCAAGGCGATCCAGGCCCGCTGGCAGGCCGAGGCCAAAGAGTTGCCGCTGGCGCAGCGCGACGAGCGCGCTCTGTGGACCAAGTTTCGCGCGGCCTGCGACGCGGTGTTCGACGCGCGCCAGAGCAAGCGCAAGGAGGAGGACGGCCGCAAGAACGAACATCGGCACGCGCTGCAGGAACTGTGCGCGCAACTCGAGCAACTCGCGCTGGCTGCGGGCAAGGAGGATCAGGAACTGCGCCGCGCGCTGCGTGATCTGCAGGATCGGTGGAAACAGAAGGCCGGCGCATCCAGTCCCGATCTTCGCGAGCTTGAATCCCGCTTCACCAAAGCCAAGGCGGCGGTCGAGGCGATGCTGTCGGCGCGCGTGCGTTCCCGCGAAGCTGCGGTATGGCAGACCCTGGCGGCGAAACAGCGCTTGTGCGAAGAACTGGACGCTCTGGTGCGCTCGGGCGGCGGTTCGGTGCCTTTGGAGGTGACGTCGATCGAGGCGCAGTCGGCGGCGGCACAGGAACGATGGGCGGCTTTGCCCGCCCTGCCGGCCGCCTGGGAGAAAAAAATGCTGGCGCGGCGGGACGCCGCGCTAGTCGCGCTCACCGAGCCGGCCGCCGCCGGGAAATACCTGGCGCGGATGGAGCAGGGCGCCGGATCGCGCCGCGAAGGCCTGCTCGAACTCGAGTTGCTCCTGGGTCTGGAGAGCCCGCCCGAGTTTCAGCCGCAACGGCTCGCGCTTCAGGTGAAAAAGCTGAAAGAGCGCTTCAGCAGTGCCGCAAGCACCGGCGCCCTCACCGCGGGCGAGCGCCTGCTTGCGTGGTGCGCCGAGCCGGGCGTGGCCGGTGCGCTCGACCGGCAGCGCTGTGAACGAATTGTTTCGAAGGTCGAACAGACGCGTTGAGTAACCTGTCTCGTGTTTTTGTGTCCGGCGTTGCGCCAGGACCGCAATGTCGCACTATTGCGAATAGCGCCTCATGTTCTTCAATTAGCCCAACTTCCACAGTAGATGGTGGTTGGTAATTTTTTCTGCTCGTTGTTGCGCGCTGCCAACGATGGGCTTTCCCTCTGTAGATAATTCGCGACGCACGTTGCGGGGGATCGATTAGCGGTGTAATCGGTGAGAAAGTGCGTGTAGTGGCGACCAAGTGGGTTGTCGTAAGTGCGGGGCGTTGCGAGAATGCGCTGTATGTACTTGCGGCACACGACGAGGAACAAGGACGGAAAGACGCACGTGTATTGGCAACTGGTGCGTTCGGTGCGTCACGGGCGCAAAGTGCGACAGGAGACGGTTGCACATCTGGGGGAACTCGATAGCGAAGGGCGCGCACGCGCGGCGCTTCTGGCGCGCAAGATCTCGGGCGAAGCGCTTGAGAGTGCGCAAGGCCGCTTGTTCGAAGCGAACGCGCCGCACGAAGCGGCAGCGGTGCGACTCGATGCGGTACGACTGGAGCGCTCAAGGAGCTTCGGTGCGGTGTGGCTGGGGTGGGTGCTGTGGCATTCGCTCAAGCTCGATGAATTGCTCGCCGGGTTGTTGCCGCGGGGCCGAGAGACGGTGAGCTGGGCCGATGTGATCGCGATTCTGGTGATCGGCCGGCTGTGCGAGCCCTCAAGCGAGTTGCACGTGGCCGAGCGCTGGTACCGCACCACGGCGCTGGAGGACTTGTTTGGAATTGCAAGCGAGCGGCTCTACGAGGAGAGGCTGTACCGGACGCTGGACCGGTTGCTGGCGCACAAGCAGGCGATCGAAGCGCACCTGGTGAAGCGTTTCGGAGAGTTGTTCGATCTGGACTACGATCTGCTGCTCTACGATGTGACGAGCACCTACTTCGAGGGCGTGGCCGATCCCGAGATTGCCAAGCGCGGCTACTCGCGAGACCACCGGCCCGATTGCGTGCAGGTGAATATCGCGCTGGTGGTCACGCGCGAAGGCATGCCCCTTGGTTATGAGATCTTCCCCGGCAATACTACCGATGTAACCACCGTCGAGGAGATCGTCTCGGGGATGGAGGCGCGCTTTGGCAAAGCAAACAGAGTCTGGGTGATGGATCGTGGGATGGTGAGAGCGGAGAACCTCGCCTGGCTCAACCAAACAGGGCGGCGCTATGTGATCGGCACCCCTAAAGCGCAGCTGCGGCGTTTCGCCAAGGAGATTGCCGACACCACCGACTGGCGTCACATCCGCGAGGATGTCGAGGTGAAGATCTGTCGCAGCCCGGAGGGTCAGGAGACGTTCCTGTTGTGCCGGTCGGCGGCTCGGGTGGAGCAAGAGCGGGCGATGCACGCGCGCTTTGCCCAGCGCATCGAGGAGCGTTTGCGTGCACTGGCTGGACGTATCGAGCGCAGCAAAAAGCCGCTGGACCGTGGCGTGATTGAGCGTCAGATTGGGCGCTTCCTACAACGCAATAGCCGCGCCGCCGGGGGGCTTCTCGATCACAGTCACCGGCGATGAACAAGCGCCCTCGAGATTGAAGCTGCGCTGGAGCCATCATCCCGAATGGGACCAATGGGCGCGCCTGTCCGAGGGCGTGTACATTCTTCGTATCAACATCACCGAGTGGACCGACGAAGCGCTGTGGAAGACGCTGCAGCAATGGCAGTCACGCGCGGGCCTGGGCCACTCACCACGGACGATTCTGGAGGAGTTCTCGCGCATTCACGCCGCCGACATCGTGCTGCCACTGGCAGACGCTTCCAAACGCGAACTACGCATCCGCTGCGTGGTGCGCCCGGATCGCGCGCAAGCCATCCTCCTTCAGCATCTCGGACTCACGCTGCCAGAGCGCCTGCGTCCACCTCAAATACCCGTAATGTAGTGGCGACCTGAAACCTTAACTACTTGATATTCCAGAAAACCGCCCCGCTAACTGTGGAAGTTGGGGTAACGCATGCAGCAGAGCGAACTCGCGCGCGCTCAGAAGCTCCACGGTTGTGCCGCAGCGCGCTTCGCGGGTCGCAGGGTCGAGGCTGACCTTGCCGTTGCTGAGCGCTGGCGCAGCCTGCCCGCCCTGGCGGCGGATCATTGGCGGAAGCGGTTGAACTCACCGGTTTGTTTATCGACAAGGGGCCGGTGGTGCAACAGCGCAGCGCAAGCGGCGAGATCTCGGTGGAGAGCAACACCCGGGCCGGTGTCGCCTGGGATGGCCCCGTTGGCGTCCTGATCAACCGCGGTTCGGCATCGGCGTCGGAGATCTTTGCCGCCGCCATTCAGGATTATGGCCGCGGCCTGATTATCGGTGAACCGAGTTATGGCAAAGGCACCGTGCAAAGCATGGTCGATCTCGATCGAGTCGCCAAAAATAACAAGCCGCAATTCGGCGAACTGAAAATGACCGTCGCACAATTTTTCCGCGTCAATGGAGGTACTGCGCAATTGCGCGGCGTGGAGCCGGATATCCTCTTCCCTGCGCTTTCCGATGCAGAGAACTTTGGCGAATCCAGCTTCGACAACGCACTCCCCTGGGCGCAGATCAAGGCAGCGGACTATTCGCCCGCCGGCGACTTGAAAGGCGTGCTACCCATCCTCTTGGCGCTGCATGAGGCCCGCGTGAAAAAGGACAAGGACTTCCAGTACCTGCAACAAGACATCGCCGAATCGAAGCTTCAGCGCAAGAAAAACCTGGTCTCACTGAACGAAGCCACACGACGCAAGGAACGCGACGCCCAAGAGGCCCGGATTACGTCGCGCGAATCACGGCGGGATACCGGCAGGGGCGCCCACGAGGATATAGTTGGCAAGGAACCCGCGCCGGGGAAGCGCAGTGCGCTTCGGGATGATGGCCTGCAGGCTGACGAACGCAATCTCGCCAATGAACTGGCGGCTGAAAAAGTGCGGAAAAATGCGAAAGACATTTTGCTGAACGAAGCCGTCCACATACTCAGCGACGAAGTGGGAGTGCTGAAAACCGACGCCAGGCTCGCGGCCCGCGTCAAGCCGGGTTCCCCGTTGATGCCGGATTAGGAACACCGGGCGGACGCGGTTCGTAGCGCACGGGCATTACAAAGAATTCGGTCTTGACTCCATGGAGAAGTCCTTGACCACAGAATAGACCCCTTTTGGGCAGTCAGATTTCCCAATAACGACGCATTTCGAGATAGGTAAAAGATGCCGTCCAACTGATCATGAGCAGTCCGGTGAGCGCTTCGATGCCGGTGACCAGGCGCAGACTGCCCGACGGGTAAATATCACCCAGGCCGAGGGTGGTATACGTCTCGGAGGAAAAGTAGAGGAAACTCGAGAAGATGTCATTGAATTCCCCGCCGAAACCCCCTAAACCGAAATTGTCCCGAAGCAGGTAGTAAGCTCCGGCAAAGAGCATGATCTGGGACACGTGACTGATCATCGCTCCTCCCAATGCCGCGAGAACCTTGGCCCGATTCTCGATTATCGCGGCGCGAGGCAGGAAATCGTTCAGCAGCTTCAGGCATTCATAATGAAGCAGCGTGCAGGTAGCAACAAGAAGAAAACTCAAAACCATGGCCGGTATCACTTGTTGCTCCTGCATCGCGCCGGGCGCGAGATCGCGTACGTCAGATGTTGCCACCAGCCATGGCTCAGTACGGCCGGGTCGTTTCAGCCCTGCTTGCCGCCAATATCGACCGGAACGAAGATCTTCCCGTCGTCGCGCTGAATCAGCAAGGCCATGGTTTTCCCGGACTTCGCCACCAGTGCCCGCAATTGCTCGACCGACTGGACCGGCGTGCCGTTGACCGCCAGGAGGAGGTCTCCGGGCTGGATTCCGGCGCGTGCGGCCGGGCCGCTAGCCTGCTCGACCATCAGCCCTTTAGTGCCGATCTGCTGCCGCTCTTCGGGGCTGAGCGGCCGCACCGCAAGCCCGAGGCGGCCATGTTCCTGATCCGGCGAATCGGCCGAAGCCACTTTCGCCCCCTTCAGCTCGCCAACCGTCACGTCGATATCCTTGGACGTCCCATTGCGCGAGATTTCCAGGGTCGCTTTGGCGCCCGGCTTCACGTCGGCAACCTGCGCAGGCAGCTCGGAGGAACTCGAAATTGCATGCCCGTTGAACTTCAGGATCACATCGCCCGCCTTGATTCCGGCCTTGGCGGCGGGACCGTTTTCCTCGACCGCGGCAACCAGGGCGCCGCCGGGACGCTTCAGGCCAAATGAATCGGCGAGCTGCTGGTTGACTTCCTGGATGGTTACGCCGAGCCGTCCGCGGCTGACCTTGCCGAATTGCTGCAATTGGTCCTTGACCTTGACCGCGAGGTCGATCGGAACGGCAAACGACAGGCCCTGATAGCCGCCCGAGTGCGTGAAGATCTGCGCGTTGATGCCGATCACCTCGCCCTTCATATTGAATAAGGGCCCGCCGGAATTGCCCGGATTGACCGCGACGTCGGTCTGGATGAAGGGTATGTAGGTTCCATCCGGCAGCGAGCGTGACTTCGCGCTGACGATCCCGGAGGTCACCGAGTTCTCAAAGCCGAAGGGAGAGCCGATGGCCAGCACCCACTCGCCGACCTTCTCATTCATGCTGCTGCCCAGCTTGACCGTCGGCAGGCCCGTCGCGTCGATCTTGAGCACCGCGACGTCGCTCGGCTTGTCGCTGCCGATGACTTTGGCGCGGAACTCGCGCCGGTCGGTGAGCTTGACCGTGACCTCAGTCGCGTCGTCGATGACGTGGGCATTGGTGAGAATGACACCGTCCGAACTCACGATGAACCCGGATCCCATGCCCTGTTCGG
>SCTX01000133.1 GCA_004298385.1 Betaproteobacteria bacterium | reverse complement strand
GAGGCGTTTTTGCAGTCCATAGTCCTTCTCCGGCGTCCATGTCATGTGGATGCTTTCAATTGGGCGTCCCTTTGGTGCAGCAATCATGAGGCAGATGGCTCGCCGTAATGCGGCCATGGAAGCGGCCGACAAAGCGGCATGCTGTTCCGACAAGCAATCGCGACGCCAGTTGATAGATCGCTCATGATCGATCCGGGGTCACGGCTTGCGTTTGCCGATCGATTCGCCAATCATTCGTGAGAACGCCTTCAGGCCCTGCGCGGCAAGTGTTTCAACGCACTCTCTGCTTGTCTTGGACGGATTGCGCAGGTTGTCCCGCATTCGAAAAAAGGCGGCCGCAACTTCTTCGGGCGATTTTGCCAGCAAGCGGCACAGGAAAGCATCCGGGCTTTCGGCAACCAACCCAACGGTTGCGAGTTCCTTACGATCGAAATCTTTCAGGTTCCAACTCACGATGGTGGCCTGCTCCGCGCCGGAGCGTTTGCGTGCCGCGAGCGCCGCGGCAGCCACATGGCGGTCCTTGGCGTCGGTTTTCGGGAACCATCTCTCGTAGCGACGATAACCTCTGATCAGAGCATCACCGGCTGAACGATCCATCAGAGTTCGCACACGCTCCAGAACGTCGCGGGAAATTCCGTAGTCGCCCTCGACATTGCGCATCCACTCCGCGTGGATTTCGCCGGTCCAATGCGCGCGCACAACACCGCCCGCCGCAAGCCACATAAAGAGATCGCGTTGCGCCGCGGGATAAAGGACGCAGGCATCGAGCACGACGACCGGCGGCTTTCCCATCGGCGCGGTCAATAGCCGAGACGATGCCTCTGCGAGAGATGCGCAAGCTCACCGAGCGCTGATTCACGCTTTGCGTCGCGCCCGCGTTTATAGTTAAGCACCTCAAACCGGGCGACGCGACGGTGGAGGCCGGCCTTCGGCAACTGCGGAATTTCACCCGTCTCCAGCAACTTGACCAGATGGGGGCGAGACACGTTGAGCAGGTCTGCCGCTTCCTGCGTGGTCAGTGCCTGGTTGTCCTCGATAATGCGCACGCCCTTGCCTGCAAGCAGCAGCTCGGTTGTGCGCTCAATGACGCCGGTCAGCGAATCGACTAGGTCGGTCAGCGCTGCCGGGGATTTCCGGCTGGTACGGCTGATGACGGACACGACGTCGCGAGCCGACTTCTCGCATGCCCCTCGCAGAGCCGGTGTGCGTTTAGCCGATAACTTGGGGGCAGTGGCGGTAGGCATTGTTGCTGTCCTTCCGGAATCGAGTGTGTTTCGATTATACATAATTATCCGAAACGCGCCAGCCGTTTACACGCCTGCTGTTTTATCGCTTAAGGTAACGCCATTCGAACACCCCCTTTTTTCAATACCCTGTTGGGAGTTGTCAACAGTTGCCGAAGAACAAGGCCCAATGCCCGCCGATCTAATAGGCACGGGCATTTCCCGTCAACTGCAGAATTCAAACCAAGGGAAAACACATGAGCGCAGAACCATCGACTCCGTCGTCCGAAGCATTCCGGCGCCTGCTGAATGAGCGCTATAGCTGCCGCGCCTTCCTGCCGCGCCAGGTGGATACAGCCACGATCACTCGGATCTTGGAGATCGCGCAGCGCACGCCCTCGTGGTGCAACTCGCAGCCTTGGCAGGCCGTGATCACCCGCGGCGGGGGGACCGAGCGCTTCCGCGACGCGATCTGCGCACACGCCGCCGGGGGCAAGCCGGAACCCGATTTTGCGTTCCCGCGGGAATACCGCGGCGTCTACCTCGAGCGCCGGCGCGCCTGCGGCTTCCAGCTCTACGAGAGCGTGGGTATCGCGCGCGGCGACCGCGAAGCCGCCGCGCGACAAGCGATGGAGAACCACCGTCTGTTCGGCGCGCCGCACGCCATGATCGTCACCACCGACGAGGCGCTGGGCGTGTACGGCGTGCTCGATTGCGGCGCCTGGGTGAACAACTTCATGCTGGCCGCGCGCAGCCTCGGTGTCGCCAGCATCGCGCAGGCGGCGCTCGCGGCGCATCCCAAATTCCTGCGCAGCTATTTTGGCTTGCCGCAGGACCGGCTCGTCGTCTGCGGCATGTCATTCGGTTACGAAAACGCCGCCCACCCGGTGAACCGCTTTCGCACCAGCCGCGCCGCGGTGGACGGTGTGGTCACTTGGGTGGATGAGTAGCATGCGCCCCTCCGAGGGCATGGCGTCATAGACCGCGCGCGCCGGCATTGCTCGCGGCCTCCGCTGCCATGAGTCCGGCAGGGCCGGCGCCGATGATGACGACCGATCCGCCCGGATCCGGCCGCACGCTCAGACGCCACCCGCCGGTCAGGCTCAGTGCAGATCGAGCGCGTGGCGCTTGAGCGCCCGCAGCGGCACCAACTGGAGCACGTCTTCGTGCGTGGCTTCGAGCACGACCTTGGGCGCCCTGCCCGCCTCCCACGCCTCGATCCAGCGCAGCACGTGAAGGCACCAGCGGTCGCCGGGCTTGAGACCGCGGAAACGCATCTCGGGACGCGGCGTGGTGAGGTCGTTGCCGCGCGCGCGCGAAAACTCGAGAAACTCCGCCGTGACCTTGACGCAGACCAGGTGCGCCACCCCCTTCGCACCGCGCGTGGCGCAGCAGCCGTCGCGGAAGAATCCGGTCAGCGGGGCGTAGCCGCAGGCGAGCAAGGGCCCGCCGAGGACGTTCTTTTCCGGAGAAGCAACGGCGCTCATGCGTGGAATTCTAGCCCTGGGTGGCCGCTACGCTTACCGGTTGCGCCAGAAGCTTGCGCAGCCGGTCTATGGAAAGATTGCCCCCGGTCATCACCAGAACCACGTTTTTCCCGGCCAGCCTGTCCCTGAGTTTCAGCGCGGCCGCAAGAGGGGCGGCACCCGCGCCCTCCGCAAGATTGTGCGTGTGCTCCAGCAGCAGCAGGACTGCCGCCTCGATCGCGCCGTCATCGACCAGCACGAAATCGTCCAGGTACTTGCGCAGGAACGGTCGCGTCTTCTCGAACGGAACGCTTACGCCCAGCGCATCGGCGACGGTATGCGCGGCCACGGTCACCGGTTTGCCCGCGACCCAGGTTCGCTGCATCGCCGGCGCCTGCGCCGACTGCACCGCGATGAGCTGAATCCGCGGATTGATGGTCTTGGCGACGATGCCGGTCGCCCAGGCGCCGCTGCCGGAAGCGACGGGAACGATGATCGCATCGACTTCAGGCAACTCCTCGATGATCTCGAGGCCGTAGGTTCCGACGCCATGAATTATAAGGTCCTCGGTCGCATCGACCAGACGGCCGCCTTGCGCCGCGGCGGCGCCGATGGCCCACTCGAGCGCACTTTCATAGTTTGGCCCGCGAAATACGACCTCCGCGCCGAGGCCGCGCATCCCCGCTACCTTGCCGGGGGAGGCGCCTTCCGGAACGGCAATAGTCGCGCGCAGTCCGTGCGCGCGCGCGGCGAAGGCAATACCCTGGCCGTGGTTCCCGGTCGAGGCGGTAAACAATCCGGAATCGCGCTCTTTCCGGCTCAAATGCGCCACCAGATTCACCGCCCCCCGCACTTTATATGCGCCGCCGGGCAGGTGGTTCTCGTGTTTCACCCACACATTGGCCCCTATCAGCTCGCTCAAGCCGAAATAGCGGTACAGGGGGGTGGGCTTCAGATAACGGTATACGTGAGGTCGTGCGGCGATGATGTCGTGCAGCGTTGGCATTTCTTGATCTGTCATCCTTCGATTTCTCCGGACTTCCTGCATTGGTGAATAAGTGCGGGGCTGTGCAATTCCGAGCATGCGCCCGGCGCACTTGACTCGATAACCGGCATTGAATGTCGTGCAGTCCCAGCAGCCATCTATGACGGGCCTATTATAGACGGGGAATTGCTCCCGGCGTCCGCCGTCGGAACCAGCAATCACTCCAGCTTCGCCCCCGACGCCTTGACGATGGACTCGTACATCGCATTGTCTTTGCGCACGAAGACGGCGAACCGCCGACTTCGATTTCGTCGTAAGTCCGGTTTTCGATGAAGACTATGGGTAGCATGATTGCCGCCTCGGTTATTCGCCCATGGCCCAATCTACGCGGGAAAGACCGCGCAAACGTTACGATAAATAAAATACCGATGGTTCCTGGCCGAGGCGCCCGTTTCGGCGTCCTTGAGCAGAAAAGCCGCGCGTGCTAACGTGTAGGACCATGATTAATAACGATTTGACAAAATTTAACAAATCAGCCTGCCAGATCCGGCGCAAAAACCTATCTGGCAGGCGAATGATCCCGGCATTTGAAACACAAAAGACGGGCCTTGCCGGGCCACCACCGTTGCCGCAATCGACGGTGCCAAGTTGTTTTATTCTAATGGGAGATTTGAGATGAAATCGATCGAGCATGCCTTAGTACTGGACGGGGCCTACGCCGCAGGTGCTATGGAGCAGATGTGGCCGGAAGTGCGGGTGGTGGAAGAGCGCCTGCCGTTCACCGTAAGAGTCGTCCGCAGCGAGGAAACGCTGCACAAAGCGGTCGCCATCCGCCAGGCCGCTTATGCGCGCCACATGCCGGCGTTGGCGGAAAGGCTGGGGGCAGCCGAACCCCTTGACCACGACCAAGGCTCGGTGGTTTTGCTGGCGGAATCCAAATTGGACGGGTCGCCCGTGGGAACAATGCGAATCCAGACCAATCGCTTCAATCCGCTCTCCATCGAACAGGCGGGAGGGGTCGAGCTCCCCGCATGGCTCAGGAACAAGAGCCAGGCCGAAGCCACCCGGCTGGGTATCGATCTGGGCCGCACCGGAAGGCTCGTAAAGTCAACGCTGTTCAAGGCTTTCTATTTCTATTGCATCGAAGCGAATATCGAGTGGATGGTGATTGGCGCGAGGCCGCCTCTGGACCGGATGTATGAAGCGCTTCTGTTCCAGGACCTCTTTCCGGGGCAATACATACCGATGCGCCACTTCAACAATATTCCGCATCGCGTGCTGGCGTTGGAGGTCGGAACGGTGGAAGAAAGCTGGGCCGCCGCGAACCATCCTCTTTATGGCTTCTTCTTCCGGACGCAGCATCCAGATCTCGATTTGAGCGATGCGGCCTACTCCCCTCGGGACCTCGCGACGCGTGCACCTGAAGTGTCCGACAGAGTGGCGATGAATGCATAAGCGAAGCGGCGGCATGCGTGGTTCGCGTGCCGCCGCCAAGTTTGCATGCACGGCATTCGGGCGGCGCATGAGCGCCATCGTCAAAGCGCGTATTATGGAGGCCTATCGTTCGCAGCAGATATAACTGATGCCGAGGTCTCCCATAATATGGCTGGAATGGACCAAACGCGCCAACACGGCGCTGGATTCGCTGTTATATCGGATTTCCGTCTACGGCGTCCCGGCTATAATAGTCGGGGTATCGGTGGTGGCGCTGCTGGCCTGGCCCGCGGAATACGCCACTTACGGAAGCAGCCCTCTGGAATTCCGCGTATTTGAACAGACTGGTGAGACGACAACCGCGGCACAAGCGTGGGCGCGGCTGAAGAAACAGCCCGCAGTCGACCATCACGACACCAAGCGATCCGAGTCCCCGTTTTGGTTCGGTTTCACGGTGAGACTGCCGGATATCGACGCGCGCACTGACGTCGAACTTCCGTCGAGACATGCCCTAGCCGTCGGCTGTTGGGATGCGGCAGAGCTGAACTCCCTGGGTAACGCAGACCGCGAAACCGCGGCCGGCCGGATGAAGCGGGCGAAGACCGGATTCGTGCTTCAACTGGACGGTCAGCAATCGCAGCAGTCCTTGGCGGTGTTGTGCCGGTCAACATTCTCCGGTCCGGGCCGCATCACGGTGGTGCAGTGGCCTGAGTCCCAGTTCGAATTGTCGACCCAAAAGTTTCATCGCGATTCGGGCCTTCTCGACGGCGGTCTGATCGTCCTCTCGCTGTTCGTGCTGCTGACCGCCATCATTAATCGTGAATGGACTTATGTCCTATTCGCCATGTGGCTGATGGCAACCCTCAGGTTGGCCGCCAACTCAGCCGGTTGGGACACGCAATGGCTGGAACAAACGGTTCCGGAGTCATTGATCTTACCGATGCGGAAATTGACTCCGCTCGCCTACTATGTAACGACCATAACGCTATTTAGCAGGTTGTTCTACGACGACCTGAAAAATGTAGGCTATACGTTCCTACTCAGGATCGTTCAGTGGTCGTGCGTGCCACTATTGCTGGTGGCCATTCTGATGCCAACCTCGTGGTGGCTTCTATGGCTGTGGGCGTCGGCGGCCTTTACGGTTGTTGTCTTGGTATTCTTCTTGGTTCGAATTATCTTCATAACGCGTTCCGGTGCGGCAATGCTGTACGGTGCGTCCTTTGGGGTGACGCTGCTGGCAAGTCTTTACGAGGTTGTGGCGGCGGCGCTAGGTCTCAAGGGGCTCATCGGATCTATCAATTTCGTGATGGCGGCGCTTTCATCCGCTCTGCTCGCCGCGCTTGCGATCGCCGAGCAGATGCGGCAAGAACGCACGGGACGGGTGAAGGCGGAAACCGAATTGCGCAGCACCTACGAAGCCATCCCGATCGGACTGTTCACCCTGGATGAAAATGGCGTCTTCCTGCGCGGCAACCCGGCGCTGCGAAACATGCTGGGCGTGGATCTGTCCCAGTCCGGGCAGGAGACGTGGAGCGAGCATTTCGAGCCGGGCGCATGGGAAAGGCTGCAGGACATGATCCGGCGCAAGACCAGCGAAGAATTGGAAATCCGCGACTCGGTCGCGGACGACGACAGTTCCAGACGGTTCCTGGTCAAGGCGACATCGGCCGGGGACAAGATAGAAGGGTCGCTGCAGGACATCACCCAACGCTCCAAGGCGACGGCCAGACTGCGCTTCCTGGCGGAGAACGATCCGTTGACAGAAGTGCTGAACCGGCATGGCGTCGAGGAGGCGTTCGCTGGGGCAATGCAGGAAGCCGCGAACGGACAGCCGCTGGCGCTGGCCTACCTGGACCTGGACCGGTTCAAGCTGATCAACGACTTGTTCGGCCACGTGGCGGGGGACGAGGTGCTGAAACAGGTGTGCGGCCGCGTGCGCGCTATGCTGACCGATGGCCACGCCGTCGGGCGGGTCGGAGGCGACGAGTTCGTCATCGTGTTCAGGAAAACGCCGGTTCGCACGGCGACCGCGATCTGCCGCGGCATCGTCAACTGGATCGGATCCAGCCCCTATCAGATCGGCGACAAGGCGTTCCAGGTCAAAGGCTCGATCGGATTGGTCGAGGTCGGCGCCGGCACCAACGTGAAAGACGCGATATCGGCGGCGGACCGCGCCTGCCGCGAAGCCAAGAAGGGCGCCAATCTGGTCGTGTACGAGAAGAGTGAGTCCGCATTCAAGGAGCGCCAGGAGGAACTGCGACTGATCGAACGCCTCGGCACCGGGGTCGTGCCTGAAGGCCTGTTTCTCGTGATGCAGCCCATCATGTCCTTGCGCGCGCCCTATGACTCGCTGAATTTCGAAATCCTGCTGAGGATGCGCGATGTGGACGGCACCGTCACCTCGGCCGGAAAAATAATTTCCGCGGGGGAGAACAACGGGCGCAGCGCGGTGATCGATCGATGGGTCATGTCCAATACCCTGGAGTGGCTCGATCAGCATTACGACGATCTCGACCGGACACGGTTCGCGTGCATGAACCTGAGCGGAGCGTCGCTAAATGACGAGCGCTTCATTCAGGATGCATTCTCGATGCTGGCGCGGCACGGGCGCGCCGCGGGCAAACTGTGCATCGAGATTACGGAAAGCGTGGCGCTGCACGACTTGGACAACACGCGGCGCTTCATCGACAAGGCGAGGGATTTCGGCGCCAAGGTGGCGCTCGACGATTTTGGCGCCGGATACACGTCTTTTTCTTATCTCAAGGAGCTGCGCGCGGATACGCTGAAAATCGACGGCAACTTCATTCTGGGCGTAAATACGCATCCTGCGAACCTGGCCATCGTCGAGGCGATCGTGGAACTCGCGCGAAACCTAGGCATGAAAAGCGTGGCGGAATGGGTGGAAGACCTGGCCACTATCGAGGCGCTGGCGGAGGTAGGGGTCGATTATGTGCAGGGTTATGTCATAGCCCGGCCGCAACTGCCGGGAAAAATCCTCGGCGCAAAATCTTCGGCGGGCTTCATCGAGGATGAAAAAGTAGCCCTGTATGTGCGCAACTACCTCGCCAAAGGGCAGGCGGTCGAGCTGTGGGAGCAGTTGCGGGAATTGAAGCCGAAAGGTCTGACTAATTGACCGATTGATCGCGCCCGGGCCCTGAAATTTCTCCTCGGTACGGAGGCGGAAACGCTACCGCATCCGCGTGGCGAATGCGGTCAAATGCTGCTATCTTTGGCCGGCCATGGATCCGCGCACGCTGCTCATCGAAAGTTTCCACGCCGCGGTCGGCGCCGCCGAACCACAGAAGATTCTGCCGCCGCATTTGCCGCAGCCTCCGACGGGTAAGACGCTGGTGGTCGGCGCGGGCAAAGCCGCCGCCGCCATGGCGCTCGCGGTCGAGCAGCACTGGCCGTCCGCCGCGCCCTTAGCCGGCCTCGTGATCACGCGCTACGGACACGGCCTTCTGACAAATAGAATCAAAGTCATAGAGGCGGGCCATCCGGTTCCCGACGAAAGCGGCGAAAAAGCAGCGCGGGAAATCCTGCGCCGCGCGTACACCCTGGGTCCGAACGATCTGCTGCTCGCGCTGGTATCGGGCGGCGGATCGAGCTTGCTCGGCCTGCCCGCCGAGGGCATCGGCATGGACGAACTCAAGGCGGCGACGAAAGAACTGCTGCGCTGCGGCGCTCCGATTCAGGACATGAACACGGTGCGCAAGCACCTGTCCGGCATCCAGGGCGGCAGGCTTGCCGCGGCATGCAAAGCGCGGGTGCTGGCGCTGATTGTTTCCGACGTGAGCGGCGACGACCCCACCCATATCGGCTCCGGCCCATGCGCACCCGACCCGAGCACCTACCGGGATGCTCTGGACATCATCGCTCGCCATGGCGTCAAGGCGCCGGCGTCGGTGGTGGCGCATCTCGAGCGCGGCGCGCGCGGCGAAATCGCCGAGACGCCCAAGCCCGGCGACAAACTGTTCAAACGCGTGGAGAACCGTATCGTCGCCACGGCGCAAAGCTCGCTGCAGGCGGCGGCAGCCTATTTCCGCGCCAAGGGCATCGCCCCGGTGGTGCTGGGCGACAGCGTCACCGGCGAAGCGAGCGAAGTCGCCAAAGTCTACGCCGCGCTGGCGCGCCAGATCCGCCGCCATGGCGAGCCATTCAAGCCGCCGCTGGCGCTGATTTCCGGCGGCGAATGCTCGGTCACCGTGCGCGGCAATGGCCGCGGCGGGCGCTGCTCCGAGTTCCTGCTATCGCTCGCGCTGGAACTGGACGGCGTGCCCAAAATCCACGCCCTCGCCTGCGATACGGACGGCATAGACGGCTCCGAGGACAACGCCGGCGCGGTGCTTGCGCCGGACTCACTCGCGCGCGCCGCTGCGGCCGGCGCCTCAGCCAAGAAACTGCTCGCCGACAACGACAGTTACGGCTTTTTCGAGGGTTTGAACGACTTGGTGGTGACCGGTCCAACCCGGACCAATGTCAATGATTTTAGGGTGATCCTCGTGCTGTAATAGGGCGCTCGGACAGGCCGCACGAGCGGCAGCGCAGAAGTCGGCTGAAATTTGACCAAAATCAAACCGGTGCGGGGGCGCGAGCGTAGATTGAGCCTGGTCCCTGATCCGATTCGCAGAGGGAATGCACACACCTGAATGCGCTGCATTCTCGCTGTCTGTGGAAGGAAACGCCGATGAAACCCTCTATCTCAGTGTTGCTCGCCGCCGTCACCGCCGCGACTCTTGCCACCGCCGCTGCCGCCATGCCGACCGGGGAGGGTCCGGGGAAAGCCCCGCGCGCTCATCCCATGGACTGCGCCAAGGCGAAGGACAAGGCGCGTTGTGAATCCCTCAATAAAGATATCCGAGCGTGCAAGGACAAGACCGGCGACGAGTGGCGCGAGTGCATGCATCAACCGGCGCCGACGGCGAAGTTCGCTCCACCCCAGCCGCGCGACTGCGGCAAGGCGCGCAACAAGGAGCGCTGCGAGACTCACACCAGCGCGCTGGAAGCATGCAAAGACAAGACCACGCGCGCCGAACACCGCAAGTGCATGGCCGCGCGGTTACCGCCACCGGGGAAAAGCTAGGCGCACGGCGCTGGTATTGGCGTCGTGGCGATCCAGCCGGTGCGGGTTTAGTTCGCACCTGGCGGATGATCACGCCCAAACCACCGCGTCGCCGATTTTCAAATCCAGCAACTGCGCTGCATCGCCGCGGTTGACCGCGATTTCAACCAGGCCCTGGCTGTTTTCGTACCAGAACGCCTCGCCTTCGGTCACATCCGAATAGACCCGCGCATAGCTTAAGCGGTGCGCGCCCGCCGCAAGCAGCGCTTCGCGCGGGATCCCGCGCGCTCGAATACCGATATGGGCGTTACCGTAATGGTCGACGTAAATGATCTCGGGCAGGTCGTCGCCGCCGAAGTCAACGTTGAGTCGGCCGGTGTGCTCGAACCAGGCCTTGGGCAACCCGCCCTGAACGGCCAGCGTCGCGGCCACCGGGGCAAACAGGTCGCGTCCGTGGAACGAGGCCGACAGATCATCCGGCTGCCAGACGACGCGCCAGCAATCACCCTTCGCCGCGCGCGCGCCGACCACCGAAAGCAGCCCGTTGTCGGGCCCCACGTACCAGCGCCCGTCGGCTTGCACCACGACGGCGTCGCGCGCCCCGCCGACGCCGGGATCGACCACGGTCAGGAACACGCTGTCCTCGCCAAAGCAGCCGACCATGGCTGCGAGCAGGTGCGCACTCGCGCGCACGTTGAATGCGGGCGCGTCATGCAGCAAATCGACCACCGCAATGGGCGGCGCGAGCCGCTGCAGCACCGCCTTCATCTGGCCGACATAGAGGTCGCCGGAACCGAAATCTGTGAACAGGACTATCGCCATGACAGCATTGTAGCCCCGGAAACAAAAAAGCCGGCGCGCTGACCGGCTTTTTCATGGCAACCATGCCTCTTTTAGGACTTAGCTTCCGCCGCGGCAGTCCCTTCCGCAGGCTCGGGACGATCGATCAGCTCGACCAGGGCCATCGGCGCGTTGTCGCCCTGGCGGAAGCCGTGCCTGAGAATGCGCAGGTAGCCGCCGTTCCTCTTGGCGTAACGCGGACCGAGTTCGTTGAACAGCTTGGAGACTATGTCGCGGTCGCGCAGGCGGTTGAACGCCAACCGGCGGTTGGCGACGGTGGCGATCTTGCCCAGCGTGATCATCGGTTCGACCACTCGGCGCAACTCTTTCGCCTTGGGCAGCGTGGTCGTGATGACCTCGTGCTTCAGCAGCGAATTGGTCATGTTTCGCAGCATCGCCAGGCGATGGCTGCTGGTGCGGTTGAGCTTTCTCAGTCCTAAGCGGTGACGCATGTTCTTGCCTCTTCTGTTCGGTCCTCGTTCCGAGGGCGATGTTGCTTGACCGTGAAACGTCCACGCGCGACCCGCGCTCAGACGCGAGCGATTTCCAGCCCCGCGGGTGGCCAGTTCTCCAGCTTCATGCCCAGGGTCAGGCCGCGCGAAGCCAGCACTTCCTTGATCTCGTTCAACGACTTGCGGCCCAGGTTCGGCGTCTTCAACAGCTCGGTCTCGGTGCGCTGAATCAGATCGCCGATGTAATAGATATTTTCGGCCTTCAGGCAATTCGCCGAGCGCACCGTGAGTTCCAGATCGTCCACCGGGCGCAGCAGGATCGGATCGACCTGCGGCGCCTTGACCGGCTCGCTGGCGATCGGCGTGCCTTCGAGCGCGGCGAACACCGACAACTGGTCCACCAGGACGCGCGCGGCGTAGCGGATCGCCTCTTCCGGCTCGACCACGCCATTGGTTTCGATATCCATGATCAGCTTGTCCAGGTCGGTGCGCTGTTCCACCCGCGCCGACTCGACCGCGTAGCTGACGCGGCGCACCGGCGAAAACGAGGCGTCGAGGATGATCTTGCCTATGCCCTTGGTCTCTTCCGGGGCCGCGCGCATGTTGCCGGGTTCGTAGCCGCGGCCGCGCTCGACCTTGATCTGCATTTCCAGCTTGCCGCCGGGCGACAGATGGGCGATGACGTGCTCGGGATTGATGATTTCGACGTCGTGCGAAACCTCGATGTCGGCGGCGGTCACCGCGCCCTCGCCTTTCTTCTTCAGCGTCAGCAGGGCTTCGGTGCGGTTGTGCATTTTCAGCACCACGCCCTTCAGGTTGAGCAGGATGTCGACCACGTCCTCCTGCACGCCGTCGATGGTCGAATATTCGTGCAGCACGCCCGAGATCTGCACCTCGGTCGGGGCAAATCCGGGCATCGAGGACAGCAACACGCGCCGCAGCGCGTTGCCCAGCGTGTGGCCGTAGCCCCGCTCGAACGGCTCCATCACCACTTTGGCATGATTGGGAGCGATGCTCTGCACGTCGATGATACGCGGTTTCAGAAATCCACTGCTTTGCATGGAGGTTCCTCTGGGAAGCTTTGACAATTACTTCGAGTACAGTTCGACGACGAGGCTCTCGTTGATGGTCGAAGGCAGCTCGGTGCGCTGCGGTTTGGCCTTGAACGTGCCTTTCAACGCCGTGGTATCCACTTGCAGCCACTCGGGGATCCCGCGCGAGGCTGCGGCCGTGGACGCTCCCTTGATGCGCAACTGGTTCTTGGCCTTTTCCGCCACCTCGATGATGTCGCCGGCGCGCACCTGGTAGGAAGGAATGTTGACGCGTTTGCCGTTTACCGTGATGCTGTTATGGCGCACGACCTGGCGCGCCTCGTTGCGCGAGGCGCCGAAGCCCATGCGGAAACACACCGTGTCCAGGCGCGATTCAAGCAACTGCAGCAGGCTCTCGCCGGTGATGCCCTTCTGGCGCGCGGCCACCGCATAGATGCCGCGGAACTGGCGCTCGAGAATGCCGTAGATGCGGCGGATTTTCTGTTTCTCCCGCAGTTGCTTGCCGTAGTCGGACAGGCGCTGCCCGCTCTTCTGGCCGTGCTGGCCGGGCGCATAGGCGCGGCGCTCGACGGCGCATTTGTCGGTAAAGCACTTCTCGCCTTTGAGGAACAGTTTCTCGCCCTCGCGGCGGCACTGGCGGCATTTGGGATCTAGGTTGCGGGCCACGTTCCAGTCTCCTTAGATGCGCCGGCGCTTGGGCGGGCGGCAGCCATTGTGCGGCACCGGCGTCACGTCGCTGATGCTGGTGATCTTAAGTCCGAGGGCGTTCAAGGCGCGCACCGCGGACTCGCGTCCCGGCCCCGGGCCTTTGATGCGGACCTCAACGTTCTTCACGCCGCATTCCTGCGCCGCCTTGCCGGCCTGCTCGGCCGCAATCTGGGCGGCGAAAGGCGTGCTCTTGCGTGAACCCTTGAAGCCGGCGGCGCCGGAAGTCGCCCACGACAGCGCGTTGCCCTGACGGTCGGTGATGGTGATGATCGTGTTGTTGAACGACGCGTGGATATGCGCGATGCCTTCGGCGACGTTCTTCTTCACTTTCTTGCGTACGCGCGCCGATGCCGTGGCGCTCGTGCTCGTGGGTTTGGCCATTTATGCTTTCCTCTACGTATCCGTTGATCCGGGGTTTAAGTCTTGGTCGCCGCGGATTTCATCTTGATCGCGGCCTTGCGCGGACCCTTGCGCGTGCGCGCATTGGTGCGCGTGCGCTGCCCGCGCACGGGCAGGCCCTTGCGGTGGCGCGAGCCACGATAGCAGCCCAGATCCATCAGGCGCTTGATCGACATCGACACTTCTCGACGTAGGTCGCCCTCGACCGTGAGTCTGGCCACCTCTTCGCGCAAGCGTTCCATGTCGGAATCCGACAGGTCCTTGACTTTGGTCGAGGTTCCGACCTTTGCGGCAACGCAGATGGCCTGCGCGCGCGCCCGCCCGATGCCGAAAATCGCAGTCAGCGCAATCTCCGCGTGTTGGTGGTTTGGAATGTTGACGCCTGCGATACGGGCCATTAGTTCACCCCAAGAATGCGAAACTGATAATTGTAACTTGATCTCATTTTCTTTGCCAGCCTTTAGCCTTGACGCTGTTTATGCCGCGAGTTGGTGCAAATAACGCGCACCACGCCCTTCCTGCGAATGACCTTGCAATTGCGGCACATCTTTTTCACCGATGCCTGTACTTTCATAGTCCTCTCCTGCTCCTCCCGGTGCGCGCGCTTACACGCGCACCAGGGCTACTTCGCGCGGAAAACGATCCGCGCTCTGGTCAAATCATACGGCGTCAATTCCACCGTCACCTTGTCACCCGGCAGAATGCGGATGTAATGCATGCGCATCTTGCCCGAGATATGTCCCAACACGATGTGGCCATTTTCCAGCTTCACCCTGAAGGTCGCATTCGGGAGGTTCTCAACTACCTCCCCCTGCATCTCGATTACGTCTTCTTTCGACATATTCCTTTTGCGCAGCTCTTCGCTCTGAATCGGGGGATCAATCAACAAGGGGGCACACCCCCTCGTTCCCTCATCTCGTCGGGAATCCCGCCCCTTTGAAATTGGCTTTCTTCAACAGGCTTTCGTACTGGTGCGACATGATGTAGGCCTGCACCTGGGACATAAAATCCATGGTTACGACCACGATGATCAGCAGCGAGGTTCCGCCGAAATAGAACGGCACGTTCCATTTCAGGATCATGAATTCTGGCAGCAGGCAGACCAGCGTCACGTAGACCGCGCCGGCCATGGTTAGCCGCGTCAGGATCTTCTCCAGATAGCGCGCGGTCTGGTCGCCCGGGCGGATGCCGGGGACGAAGGCGCCGCTTTTCTTCAGGTTGTCCGCGGTGTCCTTCGGGTTGTACTGCAGCGCCGTATAGAAGAAACAGAAAAAGATGATCGCGCCGGAATACAGCATGACGTAGATCGGCTGGCCGGGGGAGAGCGTCGCGGAGATGTCGCGCAGCCAGCTCATGCTTTCGCTCTGGCCGAACCAACCGGCCAGCGTGGCCGGGAACAAGATGATGCTCGATGCGAAAATCGGCGGGATCACGCCCGCCATGTTGAGCTTGAACGGCAGGTGCGAGGCCTGGCCGCCGTAGATCTTGTTGCCGACCTGGCGCTTGGCGTAGTTCACCAGAATCTTGCGCTGGCCGCGCTCGACGAAACACACGGCCCAGGTCACCAGCACCACGGCCGTCGCGATCAAGAGCGCCGTAAGCGGATGCATGGCGCCGGTTCGCACCAGCTCCAGCGTGCCGCCGATGGCGTTGGGCAGGCCCGCGGCAATACCGGCAAAAATGATGATGGAAATGCCATTGCCCAGACCGCGCTCGGTAATCTGCTCGCCCAGCCACATCAGAAACATGGTGCCGGTCACCAGCGTACTCACCGTGACGAAACGGAACATGAGCCCGGGATCGAGTACCAGCCCCGCCTGCGACTCCAGCGCGATGGAAATGCCCGTCGCCTGAAACAAAGCTAGGAACACCGTCCCGTAGCGCGTGTACTGGGTGATCTTGCGCTGCCCTGCCTGGCCTTCCTTCTTCAACTGCTCGAGCTGCGGCGATACCGTCGTCATCAGTTGCATGATGATCGAGGACGAGATGTAAGGCATGATCCCCAGGGCGAAGATGGTGAAGCGCGACAAGGCGCCGCCGGAGAACATATTGAACATGCCCAGGATCCCGCCCTGCTGCGACTGGAACAGCTCGGCCAGCACGTTCGGATCGATTCCGGGCACCGGAACATGCGCGCCGATGCGGAATACGAACAGAGCGCCGAGCAGGAACAGCAGGCGTTTTTTCAGGTCGCCGAACTTGCCGGTCTTACCGATGTTCTTAGTTGGGGTAGCCATCTCGCTCGCCGGCAATTACGCCTTCTCGCCCTTCGCCTTGGGTTTGGACTTGGCTTTGGCGGCGGGCTCGGGCGGGCCGCCCTTGGTCGCCTTCGGCGCCTTGGGCTTGGCTTTCGCCTTATCGGCGCGCTCGGCCTTGACCCCCTTGGGCGCCTCGGCCCTGGCTTTGGCCTTGGCGATCGCTTCGACCCTGGCCTTGGCCTTCTTGCCCTTGCCTACGGGCGATTTCACTTCCAGCGCAGCGATACTGCCGCCGGCTGCTTCTATTGCCGCCCTGGCACCCTTCGTGACCCGCAGGCCGCTCAGGCTTACCTTGCGCTCAAGCTTGCCCGACAGGATGATCTTGACGGCTTCGGTTGCTTCCGGCACCACGCCGGCTGCTTTGAGCGCCTTCAGATCGATGTCTGCGAGCGCCATTCTTTGCAGGTCGGACAGGCGCACCTCGGCGGTGAGTCCGCGCGCGAGCGAATTGAATCCACGTTTTGGCAGGCGCCGCTGCAACGGCATCTGGCCGCCTTCGAAACCGACTTTGTGGAAGCCGCCGGAACGCGACTTCTGCCCTTTGTGGCCGCGTCCCGCGGTCTTGCCCAGGCCCGAGCCGATGCCGCGGCCGACGCGACGCCGGTCGCGCTTCGCGCCTGCTGCCGGCTTGATCGTATTGAGCTGCATTTATGCCTCGCACTTCACCAGGTAGTACACCTTGTTGATCATGCCGCGGATGGCAGGGGTGTCCTGCAGTTCCACGGTGTGGTTGATGCGCTTCAAGCCCAGCCCACGCACCGTCGCGCGGTGGCTGGCCTTGCAGCCGATCGCGCTTTTCACCAGGGTAACTTTGAGTTTCTTGTCCGCCATGATTAGCCTCAACCGGTGATTTCTTCGACCGATTTGCCGCGCTTGGCGGCGATCTCGGACGGCGTGTTCATGGACTTCAATCCCTGCAGGGTGGCGCGCACCACGTTGTAGGGGCTGCCCGAGCCGATGCACTTGGCGAGCACATTGGTGATGCCCATGACCTCGAACACCGCGCGCATGGCGCCGCCGGCGATGATGCCGGTGCCTTCGGACGCCGGTTGCATGTAGACCTTGGCTGCGCCGTGGTGGCCCATTACGGCATGGTGCAGCGTGCCGTTCTTGAGGCTGATGCGGAACATTTTCTTTCGCGCTTCTTCCATGGCCTTTTGCACCGCCACCGGAACCTCGCGCGACTTGCCCTTGCCCATGCCGACCCCGCCGTCGCCGTCACCGACCACGGTGAGCGCGGCAAAGCTGAGGATGCGGCCGCCTTTCACCACCTTGGTGACCCGGTTGATCGCAACCATTTTCTCGCGCAGGCCGTCACCGCGGTCGTCCTGACCCTGCATCTTGCCCTGCATCCTGCCCTGCATCTTCGCCATATTCTTCCCCGATTCGAGGTCTTACGATACGAGGGGAACCGGGAGGGAAAGGAAGGGTCCCTCCCCTTCCTTAGCCCCTCGTGCTCCCAATTTAATGCCGCCCGACGATAAACCCATCAGGCGCCATCAGAACTTGAGCCCGGCTTCGCGCGCGGCTTCCGCCAGCGCCTTGACGCGGCCGTGATACTGCAAACCGCCGCGGTCGAACGCAACCTGCTCGATGCCGAGTTGTTTGGCTTTGGCGGCGATGCGCCTGCCCACGGCCTCGGCCGCCTTTACGTTGCCGCCGTTCGCCACCGTCGCGCGCACCTCCTTCTCCAGCGTGGAAGCCGCGGTCAAGATCTTGGTGCCGCAAGCGGAAATCACCTGCGCGTAGATGTGGCTGTTGGTGCGATGCACCGCGAGCCGCACCGCCTTGAGTTCAATAATCTTGGCGCGGGATCTGCGTGCTCGGCGCAGTCGCGCCTGCTTTTTATCCATCATGGCTTTAGCTCCGCTTACTTCTTCTTGGTCTCTTTCAAGACCACCTTCTCGCCGGTATAGCGCACGCCCTTGCCTTTGTACGGCTCGGGACTGCGGTAGGCGCGCACTTCGGCGGCCACCTGGCCGACCTGTTGCTTATCCGTGCCGCGGAGAACGATCTCGGTCTGGCTCGGGGTTTCGACCTTGACGCCCTTGGGCATCTGATGCACCACCGGATGGGAGAAACCGAGCGCGAGGTTGAGCTTGTCGCCCTGCGCCTGCGCGCGGTAACCGACGCCGACCAGGGTCAGCTTTCTCTCGAAACCCTTGGTCACGCCCTCGACCATGTTGGCCAGGAGAGCTCGGATGGTGCCGGACATGGCGTTGGCCTGGGTCGAATCATTGTTGACCAGGCACAACAGTTGGTCGCCGTCGCGCTCGAGCTTGATATCGCTGCTCAGGCGCTGCGTCAAAGTGCCCAACGGTCCTTTAACCGCGACCTGTTCGGGCGACACGGTCACTTCGACGCTCTTGGGCACCGTAATGGGGTTTTTTCCGATTCGCGACATGGTTTCGTCCCCCTTAAGCCACGATGCACAGGACTTCGCCGCCGATCCCGGTGGCGCGCGCTTTTCTGTCGGTCATCACGCCCTTGGAGGTGGAGACGATGGCGATTCCCAAGCCGTTCATGATCTTGGGAATATCCTCGCGGCCCTTGTAAATGCGCAGTCCGGGGCGGCTCACGCGTTCGATCTTCTCGATCACCGGCGCGCCCGCGTAGTACTTGAGCGCGATCTCGAGAGTGGATTTGCCGCCTTCTTCGCGCACCTTGAAGTCGTCAACGTAGCCCTCGTCCTTCAGCACCTGGGCGATGGACGCTTTTACGCGCGACGAAGGCATCGCCACCGACAACTTTTCCGCAAGTTGCGCATTGCGGATGCGGGTCAGCATATCGGCGATCGGGTCACTCATGCTCATGCTTTGTCTCCTCTCACCAGCTGGCTTTGGTCATGCCGGGGATCTCGCCACGCATGGCAATTTCGCGCAGCTTGTTGCGCCCCAGGCCGAACTTCGCGTACACGCCGCGCGGGCGGCCCGTCAGCTTGCAGCGATTGCGTACGCGCGTCGGTGACGCGTTGCGCGGCAACTGCTGCAGTTGCATGCGCGCCGCCATGCGCTCGTCCTCGGGTTGCTTGAAGTCGTTAATGATGGCGAGCAGCGCGCTACGCTTGACCTCGAATTTCTTCACGGTATTGCGACGCTTTTCGTTACGATTGATGACTGCGGTTTTTGCCATGGCGCAATCCTTCAGGTCTTGAACGGGAATTTGAAAGCCGCGAGCAGCGCCTGGGCTTCCTCGTCGGTCTTCGCAGTGGTGGTGATGCTGATGTTCATGCCACGCAGGGCATCGATCTTGTCGTACTCGACCTCGGGGAAGATGATCTGCTCTTTCACACCGAGGTTATAATTGCCGCGGCCGTCGAAAGCCCGCTGCGACAGGCCGCGGAAGTCGCGGATGCGCGGTATCGCAATACTGACCAGACGATCGAGGAACTCGTACATGCGCACTCCGCGCAGGGTCACCATGCAGCCGATCGCCAGGCCCTTGCGGATCTTGAAACCGGCGATAGGTTTTTTCGACAGGGTTACTACCGGCTTTTGCCCGGCGATCTTGGTCATGTCGCCGACGGCGTTGTCCATGATTTTCTTGTCGTTGACGGCTTCGCCCACGCCCATGTTGAGCGTAATCTTTTCGATGCGCGGGACCTGCATCGCCGTTTTGTACCCGAACTTCTTCACCATGGCGGGTACCACTGTTTCTCTGTAATAGCTGTATAAGCGTGCCATAGCGTTTTCTCTCTCAGGCGTCCACGACTTCGCCGTTGGACTTGAAAATGCGCACCTTGCGGCCGTCCGCCAGCGTTTTGAAACCGACGCGGTCCCCCTTCTGCGTTTGCGGGTTGAACAGCGCAACGTTGGAGATGTCGATCGGCATGTCCAGGTCGACGATGCCGCCGGTCTGGCCTTTCATCGGATTGGGTTTCTGGTGCTTCTTCGCGCGGTTGACGCCCTCGACCAAAAGGTGCTTGTCATCCACGCGGCGCAGCACCGTACCGCGCTTGCCTTTGTCCTTGCCGGTGGTGACGATCACGTCATCACCTTTGCGAATCTTTTGCATGACCTTCGATTCCTATATTCCTGACTGGGGGGAAGTCACGGGGGGCCGGGTGGGAAGGGAAGGGTCCCACCCCTTCCCTAGGCCCCTGGTGTCATCGACCCGTTTCTTATAAAACTTCCGGCGCGAGAGACACGATCTTCATGAAGCGCTCGTTGCGCAACTCGCGCGTGACCGGCCCGAAAATGCGCGTGCCGATCGGCTCCAGCTTAGCGTTGAGCAGCACCGCGGCGTTGGTGTCGAACTTGATCAGCGAGCCATCGGTACGGCGCACGCCCTTGGCGGTGCGCACCACCACGGCGCTGTAGATTTCGCCCTTCTTTACGCGGCCGCGCGGTGCGCAGTCCTTGATGCTGACTTTGATCACGTCGCCAATGCCGGCATAACGCCGCTTCGAGCCGCCCAATACCTTGATGCACATAACGGCGCGCGCGCCGGTGTTGTCGGCCACATCCAATATACTTTGCATCTGAATCATGAATTTGTTTCCTCTCCAACTTGAACCGCGTGTGGCGCACCGTCCGGTGTGCCTGGCGCATCGCGGCCAGTCTTGGAACCCGCTAGGGTTGAACGCCCGGCCTAATGACAGGGCGGCAGCGCGAAAAACGTTGAATTGTACCCGACCTTGCCCTATCGGGCAAGGTCCATGTGTCTCAGATGTTCTTGCCCTTTTCGACCAGCTTGGTGACTTTCCATGCCTTGGTCTTCGAAATCGGACGCGTCTCTTCGATCATCACCAGATCGCCGGTCTTGTACTCGTTATTCTCCGCGTGGGCATGGTATTTCTTAGATCGGGTAACGATCTTGCCCAACATCGGATGACGCACGCGGCGTTCGATCAGCACGGTCACGGTCTTGTTCATCCTGTCGCTGACCACGCGGCCGGTGAGGGCGCGAATTACCTTGGCTGCCTTGCTTGTCTGGGTATCGCTCATTTGCTTGCCGCCTTCTGTGCAATGATGGTGCGCACCCGCGCGATGTCGCGGCGGGTCTTCTTCAACTGGCTGTTGTTGGTCAGCTGCTGGGTCGCAACCTGCATGCGAAGGCTGAATTGCGCCTTCAACAGGTCGTTCAGTTCCTGGTTCAGTTGCGCCATGTCCTTGGCGCGCAGTTCACTCGGTTTCATCTCTTTACCCCACTAAACGGTGGACAAAGGCGGTGGCGATCGGCAGCTTGGCCGCGGCCAGGCGGAACGCCTGCCGCGCAAGCACCTCGTCCACACCGTCCATTTCGTACAGCACCTTGCCGGGAACGATTTCGGCGACGAAATACTCCGGGTTGCCCTTGCCGTTGCCCATGCGCACCTCGGCCGGCTTCTGCGAAATCGGCTTGTCTGGAAAGATCCGGATCCAGATGCGCCCGCCGCGCTTGATGTGGCGGGTCATGGCGCGGCGCGCGGCCTCGATCTGGCGCGCGGTCAGGCGGCCGCGGCCGATGGCCTTGAGCCCGTACTCCCCGAATGCGACCTTGTTGCCTCGCGTAGCAATGCCCTTGTTGCGGCCCTTTTGCTGCTTGCGGTATTTTGTCCTGGCTGGTTGAAGCATCTTAGGCTCCTGTCTTCTTCGTCACGCGCCTGAGCGTGGTCTTGGCCTTGGCTGCGGGTCCGGCAGATTGCTCAGCCGATCCCTCGACCTTGGCCTCGGTCTCGGCTGTGTCGCCGGCTTTGGCAGCATCTTCCGCTGCGGGCTTCTTGCGCGTTCGCGTCGCCTTCTTGGGCTTTGCCGCGCCTTCTGGCTTGGCCGCCGGCACCTCGGTCCTAGCCACCGGGGCCGGAGCCTTTCTCACTTTCTTCGGTTGCGGCGCTTCTTCCGGCGCGGATCCGGGCACCGCTGCGGGCTGCTCCATCTTACCCGCCGTCTCGCCCTTGTATACCCACACCTTGATGCCGATCACGCCGTAAGTGGTCTTGGCTTCGCCGAAACCGTAATCGATGTCGGCGCGCAGGGTATGCAGGGGCACGCGGCCCTCGCGGTACCACTCGTTACGCGCGATCTCGATGCCGTTCAGCCTGCCCGAACTTGCGATCTTGATGCCCTGCGCGCCCAGGCGCATGGCGTTCTGCATGGCGCGTTTCATCGCGCGGCGGAACATGATGCGCTTCTCCAGTTGCTGCGCAATCGAATCGGCGATAAGTTGCGCGTCGATCTCGGGCTTCCTGATCTCCTCGATGTTGACGTGCACCATCTGCACGCCCAGCATCTTGCGCAGCTCGGCCTTCAGTACCTCGATGTCCTCGCCCTTCTTGCCGATGACCACGCCGGGACGGGCGCTGTGGATGGTGATGCGTGCGTCCTTGGCCGGACGCTCGATCACCACGCGGCCGACCGAGGCGTGCGCGAGCTTTTTCTTCAGATAGCCGCGTACCTTCAGATCTTCGCTGAGCATGGCGCCGAAGTTCTTGCTGTTGGCGTACCAGCGCGAGCCCCAGTTCTTGTTAACTGCGAGGCGGAACCCGATCGGGTGGATTTTCTGTCCCATGGCTGTCCCTTATTTATTGGCCGCGGCATCCGCCGCGCGTGTGTTGGCTACGGCCTTGGCCGCGCTGCGTTTCGCTTTGACCTCGTCACCCACCGTGATGAAAATGTGGCAGGAGTGCTTGTTGATGCGGTTGCCGCGTCCCTTGGCGCGGGCGTGAAAGCGCTTGAGCATCGAGCCCTGCTCGACGTAGATGGTCTGCACTTTCAGTTCGTCTATATCGGCGCCATCGTTGTGCTCGGCATTAGCAATGGCCGATTCCAGCACTTTCTTGATGATCTTGGCGCCTTTCTTGGGGCTGAACGCAAGGACGTTGAGCGCCTTGTCCACCGCTAGGCCGCGGATCAGGTCGGCTACGAGCCGCCCTTTCTGCGCCGACAGGCGAACACCGCGCAAGCTGGCTCTGGTTTGCATCGCTGTCACTCCTATTTCTTCGCAGCCGGAGCCGCCGGCGCGGGAGTCCCGCCGCCGGGCGCCGCGACTTTTCTATCGGCCGAGTGGCCCTTGAAGGTGCGGGTAAGAGCAAACTCACCCAGCTTGTGGCCCACCATGTTCTCGGAAATGTAGACCGGAATATGCTGCTTGCCGTTATGCACCGCGATGGTCAAGCCGACAAAATCCGGCAGGATGGTGGAGCGGCGCGACCAGGTCTTGATCGGGCGCTTGTCGCCGCTGCCGCGCACTTTTTCGACCTTGCCCAACAGATGGTGGTCGACAAACGGGCCTTTCTTGATTGAACGTCCCATGTCCTATCCTCTATTTCTGGTAGCGGCGATTGACGATCATGCCGCTGGTGCGTTTGTTCTTGCGTGTGCGGTAGCCTTTGGTAAGCGTGCCCCAGGGGCTGACCGGATCCCGGCCCGCGGCGGTCTTGCCTTCGCCGCCCCCGTGCGGATGATCCACCGGGTTCATAGCCACGCCGCGCACTGTCGGACGCACGCCGCGCCAGCGCATGCGGCCGGCCTTGCCCACCGATTCCAGCGAATGTTCTCCATTGCCGACCTCGCCGATGGTGGCGCGGCACTCGATGTGCACCTTGCGCACTTCGCCGGAGCGCAGGCGAAGCTGGGCGTAACTGCCCTCGCGCGCGAGGAGCTGCACCGAGGTGCCGGCCGCGCGCGCGATCTGCGCGCCTTTGCCGGGCAGCATCTCGACGCAATGCACGGTGGTACCGACCGGAATATTGCGCAGCGGCAGCGCATTGCCCGGCTTGATCGGCGCTTCCGAACCCGACATGAGCAGCGCGCCCACCGCGACCCCCTTGGGCGCGATGATGTAGCGGCGCTCGCCGTCCGTGTAGCACAGCAGGGCCAGGTTGGCGCTGCGGTTGGGGTCGTATTCCAGGCGCTCGACCTTGGCTGCGACCCCATCCTTGGCGCGCTTGAAATCGACGATGCGGTAATGCTGCTTGTGGCCGCCACCCTGATGGCGCATGGTGATATGGCCGCTGTTGTTGCGCCCGGCGCGCTTCGATTGCGGCTCCAGCAAAGGCGCATGGGGCTTGCCTTTGTGCAGATCGGGATTGACGACCTTGACCAAGGCGCGGCGGCCCGGTGAAGTGGGTTTTACTTTGACGAGTGCCATGGTCTATTCCACCGCTTGAAAGTTGATTTCCTGGCCGGGCTTCAGGCAGACATATGCCTTTTTCCAATCTTTGCGCCGGCCGTTCATCTTGCCGAAGCGCTTTTGCTTGCCCTTGACGTTGGCGACCTGCACGCTCTCGACCTCGACCTTGAACAGCAGTTCGACCGCGGCCTTGATCTCCGGCTTGGTCGCGTTGCCGACGACGCGGAACACCACCTGCTCGTTCTTCTCGGCGACGTAAGTGCTTTTCTCCGACACTTGCGGGGCGAGCAGCACCTGCATCAAACGCTGTGGATTTTTCACCGGAGCTTTCGCCGGGGTCTTGCTTGTCTGTGGCGCGTTCATCCCAGCATCTCCTCGAATTTGCCGACCGCCTTGCGGGTCAGGATCACGTTCTGGTAGCGGATCAGCGACACCGGGTCGGCTTCGGCCACTTCCAGCACCAGCACGTTGGGCAGATTTCTCGAGGACAAGACCAAATTGTCGTCGAGCTCGTCGGTGATGAGCAGGAGCGAATCTGACACGCCCATGTCCTTCACCCTCTGCAGGAACAGCTTGGTCTTCGGCGCTTCCATAACGAAACTCTCGACCACCTTAAGGCGGTTTTCGCGCGCGAGCTGCGACAGAATCGACGCGACACCGGCGCGATACATCTTGCGATTCAGTTTCTGCGTGAAGTTCTCATCCGGGCTCGACGGGAAAATCCTGCCGCCGCCGCGCCACAGAGGACTGGAGGCCATGCCGGCACGGGCGCGGCCGGTGCCTTTCTGACGCCACGGTTTGCGCGTGGACTTGGCAATCTGGCTCCTGCCCTTCTGCGCGCGCGTACCCTGGCGCGCATTGGCTTGACAGGCCGTCACCACCTGATGGATCAACGGTTCGTTGTAGTCACGTGCGAACAGCGCGTCCGATACGGCCATGGTCGAGGCCGACTGGCCTTTGGCGTCGATAAGTTTCAGTTCCATTATTTCTTACCCCCCTTGGCCGGCGCGGCAAGGACCTTCTGCGCGCGTGCCTTGGCGGCGGGATGCACCAGCAAATCGCCGCCCTTGCTGCCGGGGACCGAACCCTTGATCAGCAGCAGTTGGCGCTCCGCGTCGATGCGCACGATCTCCAGGCTCTGGGTGGTGCGAGTGACGTTGCCGAGCTGGCCGGCCATGCGTTTGCCCGGGAACACGCGGCCGGGATCCTGCGCTTGCCCGGTCGAACCCGGGGCGTTATGCGACCTGGAATTGCCGTGGCTCGCGCGCTGGGAGGAAAAATGGTGGCGCTTGATGGCGCCGGAGAAACCCTTGCCCTGCGAGGTCCCGGTCACATCCACCATCTGGCCGACCCGGAACAGGTCCACGCCCACCCTGCCTCCGACCTTCAAGTTGGCGAGTTGTTCCTCAGTGACGCGGAATTCCTTCAACGTGTGCCCGGCCTCGACCGCGGCTTTGGCGAAATGGCCCGCCGCGGACTTGCTGACCCGCGAGGGACGGCGCTTGCCGAAAGTGACCTGCACGGCAGCGTAGCCGTCGGTCCGGGCAGTCTTGATCTGGGTCACACGGTTATCGGACACGTCCACCACGGTCACCGGAACGGAGTCGCCTTCGTCCGTGAAAACGCGCGTCATGCCGACCTTGCGACCGACTAATCCTAAGCTCATCTTCTTTCCCTTCGTTAAAAGGCGCCGACTACAATTGGCCGGCAATCATCATTACGCGCCCTTGGTTTTTTTTGGCGCGCGCAGTACGGCGATTACAGCTTGATCTCTACGTCGACTCCGGCAGGAAGATCCAGTTTCATCAGCGCATCCACGGTCTTGTCGGTGGGGTCGATGATGTCCATCAGCCGCAGGTGGGTGCGGATCTCGAACTGGTCGCGCGAGGTTTTGTTCACGTGCGGCGAACGCAGCACGTCGAAGCGCTCGATGCGGGTGGGCAGGGGTACGGGCCCCTTCACCACGGCGCCGGTGCGTTTCGCGGTCTCGACGATCTCCAGCGCCGACTGATCGATCAGGCGGTAGTCGAACGCCTTGAGGCGAATTCTGATTTTGGTGCTCTGCATTTTATTTCCCGGTTATGAGTGAGTCGTGGATGGGCGGGTGCTTCAGTTCAGTCCCCGCCCGCCGCGCTTCACACCCTACTCGAATATTTTGGCGACGACGCCTGCGCCGACAGTGCGCCCGCCCTCGCGGATGGCAAAGCGCAGCCCCTGCTCCATCGCGATCGGCGCAATCAGCGTCACCACCATCTTTACGTTGTCCCCGGGCATCACCATCTCCGTGCCCGCCGGCAACTCGCAGCTCCCCGTCACGTCCGTCGTGCGGAAATAAAACTGCGGCCGGTATCCAGGGAAAAACGGCGTATGCCGCCCCCCCTCGTCCTTTGACAGGATGTACACCTCGCACTCGAACTTGGTGTGCGGGTTGATGCTCGCCGGCTTTGCCAGCACCTGACCGCGCTCCACCTCCTCGCGCTTCGTCCCGCGCAACAGCACCCCGATGTTGTCCCCCGCCTGCCCCTGATCCAGCAGCTTCCTGAACATCTCCACCCCCGTGCACACCGTCTTCAGCGTCGGCTTCAGACCCACGACCTCAATTTCCTCGCCCACCTTTACCACCCCGCGCTCCACCCTTCCGGTGACCACCGTGCCGCGCCCGGAGATCGAGAATACGTCCTCCACCGGCATCAGAAACGGCCCGTCAATCGCCCGCTTGGGCAGCGGAATGTAGCTGTCGAGCGCATCGGTCAACTTGTAGATCGAGCCCTCGCCCATGTCGCTCTTGTCGCCTTCGAGCGCCTTCAGCGCCGAGCCAATGATGATCGGAGTCTTCTCCCCCGGAAACTCGTACTTGGAGAGCAGCTCGCGCACCTCCAGCTCCACCAGCTCAAGCAACTCCGCATCATCCACCAGGTCAGCTTTGTTCATGTAAACAATGATGTAGGGCACACCCACCTGCCGCGCCAGCAAAATGTGCTCGCGCGTCTGCGGCATCGGGCCGTCGGCCGCAGACACCACCAAAATCGCCCCGTCCATCTGCGCCGCACCCGTGATCATGTTCTTGATGTAGTCCGCATGACCCGGACAGTCCACGTGCGCATAGTGCCGGTTCTGCGTCTCGTACTCCACGTGCGCCGTGTTGATCGTGATCCCCCGCGCCTTCTCCTCCGGCGCCGAGTCGATCTGGTCGTAGGCCTTCGCCTCGCCTCCAAACTTCCTGCTCATCACCAGCGTGATCGCCGCCGTCAGCGTCGTCTTCCCATGGTCCACGTGCCCTATCGTCCCCACATTCACGTGCGGCTTGGTGCGCTCAAATTTAGCTTTCGACATGATGATTGTCCTTCTCTATCGATGATCAAACTGCTCACAACTCATGGTGCCGTTGGCGCGGATTGAACGCGCGACCTCTCCCTTACCAAGGGAGTGCTCTACCACTGAGCTACAACGGCGCAACCCGCTTTGTTGAGGTCGACTTGTCCGGGACCGGCATGCTGGAGCGGGTGAAGGGAATCGAACCCTCGTCGTAAGCTTGGAAGGCTTCTGCTCTACCATTGAGCTACACCCGCGTTTCACGACCGAACCCTTTCGCCACCCAGCGCACGCCGCCAACCCGCGCCGCAAAAAACTGGTGGAGGAGGTTGGATTCGAACCAACGTAGGCGCAAGGCCAACAGATTTACAGTCTGCCCCCTTTAACCACTCGGGCACCCCTCCGAACGAAACGGAGAATTATGCGCTTTTTCATGCCGGCGGTCAAACCAAGTTCGGACGCCCGGACGCCTTCTAATGATTCGTTGACGCTATTCCGAATTCCGAATCGTCCTATGTCTAGGCACATAAAGGCAAGATATTTCCGAACCCCAGGCATATACTAGCTGTCAAAAAGTACGTCGCTCCGCATCCTACGGCGATTGGTTCATCGGCAAGGAGATCCCCAATGAACGCCCCAGCCAAGTTCCACGAAGTCACGCTGGATGATAAGTATACGCTGGATTCCGGCCGTGCCTTCCTCACCGGCACCCAGGCCCTGGTGCGCCTGCCCATGCTGCAGCGCGAGCGCGACCTCGCCGCCGGCCTCAACACTGCGGGTTTCATCTCCGGCTATCGCGGCTCTCCCCTGGCCGGTATAGACCAGGGGATGCACGGCGCGAAAAAGCACCTCGAGGCCCACCACATCAAGTTCCAGCCCGGCGTGAACGAAGACCTTGCGGCGACCTCCATCTGGGGCACGCAGCAGCTCAACCTGTTTAATGATGCCAAGTATGACGGCGTGTTCTCCATGTGGTACGGCAAAGGTCCGGGCGTGGACCGCTGTGGCGACGTATTCAAGCATGCCAATGCGGCCGGTACCTCCAAATATGGCGGCGTGCTGGTGCTCGCCGGCGACGATCATGCGGCCAAATCGTCGACGCTGGCGCACCAGAGCGAACACATACTAAAAGCCTGCTGTATCCCGGTACTGAACCCGGCCAGCGTCCAGGAGTATCTGGATTTCGGCCTGCACGGCTTTGCCATGTCGCGCTACGCCGGCCTCTGGGTCGGGTTCAAATGCGTCACCGACGTGATCGAATCGGGCGCTTCGGTCACTATCGATCCACATCGGGTGCAGGTGAAGATTCCGACCGACTTCGTCTTGCCGCCTGGCGGCCTGGGCATCCGCTGGCCCGACGCCATCCTCGAGCAGGAAGTGCGTCTGCTCAACTACAAACTCTATGCCGCGCTTGCCTATGTGCGCGCCAACGGCCTTGACCGCATCGTCTGGGACTCGCCGAGCGCGCGGCTGGGCATCGTTACCACCGGCAAGTCCTACGGCGACACCATGCAGGCACTTACGGATCTGGGCATAGACGAAAACATTGCACGCAATTTGGGCATCCGTCTGTACAAGGTGGCCATGAGCTGGCCGCTGGAGCCGCAGGGCGCGCGCAAATTCGCCCAGGGCCTGGAAGAAATCCTGGTGGTGGAAGAGAAACGCCAGCTGATCGAATACCAGATCAAGGAAGAGTTGTACGAATGGCGCGCGGATGCCCTCGGCAAAATGAGACCGCCGCGCGTGGTCGGCAAGTTCGACGACAACGGCGAATGGAGCCAGGCCGAGGGCCAGCCCGCTGGCACCTGGCTGTTGCCGGCAAGTTACGAACTTTCGCCTGCGATGATCGCCAAGGCGATCGCCGGCCGGCTCGCAAAACTCGGTCTGGATCAACAACTGGGTGCACGCTATCGCGAGCGCCTCGCCTTTCTCGAATTCAAGGAGAAAGCGCTCGCCAAACCGCAGGTAGTGACGCAGCGTCAGCCCTATTATTGCTCCGGCTGTCCGCACAACACCTCCACCCGCGTGCCGGAAGGCAGCCGCGCCACCGCCGGCATCGGCTGCCACTTCATGGCGCTATGGATGGACCGCAGCACTTCGACCTTCACCCACATGGGCGGTGAAGGCGCGCCCTGGATCGGCCAGGCGCCGTTCTCGAACACCAAGCACATTTTCGCCAACATCGGTGATGGCACTTATTACCACTCCGGGCTGATGGCGATCCGCGCCGCCTGCGCGGCCAAGGTCAGCATGACCTACAAGATCCTGTACAACGACGCCGTGGCGATGACCGGCGGCCAGAAACACGATGGCCCGCTCGATCCGGCGGCGATCTCGCGCCAGATCGCCGCCGAAGGGGTGAACCCCGTCGTCATCGTCACCGACGAGCCGGAGAAATATCCCGCAGGCATCGACTGGGCGCCGGGGGTAAGCGTGCGCCATCGCGACGAGCTCGATGCGGTACAGCGCGAACTGCGCGAGCTGCCGGGCGTGTCGGCCATCATCTACGACCAGACCTGCGCCTCGGAAAAACGCCGCCGGCGCAAACGCGGCGCCTTTCCCGATCCGGCCAAGCGCGCCGTCATCAACGAAATGGTGTGCGAGGGCTGCGGCGACTGCAGCGATAAATCCAACTGCCTGTCGGTGGAGCCGCTGGAGACCGAATACGGCCGCAAGCGCACGATCAACCAGTCCACTTGCAACAAGGATTATTCCTGCGTGAACGGATTCTGCCCGAGTTTCGTAACGATCGAAGGCGGCAAGCTGAGGAAAGGCAAGGCGGGCACGGCAAGATCGACCGACGATTTTCCCGCCCTGTCCGAGCCCGCGCCGGCCCTCATAGACGGTGCTTACGGCGTGCTGGTGACCGGCATCGGCGGCACCGGTGTCGTCACCATCGGCCAGATACTGGCGATGGCCGCGCACCTAGAGGGCAAGGGCGTGACCGTGCTCGACATGTCGGGGCTGGCGCAGAAGGGCGGTCCGGTGATGTCGCATGTGCGCATAGCGAACCAACCTGAAGACCTGCACGCGGCACGCATCGGCACCGGCCAGGCGAGCCTGGTGATCGGATGCGACCTGGTGGTTGCGGCCAACCCGGAGGCACTGGCCAAGATGAGCGCGCCTAAGACGCGCGCCGTGATCAACGCCACCACCGCGCCGACCGCGGAGTTCGTGCGCAACCCGAACTGGCAGCTCCCGGGCAGCAAGCTGCAGCACGACATCGCCGAAGCCTGCGGCAAGAACAACGTGGACTTCGTTTCCGCAGGAAGTCTTTCCACCAACTTGATGGGCGATTCCATCGCCACCAACATGTTCATGCTCGGCTACGCCTGGCAGAAAGGCTGGGTGCCGGTTTCCGGCGCGGCCTTGGAGAAAGCGATCGAATTGAACGGCGTGGAGGTCGAATTCAACCTGAACAGCTTCCTCTGGGGCCGGCGCGCCGCTGTCGATCCGGCGCGCGTGGAAAAGATCGCCGTCCCGGCCGAGGTCATTCCCCTCAACCAGCATCAGTCGCGCAATTTGGACGAACTGCTGGCGCGCCGCGTGGACTTGCTCACCACCTATCAGGACGCCGCCTATGCGGCGCGCTACAAGGATTTCGTCGACAAAGTGCGGCGGGTCGAATCCGAGAAAACCAACAGCACCAAGCTTACCGAAGCCGTGGCGCGCTATTACGCGAAGCTCATGGCGTACAAGGACGAGTACGAGGTCGCCCGGTTGCACTCGGACCCCGCGTTCATGCAGAAAATCGAAGGCATGTTCGAGGGTGACTACAAAGTGGTGTTCCATCTTGCCCCGCCCATTTTGAACAAGCCCGACCCCGCGACCGGCGAAGCGAAGAAATCCACCTTTGGCCCATGGATGATGCGCGCGTTCCGGCTGCTGGCGAAGTTCAAAGGCCTGCGCGGCACCGCGCTCGACATCTTCGGCCGCACCGAAGAGCGCCGCGCCGAGCGGGCGCTGATCACCGAGTACGCGGCTACAGTGGAGCAATTGCTGGCCAAGCTCACGCCCGCGAACCACACGCTTGCGCTCGAGATCGCCAGCGTCCCCGAGATGATCCGCGGCTACGGGCACGTCAAAATGCGCCATCTCAAGCTGGCGCAAAAGCAGCGCGCCGAACTGCTGGCAAAATTCAACGCACCGGTCGAGCAGACCGCCAGGGCGGCGTAAACTTTACGGCGGCATGAGCCTCACCCGCGCCGACCTCGAACGCGACCGCATCCGCCAGGAGTTGGTGCAGACTCCGCTCGGCCCGCATCTGCTCAGCGACGCGGAGCGGGAAGAATCGTTGTGGCAGATTCTGCAGCAGGCCGAAACCGGGGCGGACTGCTGGGTGTTCGGCTATGGCTCGCTGGTGTGGAATCCTCTGTTCCATTTCGAAGAAAAACGCGTGGTCACCACCCACGGCTATCACCGCAGTTTCTGCCTGTGGTCGCGCATCAACCGCGGCACGCCGGACCGGCCGGGGCTGGTGCTGGGCCTGGACCGCGGCGGGCGCTGCCGCGGCGTCGCCTACCGCATTGCCCAGGATCAGGTCGAGCACGAACTGCGCCTCGTCTGGCGGCGCGAGATGATGCTGGGCGCCTATGTACCGCGCTGGGTGCAGGTCAGCGACGGCGAGACCCGGTTCCGCGCCATCGCTTTTACCATCAACCGCGCGAGCCCGGCCTACGCTGGCAGACTGCCGCCGGAGACCATCATCGAGCGTCTGATGACCTGCCATGGCCGCATGGGACCGGGAATAGACTATCTGCTGCACACCGCGGAGGCCCTGCGCGCGCATGGAATCGAGGACCGCCATATGCAGGAGTTATGCGAAGTTGCGCATGCGATGAAAGCGCGTGGCTGATTTGCCGCAGGCTCGCACCTAGAAGACCTCGTCCGCGCGCAGGTAGCGCCATTGGCCGGTCGGGAGTTCGCCCAGAGTCACCTTGCCGATACGAATGCGCTTGAGGCCGACCACCTCCAGGCCGACCAGCTCGCACATGCGCCGGATCTGGCGCTTTTTGCCCTGGCACAGAATGAAGCGCAACTGATCCTGATTGAGCCAACCCACCTGCGCTGGCCGCAGCGCCTCCCCATCCAGCGACAGGCCATGATTGAGCAGCGCCAAGCCGGCCCTGGACAGGCTGCCCTTAACACGCACCAAATATTCCTTCTCGATCGCGGAATTCTCGCCGATCAACTGCTTGGCGATGCGCCCATCCTGCGTCAGCACCAGCAGGCCTTGCGAATCGATATCGAGGCGCCCGGCCGGGGCGAGGCCCCTCAAGTGCAACGGGCTAAAGCGCTCGCGCGAGCGATCGCCGGAAAAATGCGATTCGGCGTTGATCAGGCTCACGGCCGGGCGGTAGCCCGGCTCGGCCTGCGCCGACACGTAGCCGACCGGCTTATTCAGCAATATAGTCACGCGCGCGAGCTGGCTCGCCTGCGCGGCCTTGTTCAAGGTAATCCTGCTCGCCGGATCGATGCGCGTGCCGAGTTCGGTAACCCGTTCGCCGTCGACGAACACCCAGCCGCGCTCGATGTAGCTGTCGGCTTCGCGGCGCGAGCACAAACCCTGCAGCGACATCAGTTTGGATACGCGCACTTTTTCCATGGTGTTCCGATTGCAGCGGTTTTCTACGTGCCCGCGCGCCTCGGCTGCCGGCTTTTATTGCGAGGTAATGACCATACTTGAGGCCGAACAAATGCACAAGATCCTCCCGACAGATCCGAACCGACAGACGGGGACGGAGCCGGCCGGCTGCGAACATCAGTTGCACTCGCAGTTCCGCTCCAGGCGCACCTTTGCGACCGGCGTTGAAAACACTTGTACCAATTGCCTCGCCACTCGTTCACTGACATCCGCGCTGGCCGGCAGCGGGGAATCAATTTTGCACTATCATTCGCCGTTGGCATGCCATGCATGAAAGGGTTTTCGCGATGCAATCGCCGGATCAACCGATCCTCCGGGATATCGTGCTCGTCGGCGGCGGGCACAGTCATGTCGGCGTGCTCAGGCGCTTCGGCATGCATCCCTTGCCCGGTGTCCGCTTGACCGTGATCTGCCGCGACACCCACACGCCGTATTCCGGCATGCTGCCGGGCTATATCGCGGGACACTACAGTTACGACGAAGTCCACATCGACCTCTCAAGGCTGGCCCGGTTTGCCGGCGCGCGTCTGTTTCGCGATGAAGCGCTGGGGCTGGACCGCGACGCAGGCGAGGTGCTCTGCCGCAATCGCCCGCCGGTGCCCTACGACTATCTGTCGATAAACATCGGCTCCACGCCGCAGATGAACAATGTGGCCGGCGCAGCCGAGCACGCCGTGCCGGTGAAACCGATCAACGACTTCAACCAGCGCTGGCGGTTGCTGCTCGAGCGCGTGCGCAAACACGCCGGGGTCACGCGCATCGCCGTGGTCGGCGCCGGCGCCGGCGGGGTCGAGTTGACTCTGGCGATGCAGTACCGCTTGCGCAAGGAGCTGCGCGCGTCGGGGCGTAACCCCGATGAGCTCAGCTTCCACTTGCTGACCGGCGATCCGATCATCCTGCCGACCCACAATGCTTCGGTGCGCCGCGCATTCGAGCGGGTGCTGGCCAAACGCGGTGTCGGTCTGCATTGCAACGCCGAGGTCAATCAGGTGTCGGCGGCATGCCTGCAAACAACGCGCGGCGAAACGGTGGACGCCGACGAAATCGTCTGGGTCACGCGCGCGGGCGGCGCGCCGTGGCTGCGCGATACCGGCCTCGCTCTGGATGCCGACGGTTTCATTCAGGTGACCGATACCCTACAGACGCTGACCGACCCGAAAGTGTTTGCCGCGGGCGACATCGCCAGCATGGTGAACCACCCGCGCGAAAAGGCGGGAGTATTCGCGGTGCGGCAGGCATTACCGCTGGCAGAGAACCTGCGCCGCGCCGTCGAGGGCGGAGCGCTCAAACCCTACCGCCCGCAGAGCAAGTGGCTCGCGCTGATCAGCACCGGCGATCGGTATGCCGTGGCTTCGCGCGGCGCGCTCGGGTTCCAGGGCGCCTGGGTGTGGCGCTGGAAGGATTGGATCGACCGCCGCTTCATGCTCAAGTTCAACCAGCTTCCGGACATGGAATCCGAGCCCGCGGAAGCACCATCATCGGTCAAGCTCGATCGGGAGGAGGCCGCGCAAGCCATCTCCGCAATCGCCATGCGCTGCGGCGGCTGCGGCGCGAAAGTCGGCGCCACGGTGCTCGCGCGCGCACTCGGCGCGCTCGATCCCGTCGCTCGCGACGACGTGTTGATCGGCTTGCACGCGCCCGACGACGCCGCGGTGGTGCGCGTGCCGCCGGGCAAGGCAATGGTGCACACGGTGGATTTCTTCCGCGCCTTCATCGATGACCCCTACCTCTTCGGCAAGATCGCGGCCAACCATGCGCTGGGAGACATTTTCGCGATGGGGGCCGAGGCACAATCGGCCACGGCGATCGTCACCGTACCCGCCGGGCTGGAAGCCAAGGTAGAGGACGTATTATTTCAGATGATGTCCGGCGCGGTCGAAGTGCTTAACGATGCGAACTGCGCGCTGGTGGGAGGCCACACCGGCGAGGGAAAAGAGCTGGCGCTGGGTTTTGCCGTCAACGGCCTGGTGGATGAAGATCTCGCGTCGGTGATGAAGAAGAGCGGCATGCGGCCGGGCGACGCGCTGATCCTCACCAAGCCGATCGGCACCGGCACGCTGTTTGCGGCGCATGCGCGCCTGGCAGCCCGCGGCCGCTGGATCGACGCGGCCCTGGTCTCGATGTGCCAGTCGAACCGCCTGGGGGCGCAGTGCCTGCGTGAGCATGGCGCCAGTGCCTGTACCGACCTGACCGGCTTTGGTTTGCTTGGGCATCTGCTGGAGATGACCCGACCCTCGGGCGTGGACGCGGAACTGAACCTTGCGGCGCTGCCCGTCCTGGAGGGCGCCGAGGAGACCAGCGCGGCCGGAATCCTCAGCTCGCTGCAGCCGGCCAACGTGCGACTGCGCCGCGCGCTACGCAACCAGCAGGAAGCGGTGAGCCATCCGCGCTATGCCCTGATCTTCGATCCGCAGACCGCCGGGGGGCTGCTCGCCAGCATCCCGCAGGAGCGTGTAGCGGCCTGCCTGGAGACCCTGCGCGCACTGGGGTACGCGCATGCGGCGGCCATCGGCCGGGTGCTGCCGCCGGGCGAAGCGCTGGAGCCGATTGTGCTCACGCTACGCTAGGTTCTAGTTCACTCGCGAATTAGAAATGGAATTACTCGGGTTTCATTCCCGCCGCCTTAACCGCCCGTCCCCAGTTTTCGACGTCACCCTTGAGCAGTGCCGCATAATCCTCGGGCGAGCCGCCCGCGGATTCGGTGCCCATGCCGGTAAATTTCTCCATCACGTCGGGCATCCTGACCACGCGGCTTATGTCCGCCGCGATCTTGTTGACGACCTCGCGCGGCGTACCCGCCGGGGCGAAGATTCCGCCCGACACGGCGAAATTATAGTTCGGGATCGCCAACTCGGCGATCGTCGGCACCTCGGGCGCGAATGTGGCGCGCTTGATCGCGTTCGATGCGATCAGCTTCACCGTGCCGGCCTTCACATGCGAGGCGAGCGACGGATAGGCCGCGAACAACATCGGTACCTGCCCGCCGACCAGCGCCGGGACCGACTGGCCGCTGCCCTTGTACGGCACGTGCGTGATGTCCAGGCCGAGCGCCGAAATCATGGATTCCATCGACAGGTGATGGGGACTGCCTATGCCTGAAGAGCCATAGTTCAGCTTGCCGGGCTGGGCTTTCGCCATCGCGATCAGTTCCTGCAGCGAATTCACCGGCAGCGATTTGTGCACGGCAAGAAACATCGGCGCTGTGGCGGCGAGCACGACCGGCAGCAGATCCTTTGCGCTGTACGGCAGTTTGAGGTAAATGAGCGGATTGACCGCCAAGACCGTACTGTCCGCCAACAGCAGGGTATAGCCATCGGGCGCCGCCTTGGCGAGCAAGTCGGCGGCTAAGCTGCCATTGGCGCCAGGCCGGTTGTCGACCACGACTGGCTGGCCCCAGATCTCGGCCAGCTTCTGGCCGACGACCCTGGCGATGGCATCGGGCCATCCGCCCGGCGCATACCCGACCAGCACCTTGACCGGCTTGTCGGGGTAGCGGCCCTGCGCCAAGGCGCTACCGACGGTCAACGCGCACACCAGCGCGCAGAGGGTGGCGACCAATCCTGGAATACTTTTCTTCATGCCGTTGCTCCTGTTGTCAGGTCAATGATAGGAAATTCAATCCTGCCTCTTTTCGCGCGTCTTGCCGATAGCGACGGTCTGGCGCTGATTCAGTGCTGCCGAGCATTGCGCTGAGAACATTTTGCGCCTGCGCTCGGCCCATTGCAATGCCGCTTACGTCAATTTGGAGCGAATTCTGAAAGGCGTGGGGTCAGCGCATGGTGCGAGAGGATGCGCCGCATCACGCGTGGATGGTCGATCAGGGCGATCACCCGCATCGGCCCGCTTTTTTGACACTTCGGCACGCCAGCGGATCGGCTTCGCGCCCCTTGCGCGGGAGCCGCACCCAGGCGACCTTGGCGCGGGTGGCGAACTCGCTCACCGGCGCCTCGGCTGCCAAGGGCGTCTTTTCTACGCATGACGCCGGATGAAGCCGCGAATGCGCGGATACAGCATCTCGCGGAAGCGGCGGCCGCTGAAAATGCCGTAATGCCCGACGCCGGGCGCGAGATAGTGCTCGCGCTTCTTCGCCGGGATACCGGTGCACAGCCCGTGTGCCGCCTCGGTCTGGCCGTTGCCGGAAATATCGTCCAGTTCGCCTTCGATCGTCAGCAGCGCCGTCTTGCTGATGGCCTGCGGCCGCACCAACTGCTCGCGCACGAACATGCGCCCCTGCGGCAAGGAGAATTCTTGGAACACCGTCTTGATGGTGTCCAGATAGTACTCGGCCGGCATGTCGAGCACCGCGTTGTACTCGTCGTAGAAGCGCCGGTGCGCTTCGGCCGACTCGCCGTCGCCCTCGACCAGATGATTGTAGAAATCACGGTGCGCTTCGGCATGGCGCGAGGGGTTCATGGCGACGAACCCCAGGTGCTGCAGAAAACCCGGATAGACCCGGCGCATGAATCCCGGATATTTCGCCGGCACGCGCTGGATCACGTTGCTGTTGAACCAAGAAAGAGGCTTGCGCGTGGCGAGGTTATTGACCGCGGTCGGACTGCGCCGGGCGTCGATCGGCCCGCCCATCATGATCATGGTGCGCGGCTTGATGCTCGCGTCCGCATCGGCCATGAGCGCGATCGCGGCCAGCACCGGCACCGTCGGCTGGCACACCGAGATGACATGCACCTCCGGCCCGAGCAAGGTGATGAACTCGCGCACGTAATCGACGTAATCGTCGAGATAAAAGGGCCCATGGAACAGCGACACCATGCGCGCGTCCACCCAATCGGTGATATAGACGTCGTGATCGGGCAGGAGCGTGCGCACCGTATCGCGCAACAGCGTGGCGTGGTGACCGGACAGCGGCGCCACCAGCAGCACTTTGGGATCGGCGCGCCCTTTGTGCGAAACCCGGCGCGCGCCGAGGTCGCGCTCGAAGTGCAGCAGCCGGCAAAAAGGCTTGTCGACGGCGACGCTTTCGCTGACGGCGACCGCCTTGCCGCCGATGCGGGTTTCACTGATGCCGAACTCGGGTTTATGGTAGCGCTGGGTGACGCGGATGAAGAGCTCGTTTCCGGCGGCGATGTTGCGGCTGAGCGGAGAGTAGGAAAGCGGGCTGAAAGGGTGGCTGAACATGCTGGCGTTCATGCTGGCCCACATCTGCCAGGGCGCCAGCGCCGCGTGACTCATTTCATGCAGGGCATAAAGCAAATTGACCACTCCGTTAAAAACACCTTGCGACTTTATACCAAATTCTGCGGCCGGACGCATCATCCGAGGAGTCGAGGACATCAAAGCGGAGGTGGAAACTTTCCCCCTGGCATTGGCCGACGAAGCCTTGCGGCAACTGAGCTCGGGCCGTGTACGTGGCGCGGCCGTTCTAATCATGGACGAACCCGGAAATTGCGCAAACGCAATTGATGCATGAGAAATCGATTTCAATTTAGCCATCCGGGTTCGCGCTCCGTTCAACTCATCGGACGGGCATCCGCCGCAACCATGCCTTGCGCACTTCCTCCAGCGCCCACATCAGCGCCGCGAAGAAGCCGGCGAGCAACCAGACCTCCGGCCCGATCGGCGCCGTGCCGAACAGCCAATTGCCGGCCGGAGCGTAGACGATGAACAGGATTAGGCCCAGCTCCGCCGCTATGCCGGGCAGGATGAACGCGTTGCTGAAAGGGCTGAAGGACAGCGACGATTTCAGAGGGTGGCGGCAGAGGAATACATTCGCCACCTGGGTCGCCACGATCGCCGCCAGGCAGGCGGTGGTCGCCTGCAGATAGAGCGGGTCGGTCTTGCCGGGCAGCTCGCCGTAGCGCCAGTCGGCCGCGTCCAGGACGAAAAAGAACACCGCCATCGCCGCCGCCGCCTCCAGCGCGCCGAGGAACAGATACGCGCGGGCGATCAGGCCCCAGGACAGCAGCCGCTCGCCGCGCGCCCTTGGCGGCCGGTTCATGACGCCCGGATCGGGTTTCTCGGCGCCCAGCGCCAGCGCCGGCAGCATGTCGGTGCCAAGGTCGACGGCCAGGATCTGGATGATGGTTAGCGGCAGCGGGATCCTAAACAGCGCAAAGGCAAGATAAGGCACCAGCTCGGGGATGTTCGAGCTGAGGATATAGGTGAGGAACTTGCGGATATTCTCGAACACCGCGCGCCCCTCTTCGATCGCCGCGACAATGCTGGCGAAATTGTCGTCGAGCAGGATCAGGTCGGCGGCCTCCTTGGCCACGTCGGTGCCGGCGATGCCCATGGCGATGCCGATGTCGGCGGTCTTCAGCGCCGGGGCGTCGTTCACGCCGTCGCCGGTGACGGCCACGATCTCGCCCTTTTTCTTCAGCGCCTGCACGATCAGCATTTTTTGCTCGGCGGCGACGCGGGCGAAAAGGATCTCCTTCGCGTCGAGCGCGAGTTGCAGTTGCGCCGGCGACATGCGGCGCAGTTCGCCGCCGGCGATCACCACCGGCTGCTCCGTCTTCACCAAGCCGATCTCGCGCGCGATGGCGAGGGCGGTATGCGGGTGGTCGCCGGTGACCATGATGATGCGGATGCCGGCCGAGGCGCAGCGCGAAATGGCCTGCGCCACCTCGGGTCGCGGCGGGTCTTCCAGCCCGACCAAGCCGGTGAGGGTCATGCCGCGCTCCTCGCCTGGCATGCCGTCTTCGACCGCGCAATGGGCGAAAGCCAGCACACGCAGCCCGGCTTCGGTCATCGCGTCCTGCGCCGCCAGCAGGCGCGTCCTCGCCGCGGCGTCGAGCGGCGCTATTCCCGCGTCGAACTGGACTAGGTCGCAGGCGGCGAGCACCGTCTCCGGCGCGCCCTTGCAGTAGAGCACGCGGCCTTGCGGCGTGGCGCACAACACCGACATGCGCTTGCGGTCGGTGTCGAAAGGAATCTCGTCGATGCGCGCAAATCCGTCCAGTCCGCCGCTCGCCTGCCGTCCGATGCCGGCCAGCGCCACTTCCATCGGGTCGCCCAGCAGCTTGCGCCGGCCATGGTCGTCCACCTCGTTCAGATTGTGGCAGAGCGCGGCAGCGACGAATAACTGGCGGTTATCCTGCGCCAGACGCGGCTGCGCGGCGAGATCGGCCGGCTCGACGAACCCGCCGCCAAGCCACAGGCGTTTCACCGACATGCGGTTCTGCGTCAGCGTGCCGGTCTTGTCGCAGCAGATGGTCGTAGTCGAACCAAGCGCCTCCACCGCGGGCAGGTGGCGCACCAGGGCGTTGCGCCTGGCCATGCGCTGCGTCGCCAGCGCCAGCGACAGCGTCACTGTCGGCAACAACCCTTCGGGCACGTTGGCGACGATGATGCCGATGGCGAAGAGCAGGTTCTCCCAGGTCGGCAGCCCCAGCGTCTCGCCGATGAAAAGGAAGACCACGCCGAGGCCCGTGGCGAGGGCCGCGACGATGCGCGACAGGCGCGCGATCTCGCGCTGCAGCGGCGAACTGGCTTCGCCGGTCGTTTGCGTGAGGTGAGCGATCTTGCCGAACTCGGTGCGCGCGCCCGTTGCGTACACCACCGCGCGTGCCTGGCCCGACACCACCGAAGTGCCGGCGAGCGCGATGTTCTTCGCGAACAGGGGCGATTCCTCCATGCTCGGCTCGGTATTGCGCGCTTTGGGCAGAGACTCGCCGGTGACCGTTGCCGTGTTCACGCGCAGCGCGAAAGCCTCGATGAGGCGGCAGTCGGCAGGAACCAGGCTGCCCTCCTCCAGCAGCACGATGTCGCCGGGCACGAGCTCGGCTGCCAGCATTTCCACGATCTCGCCGCCGCGCCGCGCCTTCACCTTCTGCGGCAGCAACTGGCGCAGTGCCGCCACGGCGCGCTCGGCCTTGTATTCCTGCCAGAAGGAGAAAACGCCGTTGACGAGGATGACCCCGACGATGGCAATGCCGAGGCGGGCCATGCCCTGGTCTGGATCAAACTGCTCGGCGAGAAACGCCAGCGCCGCGCCGGCCCAGAGAATGATGGCGAAAAAGTGAGTGAACTCGCGGGCGAAACCGAGGAGCAAATGCTCGCGCGCCACATCTTCCACATGATTGGGCCCAAACTCCGCCAGCCGGCGCACGGCCTCAGCCCGGAGGAGACCGGCGGGGGAGGTCTTCAGGCTGGCGAGGGCCTCGTCGGCGGTGAGTCTGTGGATGTGCACGGAGGGGGTAGCAATGTCGTCAGCTCACGCCACCGGCCCCCTATCGTAACCGCTCAAACAGGATGCGCGATGAACTCAGATAATCCTCGCGGGCGATTTCATTCCACGAGCATCACATTCGCGCACGCGCCCATTGCGGGACCGGCGGTTGCCGCCGGAACCGTCTCGGCGGGCAGCAGCATGCGCCTCGGCATGCGCTGACCATCGCTGCGGATCGGCCATTTTGGATTCACCAGGTTGAAGCGCGGCAACGGCCCCAACACGTCTCGCTGCGCAGCTTGGTAGGCATCGATCGTACCTATGTCGCGCCAGTAGCCGCGCTCTTCATACGGCTTGACCCCGGAAACTTTGTTGCTCGCGAAGTCGTACGCAAAGACGCGGTGGCTATGCGGCAGGCACGGCAGGATGTGGCGACCGAAGTCCGTATCGCCGCGCCGGTTGGACTGATCGAGCAACTCCAGCAAAACCGGGGGATTGAACAGGTAATTGCCCATCGAGGCGTAAGCGTAGCCCGGATCGGTCGGTATCGGCGCCGGCCGCTCGGGTTTTTCCTGGAAATCACGCAGTTCGCCGTCGGCGCCGGTCGCCATGATGCCAAAGGCGGACGCTTTTTCGATCGGCACTGGAACCGCCGCTATGCTTACGTCGGCGCCACGCTCTTGATGAAAGCTCGCCATTTGCCGGACATCCATGCGGTAGACGTGATCTGCGGCAAATACCGCTACCAGGTCGGGCCGCTCGCGTTCGATCAAATGAAGATTCTGGTAAACGGCGTTCGCCGTACCTGTGAACGGCCCACCTTCACCGCTCGTTTCCGGAAGCACTATCGTTATGGGGTGTTGCGCACCCCCGGACCACGGCGCCCAAGCGGTGCGGATATGCGCGACGAGGGATCGCGGTTTGTACTGCACCAGCACATAGATCGGCGAGATATCCGAATTGACGAGATTGCTGAGCACGAAATCGACAATCCGGTAACCGTGCGCGAACGGCAGCGCGGGTTTTGCATGCTCGGCAGTCAGCGGGTGGAGCCGGGTGCCATTGCCTCCCGCCAGAACCATTGCGAGAATCTTCATTGGAGCGTACCCCTTCTTCGGCGAATGCCACAGTCGACAGGCTAAACGTCTTTACCGGCGTCCTTTTGACAATTGTCAAGCCAGCGGCCACCTCAGGCAGGATGTTTGCGTATTTCCAGCGTCAGATCCATGTTCGCGTGAGCGGCATCCAGCGGCCACGCCAGCGTCAACGTAACCGACTGCATGATTTTCTCGAAGCCGCCTTCGGACTGCGACACGGTGTAGCACGGCCGGGCGCGTAGCGCTGCGGGCGGATTCGAGCGCAGCGTGAGGCTGCCGCCCATGAAATTGTCGACGAGCACCAATTCGGACATGCCCTCGAGCTCCAGAGGCTGGCCCAGGCCACCGGCGACAACATCGCGGTAAAGATAGTGCGCGCCGGGTCCATCGCAGCTCGGCATGGCGAGATCGATTGCGCTTTCGAACCCGCAATTCCCGGATGCGTCGAACGCGCCAGTGTAGCGATAGCCGACGCCGATGCGATTGCCGGAGAGCGCGATCTCCTTTTGCAGCGTGGCGTCGCCGCGTGCAGCGCCGAATGTCACGCTCGCGCCATCCACCCGGCGCAGATCGTAGCCGTTGAGCGGCTGCAAATCCCCTTGCGCACCGACCCAGGCATCGCGGAACAAGGTGCGCGCGGCCGCGTCGGCCTCCAGATCGGCGGCGCCGACGTCGTGCTTCAGATCGAGCCGGTCGTGGGCGGACGCAATGCCGCCGCCCTGGGGCGCCGCCGCCGGCCCGCCGAGGACGCGCCGGTGATAGTGCTCGGCATGGCGCCTCAGGGTGTCGCCAAAGTTTTGCGCCAAGGCATAGGCGTCGAGTTCGAGGACGGCGGCACTGCCGTCGAGCTTGACCACCGCTTGCAGATCGGCATTGCGCAGGAACAGCTCGTCGATGCCGTCCAGATCGAGGTCGAGGCATTGGCTCGCCGCCCGCGGGTCGAGCCGGTCGAGCGTGCGCTCGAGTTCGAGCAGCGCCGCATACACCGCGCGACGCAGGTGCGGCAGGTACAGCCCGCCGAACAGTCCGTGCCAATAAGCGTCGTTCGCCTGCGCCGCATACAGCAGCGCGTGCATCTCCTCGGTGCGCTGCGCCGCAGGCAGGCGCGCGAGGCGCTCCGAAAGCGCCAGCATGCGCTTGTGCATCCAGTTCGCCTCGGGATAGCGCGACACGAAATTCTTCCAGATGCCGCCGCGCAGAAACGCCTTGCTCACTTCATAGCTGCCGGCGCGCTTCTCGCGTTCCACCAGGTCGGCGTAGGCATGCGCCGCACGCGCCGGCAGCGTCCACTCGTTCATTTCGATATAGGACGTGGTCGGCAGATAGACGACGCCGCGCGCGCGCACGCGATCGCGGTATTCGCCGAAAGTTTGGGTGGTGATTTTCCTCGACCCGAGCACGCGTTCGATGAACTCGCGCAACCAGCCTTTCTCGTACACCCATGCGTAGGTTTCCGGCCAGATGCCGAATTTTTCGATGTCGTCGAAATAGATTGCGGCCGTGGGACCCGGCTCGCGCGCCAGGCCTTCGAGGTAAGCGACGCTCTCCTCGGCCAGCGCAAACGGAATGCGGTAACGCAGCGCCTCGGAGATCGGAAACAGGTCGAGCCTGCGCCCGTCTTCTTCGGTGGTGAAATAGCCGTCGAGCTCGGCCACGGACTTGCCGCTCGCGAGGAAGTGGTAATCGTCGACGGTAACGTAACGGATGCCGCAATCGACCAACGCCGGCACCACCGTCGCTTCCCAAACGCGCTCGGTCAGCCAGGCCCCCTCGGGGGCGTGGCCGAAGCGCGCGGCGAGCTTCCGGCTGAGCTTGGCGATCTGGCCCAGCCGGTCGCGGTTCGGGATCGCGGCGAGCACGGGCTCGGCATCGCCTGCGCCGAACAACTCGACCTGCCCGCGCTCCACCATGCGCGCGAGCAGCGCCATGTCCGCGGCATGCTGCCGCAGCAGGTAATCGAGCAGCGGACCGCTGAAATGCAGCGCAAAACGGAATTGGGGATAGCGGTAGACGGTTTCCAGGAACGGCCGGTAGCAGTGCGCATGCGCCTCCTCCAGCACCCGCGGGAAATTGCCCGCCGGCTGATGCGCGTGCACGCCGAACAGCAATGCCACCGATGCGCTCATCCCGGCGCCGCCTTCGGCGCGTCCCCACGGCGCATGCTGCCGCCGCCTTCGGGGTCGCCATGCCCGTGGGAAATAGGTTCAGACAGCACCGCCGGCACCGGCAATTCGATCAGCCGGTACAAGTTGGCGAGCTTGGCGCGGTACAACTGGTCGAAACTCGCCACCGAAGCGCTCGAGTTGTAGTCGCCGAACCACCAGAACCAGTCCGAACCTTCGCAATCGGCGAGCTGCCGCTCGGCGGCGGCGAGGCCGTCCGCGTCGAGGCGCCCGCTTGCGCGCACCAGGTCGAAACTCTGTTTGACGGCGCATAACAGATCCCAGGCGCGGTTCTTGTCGGTTGACCCGATCCAGGTGGCGAAATTGCCGTATACCCAGCTCCCGGCGACCAGCCGCTCCAACTGGTGCGTTGCGGCAGGCGGCCGGCCGGCGGCCGCGCCGGCGTTCGAGCACGCGAGCAGGAATGCATCGAACGTCGTCGGTCGAATCGAAGGGTGCGATTCCAGCGCCTTATACAACTCGCTCAGAAAATAGTATGCGTTATAGGGGTAGTGCTCCCAGGCGTTTTCGCCGTCGAGAATCACGCTCACCAGCGGCCGTTCGTCCGCTCCGGCCTCGGCGGCGATGGATTCCAGTTCGCCGACGAAATTGGCCGCCGCGTCGCTGCCGTGCCATTTCCGGTACTCGAAGCCGATCCGGTCGGAGAGCTTGTCGTCGCGAAAGAACAGGGCCAGATCCGGCGCGCCGCGCAGCCGGTACGGGCGGTACAGATAGTGCGATCGCGGCGTCCCACGGTGCGCCGCGCCAATGCTGTTCGCAAGCACCTGCTCGCCGCTCGCCGTCCACGCCAGGCCGCTGCCGCTCAGCAGGCCGACCAAACTCGAAGACACCGAGCCTTCGGCCGGCCAGACGCCGCGCGGCGTCGCGCCGAAGCGGCGCGTGTGGCTTTCGAGCGCGGTCCGCAGATGGACCATGACGCGCTCGCGACCGCCGGGGTAGATCGCGGTCTCCGGCAGCGGCGCTTGGGGTTCGGCCTCGCGCGCGGAATGGAAATCGAGCAGCAGCGGCGCCAGCGGATGATAATGCGGCGTAGTCGACAGTTCGATGCGTCCCGCCTCGGCCAGCCGCGCATAGCGCCCGACCACGCCGCGCACCAGTTCGCCGATGAGCCGAAACAGTTCGTGGCGGTGATGCTGCTCGAATTGCTGCCCGATCGCCATCAGCCGCGGCACGAGTTCCGATTCGCGCCGCACCGTTTCCCCGGTCCAGGCGAGGTGATACCAGACGAGCACGTCGTAGAAATAGTGATCCGACAGGTAGCGCAGCGCCGGGCCGCCTCGCGCCTCGAGCGTGCGGAACAGGTCGTGCAGGTGCTTGAACGGCGGGTATGGCTCGATCATTCTCGAATTGTCGGCGCGCAGACATCGCTCCAGCACCAGCGTGCGCTCGTCCTCGGTCAGCGCGGTTGCATGATCGCGGGCGAGCAGCCGCAACAAGGGGTCGCGCAGCGTCCCGCTCGCGAACTGGTCGGCGTAGTCCTCCAGTTGGTCGAGCAGCACCGGCACCCAGTTGATCACCGCGCGCATGCCCGGGTGGCGCTCCAGATGCCAGGCCATGTCGGTGTAATCCTTGATCGCGTGCAGGTACACCCAAGGCAACATGAACTCGCCGCTGGCATGGTCGCGGTAGTCCGGCTGGTGCATGTGCCAAACCAGCACCAGATCGAGGAGTCGGGGAGAGGTCATTTGCGGTGGTGCACTCGTTGCCCGAGGCTCTCCGGAACGATTACGGTCACGCCCCGGTCGGTTACGTGAAAGCGTTTGCGGTCCGCCACGGGATCGATGCCTGCCTCGAGCCCGCTGGGCAAGCGGCAGCGCTTGTCCACGATCACTCGCCGCAGGGTGACATTATTGCCTATTTCGACGTTCGGCAGGACGACGCTATCCTCGATTTCGCAGTAATTTTGCACGCGCACATTGGAGAACAGCACCGAGCGCCGCACCATCGAGCCGCTGACGATGCATCCACCCGATACCAGCGAATCGACCGCCATGCCGCGCCGGCCGTCGTCGTCGAACACGAATTTCGCCGGCGGCAGTTGCTCCTGATAGCTCCAGATCGGCCAGTCGCGGTCGTACAAGTTGAGATCGGGCACAACACGGGTCAAGTCCGTGTTCGCTTCCCAGTAGGCGTCGAGCGTGCCTACATCGCGCCAGTACGGCTTGCCGTTCGCCATGTTGACGCAACTGTCGCGGAAGCGGTGCGCATGCACCGGCAAACCTGATTCGACCAGCCGGGGAATGAGGTCCTTGCCGAAGTCATGGCTGGAGCCGCTGTCTTCGGCGTCGCGGATCAACTGTTCATACAGGAACGCCTCGTCGAACACGTAGATGCCCATGCTCGCAAGCGTCCGCTCGGGGCGGTCCGGCATGGGGACGGGCCGCGCCGGCTTCTCCTTGAAGGCGGTGATGCGGCCGTTCGCGTCCACCGTCATCACGCCGAGCTGGATTGCGTCGGCGAGCGGCACGTCGATGCAGGCGACGGTCATGACTGCACGGCTGGCCACATGGTCGGCCAACATGCGCGCGTAGTCCATTTTATAGACATGATCCCCGGCGAGGACCAGCACGTATTTTCTTTCGTGCCGGCGCAGGATATCGATGTTCTGGTACACCGCGTCGGCGGTGCCCCGGTACCATTCCGCGGTAACGCGCTGCTGCGCCGGCAGCAGTTCGACGAACTCGCCCAAACGGCCGTCGAGAAAGCTCCAGCCGCGCTGCACGTGCCGGATCAGGCTTTGCGCCTTGTACTGCGTGCAAATGCCGATGCGCCGAATGCCGGAGTTCACGCAATTGGACAGGGCAAAATCGATAATGCGGAATTTGCCGCCGAAAGGCACCGCCGGCTTGGCGCGCCAATCGGTGAGTTCGGCCAGGCGCGAGCCGCGGCCGCCAGCGAGGATGATGGCGAGCGCGTCGTGGGCAAGACTCTCGACCTCCCAGGACGCCCGCCGTTTGTAGCGACGGCGATCGGCGGCCTGACCGCCCTGGTCGAAGCCATCCATATGACCGCGGATCTCAACTTCGCCTATACTCATGGCCATGGACCTCAATTGTCTCGGACCGGACCAACCACCGTCTGCATAGCCGCCGCGCCACCGCATGCCTACCGCACTCGCACCCGGACCCGATCCGCAGCTCCTGCTGCTCGCCGAGGCGCGCCTGCACGACCCCTACGGCTGCCTCGGTGCGCAACGCCGCGGCGACATCTGGAGCATGCGCGCCTACAACCCGCATGCACGCGCGGCCGCGGTAGCGACGGCCGAGGGCTGGACCGCGCTTCCCCGCGGTACCGTCGCGGGACTGTTCGAAACACGCCTGGGCGCACGGCCGCCGTCGCCCTGCCGCCTGCGTTTCGAGGAAGAGCACGGCGTGCGCGAATGCTACGATCCCTACTCGTTTCCGCTTACGCTGTCCGCCGACGACCTGTATCTGTTCGGCGCCGGCCGGCTGCACCAGGCCTATCTCACCCTCGGCGCGCAGCCGCTGACGCTCGAGGGCGTGGCCGGAGTGCGCTTTGCCGTGTGGGCGCCCAATGCCGCGCGGGTAAGCGTGGTCGGCGATTTCAACCGCTGGGACGGGCGCATGCATCCGCTGCAGTCCCGCGGCGCGAGCGGGGCGTGGGAACTGTTCATTCCGGAACTGGCCGCCGGCACGCTGTACAAATACGAAATCCGCAACCGCGCGAGCGGCGCCGTGCTGGTGAAAGCCGACCCTTACGCCCAGAGTTTCGAGCTGCGTCCGGCAACGGCGGCGCGGGTGAGCAATCCGGCCGAGCACGAGTGGGGAGACGGCGCATGGCTCGAGCGGCGCGCAGGCGCCGACTGGCTGCACGCGCCGCTGAACATCTACGAAGTGCACGCCGGGTCGTGGCGGCGCCATCCTGACGGCCGCCGCTACTCGTACGGCGAACTCGCCGACGCGCTGATCCCCTACGCGGCCGACATGGGCTACACCCATATCGAGCTGATGCCGATCTCGGAGCACCCGCTGGACGAATCCTGGGGCTACCAGACCACCGGCTATTTCGCCGCCACCAGCCGCTACGGCAGCGCCGACGAACTGCGCGCCTTCATCGACCGCAGCCACGGCGCCGGGCTCGGCGTCATCCTCGACTGGGTGCCCGGGCATTTTCCGCAGGACGAGTTCGCGCTCGCGCGCTTCGACGGCACCGCGCTGTACGAACACGAGGATCCGCGCCTCGGCCTGCATCCGGAATGGGGCACGCACACGTTCAACTACGGCCGCAACGAGGTGCGGAGTTTTCTGCTCTCGAGCGCGCACTACTGGCTGTCGCAGTTCCATTTCGACGGGCTGCGCGTGGACGCCGTCGCTTCGATGCTCTATCTCGACTACGCGCGCAAGGACGGCGAATGGCTGCCCAACCGCTACGGTGGCAACGAGAACCTGGAAGCGGTCGAGTTTCTGCGCGAACTCAACATCATGCTGCACGCCGAGTTCCCCGGCGTGCTCAGCATCGCCGAGGAATCGACCGCCTGGCCGATGGTGTCGCGGCCGGTATATCTCGGCGGCCTCGGCTTCACGCTGAAATGGAACATGGGCTGGATGCACGACACGCTCGACTATCTCGCGCACGACCCGGTGCACCGGCGCTATCACCACGACCGGCTCACCTTCGGCCAGTTGTATGCCTACACCGAAAACTTCGTCCTGCCGCTGTCGCATGACGAGGTGGTGCACGGCAAGGGTTCGCTGCTCGGGAAGATGCCTGGCGACGACTGGCAGCGCTACGCCAATCTGCGGCTGCTGTTCGCCTGCCAAATGACCTCTCCCGGCAAGAAGCTCAACTTCATGGGCAGCGAATTCGGGCAGGAGCGCGAATGGGCGGCGCAAGCCGAGCTCGACTGGGCGCTGCTCGGCAACGCCGCGCACGCCGGTATCGCGCGCCTCGCGCGCGACCTGAACCGCCTGTACCGCGACAGCCCGGCTTTGCATGAACTCGACCATGCCGCGGAGGGGTTTGCGTGGATCGATTGCCATGACGCCGAGCAGTCCATCGTCTGTTTCGAGCGGCGCGCCCGCAACGGCGCCGGGCTTATCGTCATCCTCAACTACACCCCGGTCCCGCGCATTGGCTACCGCATCGGACTGCCATGGCCGGGCGCCTACGACGAGATTTTCAACAGCGACTCGCATTATTACGGCGGCAGCAACATCGGCAACGGCAGCCGGATCGAAGCCGAAGCCCGCGCCTGGATGAATCGGCCTTACTCGACCAGTGTAACCGTACCCCCGCTGGGCGCCATCATCCTCGCGCCGCCTCAACGCTAACCGCCGCCGATCAGACGCAGGACTTCCGCCTCGGCCTCGACCCAGTCCTGCAATTCGCAGCCAGGGGCAAACCCCCGCTTTTCGGCGCGAAAATAAGCGGCCTGCGCAATGAAGTTCTCGCGCTCTTGCGCACTGATGCCCGCGCGATTGACCGGCCGCGTTTCCGCTTTGGCTTGCATTGACTTGACTGCAACTGTCCCGCCGCGATTGGTCATCTTCGGCGTCGCCTTGGTTTTGTGCGAACGCGTTTGTGTACTTTGCATAGCCCGCCTCCTTTCATGGACCCACTTGCACGATTAAAGCATAGCCGCCGACGGCGTACCGGCATTGACATTTGTCAAGCGGCGACGCTTAACGTCGCGCTGCAATCAGCGCCGCGCCGAGCAGCCCGAGACGCTCGGTGGTGACGACCTGGACTGGAATCCTGAGATTCACTTGAGTATGCGCGCCTTTGGCATTGAACGCCGCGACGAAGCCGCCGGCCGCAAGCCGGCTGAGAATTTTCGGGGCAATGCCGCCGGCGATGTAGACGCCGCCGCGTGCCATCGCCGTCAGCGCATGATCGCCTGCCACCGCGCCGTAGCAGGCGATGAACAGATCGAGCGCCCGGCAGGCAAGCGGATCGTTCCGCTCCAGGGCATGGCGGCTGATCGCGGCCGCGCCTTCGGTGCGCACCGCCTCGCGCAAGGCCGGCGTCTGCGTCAGCCCCGCGCGCAGGAAGTCGTAGATGCGCGTGAGGCCCGGTCCGGAGACCACGTGCTCGACGCTGACGCGGCCAAGTTGCGCATGGAGCGCCCGCCACAAGCGCATCTGCTCGTCATCCGCGGGAGCGAAACCCGCATGCCCGCCCTCTCCCGAGATCACTTGGTATCGCTTCCCCTGCGGCAGCGCGTAGGCCACCCCCAGCCCTGAACCCGCGCCGATGACCACACGCGCGGCGCGCGGCAGAGGCTCGCCGCGCTGCAAAATCGTGCCGTCGCCCGGACCCAGCGCCTCCACTCCCTTTGCCGCCGCCGCGAAATCGTTCACCAGCAGCACGCGCCCGATGCCGAACTCGGCGGCGATCGCCCCTGCATCGAGGCGCCAGAGCAGGTTGGTCATCTGGATGCAATCGGCCAACACCGGTCCGGCCGCGCCGAAACAGGCGCTGGCGAGGCGCAGCTCGCGGCCGCAATGCCGGCGGCATTCATCGAGAAAGCGCGCCAGCAGCGCGGAGAAGTCGGCAAAGGAGGCGACGGCGTAACGCCGCTCCAGCACCGCTGCCGGCCGGCCCTGACGCAATGTCGCCAGCATGAGCAGCGCTTTGGTGCCGCCGATGTCGCCGGCGAGTATCATCGGCAAGCGACCGACGCAAAGCCTGGGCCGGGAATCCGAACCCCTGCTAACATTGGGCGCCTGATGCGCGCATTCATGCCGCGCCGCCACCTGAATCCGTGACCCCTTCCGCCACCGACACAGCCGTGCAAGCCAGCCCACTGCGCATCCTGTTCGCCACGTCGGAATGCGCCTCTCTGGTGAAGACCGGCGGCCTGGGCGATGTCAGCGCGGCCTTGCCCGCCGCGCTCGCGAGGCTCGGAGTCGATGTCCGGATTCTGCTGCCCGGCTACCGCCAGGTGCTCGCGCTGCTGCCGGGCTACCGCGAAGTCGCGCGCATCGCGCCAATGGCGGATTTTCCCGGTTCGCGCCTGCTCCAGGGCCGGATGGCGTCGGGCGTGCCGCTCTACGCGCTCGACTGCCCCGAACTGTATGAGCGTCCCGGCGGACCCTATCAGGACGCGTCCGGCAGCGACTGGAGCGATAACGCGCTGCGCTTCGGTCTGCTGTCGCGCGTCGCCGCGCTGCTCGGCAGCGTCGGCGGTCCGCTCGACTGGCAAGCGCAGGTGGTTCACTGCAACGACTGGCAGACCGGCCTCGCCCCCGCCCACCTGCGCTATGCGGCCGGCGCGCGAGCCGCGACGCTGCAGACCATACACAATCTTGCCTTTCAAGGGATATTCGAGGCGGAGTTCGTCGCCGCGCTCGGCCTGCCTGCGGCCTCTTTCAGCCCCAACGGCGTCGAGTTCTACGGCAAGCTCTCCTTTCTCAAGGCCGGCCTGCAGTTCGCCGACGCCATCACCACGGTAAGCCCGGGCTATGCGCTGGAAATTCAAAGCGAAGCCCTCGGTTTCGGCCTCGACGGGTTGCTCGCCGCGCGCAAGGATAGCCTCTACGGCATACTCAACGGCATCGATACCGACTTGTGGAACCCTGCCACCGATTCCCTGATAGCTTCCCGCTACACTGCCGATACGCTCGCATCCAAACCGATCAACAAGCGCGCGCTGCAGCGGCGCCTCGGCCTCTCGCCCTCGCCTTCCGTGCCCCTGTTTGCCGTGGTGAGCCGGCTCACCGCGCAGAAAGGGCTCGACTGGCTGCTCGAGATCGCGCCGCAGTTGCTGGCGTTGCCGGCACAACTCGCGCTGCTCGGCGGTGGCGGCGATCCTCAACTCGAGCGCGGCTTTCTCGCGCTGGCGCAGGTCCATGCCGGGCAGGCAAGCACCACCATCGGCTTTGACGAGGGACTGGCCCATCTGATCGAAGCCGGCGCCGATGCCTTCCTCATGCCCTCGCGCTTCGAGCCCTGCGGCATGAACCAGATGTACAGCCAGCGCTACGGCACGCCGCCGATCGTGCGCGCCACCGGCGGACTCGCCGACACGGTGGTCGACTGCACTGCGGCGACGCTCGCCGATGGCAGCGCCAGCGGCTTTGTTTTTCGAGAGCCGAGCGCGCCGGCGTTGCTCGCCGCGGTCGAGCGCGCCGCGCGCGCCTGGCGCGACGGCACTACCTGGCCCGCACTGCAGCGCAACGGCATGGCCAGGGATTTCGGCTGGGAGCCGAGCGCGCGCCGCTATGCCGCGATTTACGCGCGGCTGGCACAGAAACAATAGCAAGGCTTCGGATCCGCAAGGCATTCGCTCATCGCATCAAAAAGGGGCTGCCCCTTTGTTCACCTCAGGGTTGTACCATTGCGCGGACGAAAACCGTCCGCGCGGATCGCTGATTGCGCGCGGATGAAAAACACATCCGCGCGCAATCAGCGATCTTGTATAAAACCTCAAGCCGTGTCTGGCGTTAACCGTAACCGTGCTTTCTGTGCGGATACGCTTTTCATCCGCGCAGAAAGCACGGTTGGCGCGCGCAGCGCGCAAGTCCGCTCGCCGCACGCGACAGTATTCAAGACGCAGTGAACAGCTCAAGCCCAAATCATCAGCCCCAATTCGAGCGGATGAGTCAAGAACTCATGCCACGGATAAACGCGAATGCGGTAATCCAGCTTGCCGCACATCTCCGGAGCCAGTTCCAGCACAAAACGGTGCTCGCCGCCCGCGTCCGCGTCTTGCGCGGCAAATCGGTGGTGTCTCGACTCGCCTTTGCCGAATTCCCCAGCCCGGCTCACCAACAATTCCACGGCCACATCCTCCGGGTTCAGGCCGTTCAGCCTTACCGCCGCTTCGATGCGCAGCGTCTCGCCGAACTGAATGCGCTTTTGCGGCGAATTGAGCCGCCTTATCGTCACCCCCGGCCAAGCCTGCCGTGCCCGGGACTTCCAGGCGGCGACCGAGCGCGCGACCTCGAACTGCTTGTCGGCGTAGCGCCGGCCCTGTTGCGCCGCCGGCAAATAGCACTTGGCCACGTATTCGCCCACCATGCGGTTCGAATTGAATCGCGGCAAAAGGCTGGTGATGGAACGCTTCGCCAGCTTGACCCATTCGGGCGAGTAGCCCGCGCTGGTGCGGTTGTAGTAAAGCGGAATGACCTGATCCTGCAGGATTTCGTAGAGCGTGCGCGCTTCCTCGCGATTGCGGACGGCGTCGTCGATCCCGGCGGCGGCCGGCTTGATCGCCCAGCCGTTCGACCCGTCGTAGCCTTCACCCCACCAGCCGTCGAGCACCGACAGGTTGACCACGCCGTTGAGCGCCGCCTTCATGCCCGAGGTGCCCGAGGCCTCGAGCGGGTAGACCGGGTTGTTGAGCCAGACGTCGACGCCGGAAACCATGCGCCGGCCGAGGCGCAAATCATAGCCTTCGATCAGCAGTATTTTGCCCTCGAATTCCGGCATTTGCGCCACCTGCATCACGCGCCGGATCAGATCCTGCCCGGGCACGTCGGCTGGATGCGCCTTGCCGGCGAACAGAAACAGCACGGGGCGCTGCGGGTCGCCGAGCAGTTGGCGCAACCAGTCCAGATCCTCGAACAACAGCGCGGCTCGCTTGTAGGTGGCAAAGCGCCGGCCAAAACCGATGATCAGCACCGTCGGATTGTCCGGACTGCAGAGCCGGAGGAGCCGATCCAAGTGCGCTTCGCTGCCCTGGTTGCGCGCGTTCTGCTCGCGCAGGCGGTAGCGCACCAAATGCAGCAACTGCGACTTCAGGTGCTGGCGGGTGCTCCAGAACAGATGATCCGGCACCGCGCTGATCTGGTCCCAGCAACTCTGGTCGCCCAGCCTCTGGCTCCAGCCGTAGCCGAGAAAGTGGTCGAAGGCATCGGCCCATTCCGGCGACAGGAAGGTCGGCACGTGCACGCCATTGGTGATCGAAGTGATCGGATTCTCTTGCGGCGGGATTTGCGGCCACAGATCGCCGAGCATGCGCGAGGACACCTCGCCATGAATCTTGGAAACCCCGTTGTGGAAGCGCGAGCCGCGCACGGCGAGCGTGGTCATGTTGAATTCGCTCGCGCCCGGCCCCAAGCCCAGCGCCAGCAACTGCTCGCCGGGGATGCGCAGATCGCGGCACCAGTCCTGGAAATAATGCAGCAGCATTTGCGTCGAGAAATGGTCGTGCCCCGCGGGCACGGCGGTGTGGGTGGTGAACACCGTGTTCACCGCCACCGCCTCTAGCGCGCTGGCGAAATCGAGCCCCTGATGCACCAGGTCGCGCAGGCGCTCCAGGATCAGGAACGCCGCATGCCCTTCGTTGATATGCCAGACCGCGGGCTTCAAGCCGAGCGCGGCGAGCGCACGCACCCCGCCTACGCCGAGCACGATCTCCTGCTCGATGCGGGTGGAGCGGTCGCCGCCATAGAGTTGATGCGCGATGTAGCGGTCTTGCGGGTTGTTTTCCTCGATGTCGGTGTCGAGCAGGTACAAGGTCACGCGGCCGGTGCGCACCTGCCACACCTTCGCCTTGACCTCGCGCCCGGGAAATTCAACCGTGATTTTCAATTCAGACCGGTCTTCGCGCTGCACCGGCGAGATCGGCAGATCGTCGAAATCCGAGTCTACGTAAGTAGCCCCCTGGTTGCCGTGGCTGTCGATGGTCTGGAAGAAATAGCCTTGGCGGTAGAGCAGGCCGACGCCGACGAAGGGAAGGCGCAGGTCGCTCGCCGCCTTGCAGTGATCTCCGGCCAGTATTCCGAGACCGCCGGAGTAGATCGGCAGGCTCTCATGGAAACCGAATTCGGCACAGAAATAGGCGACCAGGTCGGACGGCCCTAGCGCTTGATCCGCCGCGTCGCGGCCCAGCGGCGCTCCATGATAACTGTCGTAGGCCGAAAGCACGCGGTTGTAGTTGTCGATGAATACCTTGTCCTCGGCCGCATCCAACAGCCGCCGCTCTTGGATGCGCTTGAGCAAGGCCTTGGGGCTGTGTCCTACGGCATTCCACAAGGCCGGATCCAGACGCGAAAACAGCGCCCGCGTGGGCATGATGTCCCAGCTATACCAAAGATTGTTCGCCAACTCCTCCAGCCGGATCAGCCGTTGTGGAATCTTCGGGTTGACCTCGAGATTGTATATGGTGGTGATGCTTGGTTGCATGATTTACCCTTGCTTTGACCCCGCGGCGCGAGCTGGCGCGCGCCCGGCCCCCGCCCGGCCCGGGAGTGGACACAACTTACCCGCTACGCAAAAAAAATAGACCTTTGCTGCCGCGCCACCTTGACCAAAATCAACATTCTATACGTAGCGACCTAAATCGCGCTCCACGTTGTTGCAGAGCTTCGAATTGGCGCGGACGAAAAGCCGTCCGCGCGGATCGCCGATTACGCACGGATGAAAAACCATCCGTGCGTAATCGGCGATCTTGGATAAAAGCAACCCTAAACCGTTATTGCCTTTATCCGGAACCGTGTTTTTGGTACGGATGTTTCTATCCGTACCAAAAACACGGTTGGCGCGCACGAGCGCGCAATGGCCGCTCTTGGCAGCGTCGGAATTTAAGGCACCGTATATTGTTTTTCGGGCTACTTCGCGATCATGCCGTGCACGCTGAACCGCTTGGCCGCGTCGATCCAGGTCTGCTCGGGCGCGAAGCCGGCGCGCTGCGCCACGGCCTGGAATTCCTCGATGCCGTACTTGCAGGAAATCTCCGTATGGATGGTTTCGCCCGCGCGGAAGCGGAAGCGCTCGCCGCCGACATGGGCGAACTGCGAGGCGAGGCTTTCGAGGTGCATCTCGATCCGGCCCTTGGCCTCGTCATAGAAAGCTTTGTGGCGGAAGCGCCGCAACTGGAAATCCCCGCCCAGTTCGCGATTGATGCGCGCGAGCAGGTTAAGGTTGAACGCCGCGGTCACGCCCGCTGCGTCGTCGTAGGCGGCGTCGAGCAGCCGCTTGTCCTTTTTCAGATCCACGCCGATGAGCAGGGCGCCGCCCGGACCGACCATGCGCCGGGCGCGCTTCAGGAACTCGACCGATTCGTGCGGGGTGAAATTGCCGATGGTCGAGCCGGGAAAATAGACGGCTTTTCTGCGGATCGGCACGCCGGCGAACTCGGGCAGCGTCAGCGGCCTGGTGTAATCGGCGCACACGCCATTGATGTTGAGCCAGGGGAATGCCCGAGCGAGACCGGCTGCGGCCTCCCTGATCGCCTCGCCCGCGATGTCGATGGGCAGGTACAGCGGCGGCTGCAGCCGCTCGATCAGGATGCGCGTTTTCGTGCTCGAGCCGCTGCCGAACTCGATCAACTGGCAATCCGGGCCGAGGAACGTCGCCATCGCGCCGGCATGCTCGCGCATGATCGCGAGCTCGGTGCGCGTGGGATAGTACTCCGGCAGCGTGCAGATTCTCTCGAACAGCTCGCAGCCGCGCGCGTCGTAGAAGTACTTCGGTGGCAGCGTCTTCTGCTGCCGCGCCAAACCCGTCAGCACCTCATCGAGGAAGGAATCGCCCTCGGGCAGAAAATTGTAGAAGCGCACCACCCCTTTGGCGGGGCGCTGCTGCGGCTGTGCCATCGGCTCCTCGACAGCAGGTGGTCGGATCCGCCCGCAAGCTTCAGGCCGGCGCGGGCTTGAGGCTTTTCTGCGCGGACTTATGCACGGCGCCGCTCCGCGGCCTGGCGTTCGCCTCGAGCCAGGCGCGGATGCGGTTGGCGTCGCCGATACGCGAGAGCTTTCCCCAGGAATCCAGGAGCACGATGATCACCCGGCGCTCGGCGAGCTTCGCCTGCAGCACCAGGCAGCGGCCGGCATCGTTGGTGAAACCGGTCTTGGACAGGCCGATATTCCAGCTCCCGTTCGCCACCAAGCGGTTGGTATTGCGGTAAGCGAGCGACCTGCCGGCCACATGAACCTCGTGTTCCGCCAAAGTCGTATAGTGGCGGATGAGCTCGTAGCGATGCGCGGCGCGCACCAGTTTGGCCAGATCTTCGGCGCTGGAAACATTGGCGCTGGAGAGCCCGGTGGCGTCGCCAAAATGTGAATCGTTCATGCCCAGCATCCGCGCCTTGTGATTCATGGCGCGCACTAACGCCTCGAGGCCGCCCGGGTAGGTGCGCCCCAAGGCTGCCGCGGCGCGATTCTCCGAGGCCATCAGCGCCACGCGCAACAACTCGTCGCGGCTGAGGCTGGCGCCGGGTTTGAGGCGCGAGTGCGTGCCGCGCAGCAAATCCATGTCTTCGCCTGAAATGGTGATGATTTCCTGCAGATCGAGGCCGGCGTCGAGTACCACCATCGCCGTCATCAGTTTGGTGATCGAGGCGATGGGCGCCACGGCAGCCGCATTCTTGCCGTAGAGAATCTCGCCGGTTTCCTGATCCTGGATGAAGGCCGCGGCCGAGCGCAGCGCTAGCTTGTGCGCGACGGGCGCGGCATCGGCCGCGCGGCCGCGCGCTTCGGCATGGCCGGCATAGACGGCCGACGCGAGTCCCAGACCGAGGCCGGCACAAATCAAGCTATGGCGCATGGACAAGGGCATCTTGCTCCCGGCGAATAAAAGATGTTCGCGAAGTCTAGCCGCCAAATTTTCATTTGGCAAGCAAAAATAACGAGATAGCGATGCAATCTAAAGCGGGAATTGAAGAATGTTGAACAGGCTGCAAGGTTTAGCCCCGGTTCAGGCGGCCTTGGCGCGCGGCCGCTGAGATTCCTCCTGCTGCTGCAGTGCCCACATCTGCGCATAAGCGCCGTCGCGCTCCAGCAGCTCGCGGTGACTGCCGCGCTCAATGATGCGCCCGCCCTCCATCACCAGGATCTGGTCCGCATCCATGATCGTGGACAGCCGGTGCGCGATCACCAAGGTGGTATGCCCCTGCGCGATGCGCGCAAGTTCCGCCTGGATCGACTGCTCGGTTTCCGAGTCGAGCGCCGAAGTGGCCTCGTCGAAAATCAGGATCGAAGGACTCTTGAGAATGGCGCGCGCAATCGCCACGCGCTGTTTCTCGCCGCCCGACAGCTTCAGGCCGCGCTCGCCCACCCTCGCCTCGTACTTGTCCGGCAGGCTTTCGATGAACTCGTGGATATGCGCCGCCCTGGCCGCCTCGAGCACCTCCGCGTGCGTCGCATCCGGCCGGCCGTAGTGGATATTGTAGTAAATGCTGTCGTTGAATAGCACCGTATCCTGCGGCACGATGCCGATTGCACCGCGCAGGCTCAACTGCCGCAGCGCGCGGATATCGCTGCCGTTGATGATGATCGCGCCGCCGCCGACATCGTAGAACCGGTACAGCAGCCGCGCCAGCGTCGATTTGCCCGCGCCCGAGTGCCCGACCACTGCGACCTTGCTGCCCGCGGGAACGTCGAACGACACATCAAACAGGATCTGGCGCTTCGGGTCGTAGGAGAAATCCACGTGCTCGAAGCGGATGGAAGCGCTGCCCGCGGCGAGCGTCACGGCGTTGGGGCTGTCCAGGATTTCGCGGTTTTGTTCCAGCAAGCGGAACATCCTGTCGGTGTCGATCAGCGCCTGCTTGATCTCGCGGTAGACCATGCCGAGGAAATTGAGCGGGATATAGAGCTGGATCAGCAGGCCGTTGATCAGCACCAGGTCGCCCAGCGTCAGGGTGTTGTTCACCACGCCCTCGGCCGCCAGGATCATTAGGAGCGTCACGGCGATGGCAATGACGCAGCTCTGGCCGACATTCAAGAGGCCGAGCGATACCTCGTTCCTCACCGCGGCCGACTCGTACTTCTGCAGGTTGTCGTCGTAGCGCCGCGCCTCGTACTCCTCATTGTTGAAATACTTAACGGTCTCGTAGTTGAGCAGGCTGTCGATGGCGCGGGTGTTGGCCCTGGAATCGAGCTCGTTCGCCTGGCGGCGGATGTCCATGCGCCACTCGGTGACGCTGACGGTGAAGAAGATGTAGATCGCGACCGCGGCGAAGGTCACGGCGGCGAAGCGCCAGTCGAATTTGGTCAGCAGCACCGCCGCCACCAGACTGAATTCCAGGATTACCGGAATGATGGAAAACAGCATGAAGTTGAGCAATGTGGAAATGCCGCGCGTGCCTCGCTCGATGTCGCGCGTCACGCCGCCGGTCTGCCGGTCGAGGTGAAAACGCAGGCTCAGGCTGTGCAGGTGGCGGAACACGGTGAGCGCGATGCGGCGGATCGCGCGCTGCGTCACCCGCACGAACACCACGTCGCGCAGCTCGGCGAACAGCACGGTGGAGAGCCGCAGCAGGCCGTAGGCGATGAGCAGCGCCAGCGGCAACGCCAGAACCTGCTCGGCCGGTGCGAGTGCGTCGACGACGTCTTTCAACACCAGTGGCACGCCGACGTTGGCCAACTTGGCGGCAGCAAGAAACGCGAGCGCGATTATCACGCGCCATTTGTACTCCCACAGGTAGGGCAACAGCATGCCGACCGCGCGCCATTCGTTGCGCCGCGCGCCGGGCGCGGGCGGCGCTGCGTCTACGGACAGTTCGGCGGAACGGCTTCCATGTGCCATATCGGGGTGGGGTAAGAAATCAGGGTCGATCCGGCTGCGGTCTCGGGCGGCGCCAAAAGGACACAGCCACTGCGGAGTGGCTTATTTTCGCACACGAGGGCGATATATGCCCTAGGCATTTATCCCATCGGCCGCGCGCGGCCGCAAGCCGGCCGATCTCGGCCCGGCAGCGGCGGCCGATCCGCGCTCAGAGGGGATTGCGCCCGCTGATAACCCTGAGCAAGACGACGACAATGGCGATCACCAGCGGCACATGGACTGGGCCGCCCATGGTCAGTGTGCACTTTGCCACGTCGCATCTTCCGGTTTTGGTATATAAATGGTCTTGGCGCAACTTTGTGCAGGGCCTGAGCAAGGTTCATGGCAGCAATTCGAAAAATCGCCGTTAGCACGGGCATCTACTGGGTCGAGATCGCGGATGCCGATGTGCGCATTCTGTGCGGCTGCCCGGCCGATGCGGTCAAACACCTGGCCAAGAAAGGGTTCATCGCCGCGGTCGAGCGCGATGGCATAGAGTTCGAGACCGGCCCGAACGCGATCCTGCTCTCCGACCTCGCCATCCAGAGCGGGCGCGTCTGCAATTACGCCGAATTCCCCGCGCTGCAGATGCTCTACATGCAGGGCCTGATCGTCCCGGGTCACCCGAACAACCGCGGCACGCTGCCGATGCTGATCGGTTCGCGCAGGCAGGTGGATGCGCAGATGGCGTACATTTTTCGCGGCAACTACGGCCTGGAGTCCGAACAGGAACTGCTTGACGCGGGCGTCTCCGCCGCCCTCGCCCGCGAGCTAATGCGGATGAAGCGCGCGTTTGCATTCGGCCGCATACGCCCGACCGAGGAGTTGCTGCAGCCCATCTACCTGGAGGACGCGCCGAAGGATATCGGCGGCGGCGTCACGGTAACCCGGAACGGGCTCAACCTGTTTCGCATTGCCTACCGAGGCGAACACGCCGATGTCGACCTCAACCGCGCGCCGGGTCAAACCTACGAGTGTTCCTATCGCATGGAGAGCCATCTGCTGCGGCGCGATTACTTTTCCGTGGTTCACAGCGGCGACGGCGACGGCTGGGACATCGACCGGCCGGCGATGAGCACCGTCGTGCTGTTCCAGGGGCGGGTCTATCTGATCGACGCCGGCCCGAACATACAGGCCTCGCTCGACGCCCTCGGCATCGGCGTGAACGAAATCGAAGGCGTGTTCCAGACGCATTGCCACGACGATCACTTTGCCGGTCTGACGCAGCTCATGTGCAGCGACCGGCGGATACGCTATTTTGCCGTCCCGATGGTGCGCGCGACGGTGGCGAAGAAACTCGCCGCGATGCTGGGCGAAACGGAGATCGAGTTCGGCGATTTTTTTGAAGTGCGCGATCTGCAGCTCGACGAATGGAACGAGATCGACGGGCTGGAAGTAAAGCCGATTCTGTCGCCCCACCCGGTCGAGACGACCTGTTTCCGCTTCCGCGTGTTCTGGGAAGGTGGCTATCGCAGTTATGCGCATCTGGCCGACATTGCGTCATTCGAGGTACTGCAGGGGATGCTGTCCGACGATGGGGCCGAGGACGGGATCAGCGCCGAGCGGCTGGCGCAGACCAAGCGCGACTATGCCGAACCGGCCGACGTGAAAAAGATCGACATTGGTGGCGGCCTGATCCATGGCGCAGCCGCGGACTTCCACGGGGATGCGTCGCGCCGGCTGGTCCTCGCGCACACCCACCGTCTGCTGACCGAGCAGGAGCGCGCCATCGGCAGCGGCGCGCCGTTTGGCACGGTCGATGTGCTGATCGAGGGCGCCACGGATCAACTGCGCCGGAACGCGTTCGACTATTTGCGCGAATATTTTCCGACCGTACCGATGCACTGGATCCGGCATCTGATGAACAACCAGATCGTCACGTTCAATCCGGAGGCCTTGCTGATCAAGGAAGGACAAGCCGCTTCCGACGTGTTTCTGATCCTGAGCGGAAGCGCCGAAATGCTCAGCGCAAGAGCCAACGGCGGATACGTGCTGTTCGGCGGCTCCATGGTCGGCGAGATGTCCGCGCTGCTCGGCACCAGCGCGGAGGAGGCCTATCGCGCCATCAGCTTCGTGCAGGCGCTGCGCGTGCCGCGCGACATTTACCGCGATTTCGCGGTGCGCAATTCGCTCTACCGCGGCATCGTGCAGTCGCGCCAGGAATGCGACGTCCTGCGCAGCAACTCGTTGTTTGCAGAAGGCGTATCCGGACTGACCTTGAACCGGCTGGTACAGGCCGCGCAAGTACAGACATTCGACGCGGCGAGCGAGTGCGAGCCGCCCGAGGCTATGCTGCTGCTGATCCATACAGGCTCGGCCCTGCTGGAGAAACCCGATGGCTCGGCCGAACTGCTGGCGGCCGGTTCGCATGTCGGCCTCGGACCGCTCAGCGGAACGGCGCATCGCGGAGCAAGGATACGTTTTCGCGAGCGCGCCAAGACCTATGCGCTGCCGCTGGAACTTGCCGGCAGCCTTCCGGTCGTGCGCTGGAAACTCATCGAGACCTATCGCCGCCGCTATCTGGATGTCTATTGAGGCAGAGATGCGGCGCGGGAGAATGTATCATATGCGAGCATCAATCCCTCGGCCACGCCGACTTTGATGCTTCACGCCATGCCGCTCTTTCTTCGGAAAAGAACATGAGAAAAATCGCCGCCGTCCTACTCAGAAGTGGCCGGCGCGCTGAAGGCGAAACTGACCGGCGCGGTGAGCTTCGATCGCCTGATGAAATCGGCCGGCGACGCGCTCGACAAGGCGGGATCCGCGATCAAGGGTTTGTTCAAGTGAGCGGCGAACAATACACCCGCGCGAACGGCATCGCAAATGCCGCAAGCCAAGTATCCATGCGGCTCTCAGCCATATATCCTTCTCAAATTAGGCGCGCTGATCCGCGCAGAGTTGAAGAATTTTCGGCGTAAGATCGACCGCCATGGCTGAACCAGTGACGCTCCCCGAAGGCAAGGAACCGGTGCTGCGGGTCATACCCATGCCCGCGGACGCCAACCATCACGGCGACATTTTCGGCGGCTGGATCATGTCGCAGGTCGACATCGCCGGCGGCGTCCTCGCCGCGCGCCATGCGCGCGGCCGCGTCGCCACGGTGGCGGTGAATTCGTTCCAGTTCAAGCAGCCGGTGCAAATCGGCGACCTGCTCTCTTTCTACGCCGAGATCGTGCGCGTGGGCAATACTTCGATCACCGTCAACGTCGAGGTGTACGCGCAGCGCAATCCCGAGGACGTCGAGATCGTCAAGGTGACCGAGGCGACGCTCACCTACGTCGCGACCGACAACAACCGCCGGCCGCGCACGGTGCTGCCCCTGCCGGCGGAAAAATAGCGTCCCCCTGGGTGCGCGACGAGCGCGATCCCATGGCTGCCCGAAGCGGGATGAAGTAACCGGTGCCGGAAAAGATTGCCTTTCGCACCCGCTGCGGCTATGATTGTCTTACTTTCGTCTTACCGTTAATATCGAGACTTGCCATGGAAACCACGAAACTGTCGTCGAAGGGGCAGGTGATTCTGCCCAGATCGGTCCGGGATGGCCACAACTGGCCCCCGGGGACCGAGTTCGCGGTGGAGGCGGTCGGGGACGGTGTCCTGCTCCGGCCGTTGAAGCCCTTCAAATCCACCACCTTGCAGGACGTAATCGGATCCACCGGCTATAGCGGCAAGGCGAAATCCCTCGTCGACATGGAAAAAGCCATCGCCCGCGGCGTCCAGGAAAGAAATGCTCGCGGTCGATACTAACCTGGTGGTGAGGCTCCTCACCAACGACGAACCCGCCCAGGCGAAACGGGCGGCAGCCGCTTTTGCCGCGAACGAGATCTACATCGCCAAAAGCGTGCTTCTTGAAACCGAGTGGGTGCTGCGCTTCAGCTACCGGCTCGACCGGGCAGCGATCCTGCGGGGCCTCGCCGCATTGCTCGGCATGGCGCAGGTCGCCGCAGAGGACAGCGTTCGCGTTAACGCGGCCCTCGAATGGTATCGGGCAGGGATGGACTTCGCCGATGCACTGCACCTCGCCAGCAGCATCGGCAGCGCGCAGCGATTCGGCACCTTCGACGCAAAGATGGCTCGCCGTGCGCGCGCAATCACTCCCATCGAAGTCGCGGTGATTTAACCGCGCGAGCGCGGCGGGACCAGCGTACTTTCTACATCCTCTTGCTCCAGCCGCGCCGATTCCATGTTCACTTCGGCTTGCGCAGCTGAAGCGGCGATTCATTAACTGTGGGTCGGGCCCTGGTCGGCTCCCCGGTCAGGGCGAAACCGGGCACCATTGGCTGATCAAAGTCCGTCTCGCTTAACCACAAGCGCTCAGGAGGTGCGGTTCCGTCTATATGGTCGTGCTGTCGTCATTTCGTAGTCGGGAAAAATCCTGACAGATCCGCCGCACCAGTTCGCATAAACCCGCCCAGCTCCGACCGGGGTTTTCTTTGCACTTTGCAATGTTGTAGAAAATAGGATACAGTTTTCCCATGGGTGTGATCCACACCACCGAGCTTTTCGACAACTGGTTTGATGGCCTGCGTGATGAGCGCGGCAAGGCCGCTATTAAGGTGCGTCTGCGACGCGCCGAGGGTGGCAATTTCGGCGATTGCGAGCCGGTCGGCGAAGGGGTGTCGGAAATGCGTATTCACTACGGCCCCGGTTACCGTGTGTATTTCAAGCGGACCGGTATTGAGATTGTGATTCTTCTGGCGGGCGGCGACAAGAGAACGCAGGCGAAGGACATCAAGAAAGCGCTGAAGCTGGCGCGCGAGATTTAGGAGATTGCGATGGCATTGAAACTGCGCAAATGGGACGTGGTTGAGCACTTGAAGACTGATGAAGACATGGCTCTATATCTTGAAGCGGCCATGGAAGAGGCTGGCGACGACGCGGCCTTTATCGCCAAAATACTAGGGGACATCGCGCGTGCCAGGGGCATGACGCAACTTGCCCGCGATACGGGCATCGGGCGCGAAAGCCTCTACAAGGCGCTATCCGGTGAAGGAAATCCAAGCTTCGCAACCATTCTCAAGGTAGTTCATGCACTCGGGGTGAGGCTGCATGCTGCACCTGCTGTCGCTGCAACCATGCCGCGCGGCATGACTCAAGCACGAGCCGCGTCCATCATCAAGAAACCGAAGGTGCCGCGCAAACGGCGTGATGACGAACTGGCGGCGGCCTAGCGGCTCAGCGCCCATGCGGTAGCTTCACTGGCTCAAGCCCGCGGGAGCGCAGATAGGAGGAAACGCGCTTCAAGAAGTCTTTGCAAGACACCCCGAGCGACACCGTCTCCATGCTGGCTCTGGCTCCCCGACCAGGGCTCGAACCCGGGCACCGCAAATTGACAGGCAACCACTTCGCCTCCGCCCCTACCCCTTTTTCGCCCGCGCCGCCGCCATGGCCTCGCTGGCGGCCTTGCGCTCGTCGTTCATTTTCTTGAACGCCGGGCGCTCGTTCAGCATCTTCAGGTAGGGCTTCACCGGGGCGCAATCCTCGAGCGCGTCGCGGCCGTAGACGATCTTAGTCGAGAGCGATACCAGCGGCAGATGCACGCCCGCGGCGCAGTCGGCGTAGCTGAGGTTCGCGCCGGCGACGAAGGGCGAGAACTTAGCCAACTGCTTGAACGCGCGCACGCCCTTGGCCAGGTCCTGCTCCACCTGCTTCTTGATCTCGTCCGAGACCGTGCCGCCGAAGAAGGCCTGCGCATACACGCGGCGCGCAACCATGTCCATGTATAACTCCATGATCCCGATGAGTTCGCGCACCCGCGCGCGTTCGAGCGCGTGTTTCGGGTAGAGCGGCTTTTCCGGATACCTGTCTTCGAGGTATTCGCATATCACCTGCGACTCGCACAGAAACTGGCCGTCGATTTCAAGGTAGGGCACCTTGCCCATGGGCGAGCGCTTCAGGAAAGCCTCGTCCTGCGAGGTCATGCAGAACGCCTCCTCGAACGCGATGCCCTTTTCCAGCAGCGCCACCTTGACCTTGTTGTAATAATTGCTGACTGCAAATCCGCCCAGCTTCAACATCATCGGCTCCTTGTAATTCGTAATAAAACGAGGGTATTCCTCTCCTCGCGCTCCCCTGAACCGGGGGCTGTCACGAGACCGCCGTGACGGCCCCCTCAGGCCGGTCTCCCCTCAGGCCGTTTTGGCCGACTTGGGCATGCTCATGTGCTTCGCCAGTTCCAGCTTGGCGATGGCGTTGCGGTGCACTTCATCCGGGCCGTCGGCAAAGCGCAGGGTGCGCGAATGCGCGTACATCATCGCCAGCGGGAAGTCGTCGGAGACGCCGGCGGCGCCGTGCGCCTGCATCGCCCAGTCGATCACCTGCAGGGTCATGTTGGGCGCGAGCACCTTGATCATGGCGATCTCGGCCTTGGCCACCTTGTTGCCCGCGGTGTCCATCATATAGGCGGCGTTGAGCACCAGCCAGCGCGCCGAGTCGATCATGATGCGCGCCTGGGCGATGCGCTCGCGCGTCACGCCCTGCTCGGCGATGGTCCGGCCGAATGCAACCCGCGACAAGGAACGCTTGCACATAAGTTCGAGCGCGCGTTCGGCCACGCCGATCAGGCGCATGCAATGGTGGATGCGGCCCGGCCCCAGGCGCCCTTGCGCGATCTCGAAGCCGCGGCCTTCGCCAAGGAGAATGTTCGATGCCGGCACGCGCACGTTCTTCAACTCGATTTCCATGTGGCCGTGCGGCGCGTCGTCGTAGCCGAACACCGTCAGCGGGCGCAGAACCTTGACTCCGGGCGCGTCGTGCGGCACCAGAATAATGGACTGCTGGCTGTGCCTTGGCGCGTCCGGGTTGGTCCTGCCCATGACGATGTACAACTTGCAACGCGGGTCGCCGCCGCCGGAAGTCCACCACTTGCGTCCGTTGATGACGTATTCGTCGCCCTTCTTCTCGATGCGGCACTGGATGTTGGTGGCGTCGCTCGAGGCGACGTCGGGCTCGGTCATGAGAAAAGCCGAGCGCATCTCGCCGCGCAGCAGTGGTTCGAGCCACGCGCGCTTGTGTTCCTCGCTGCCGTAGCGCTCGAGGGTCTCCATGTTGCCGGTGTCGGGCGCCGAGGAATTGAAAACCTCCGGCGCGAAACTTACCCGGCCCATGATCTCGCACAAGGGCGCGTACTCGAGGTTGGACAGGCCCTGGGGAGCGCGTTTCGAATGCGGCAGGAACAGGTTCCACAGGCCGGCAGCGCGCGCCTTGGGCTTCAACTCCTCGATGATCCCGGTCGGTATCCACGGGTTTCCCTTGCGCCGGTTTTCCAGCACTTCCTGGTGGAAGCGATGCTCGTTCGGATAGATATGTTCATCCATGAACGCGAGGAGCTTGGCCTGCATGGCCTTGACCTTGTCGGTATATGCGAAATCCATGGCCTGCCTTTCGTAGAATGAAGATAAGCGGACGCAGCCGGGTTAGTTTCCGGCCGCGATGACTTTTTGCGCGTAGCTCCAGCCCATTTCCGCCATGGGCCGCGCGCGCTTGCCGGCATCGAGCGCATGCGCGCTGGCCGCGGTGCCGTCCACCGCGCGTTTCATGATGCCCTGCAGGATCGCGGCCATGCGGAACATATTGTAGGCGAGATAGAAATCCCAATTGTCGATGCGCTCGCGCCCGGTGCGCCTGCAGTAGGCGGCGACGTATTCCTGCTCCGTCGGTATCCCCAGCGCCTTGAGGTCGAGCCCGCCGACGCCGCGGAACTGGCCCGGCGGAATGCGCCAGCTCATGCAGTGATAGGAAATGTCCGCCAGCGGATGCCCCAGGGTGGAGAGCTCCCAGTCGAGGATGGCGAGAATCCGCGGCTCGCTCGGGTGGAAGATCAGATTGTCGAGGCGGTAATCGCCGTGCACGATCGCGGTTTCGTCGCCGGCGGGAATGTTGTTCGGCAGCCAGGCGATGAGATTGTCCATCGCCTCGACCTTTTCGATCTCGGAGGTCTGGTACTGCTTGCTCCAGCGCCCGATCTGGCGCGCGAAATAATTGCCCGGCTTGCCGTAATCGGCCAGGCCGATGGCCTTGTAGTCCACCTGGTGCAACAGCGCGATGACGCGGTTCATTTCGTCGTAGATCGCGGCGCGCTCGGCCTTGGCCATGCCGGGCAAGGACTGCTCCCACAGCACGCGCCCCTCGACGCAGTCCATGACGTAGAAAGCACGGCCGATCACGCCCTCGTCCTCGCACAGCGCGTAGGTCTTGGGTACCGGAATATCGGACTTGCCCAATGCGGTAATCACGCGGAACTCGCGCTCGATCGCGTGCGCCGAGGGCAGCAGTTTCGCCGCGGGCCCGGGTTTGGCGCGCATGACATAGCGCTTGCCGCCGGCGCTCAGGCGATAAGTCGGGTTGGACTGGCCGCCCTTGAACTGCTCGACTTCGAGGCTGCCTGCGAACCCGTCCACATGCGCGCGCAGATAAGTTTCCAGGCGGGCGACATCGAAGCGCTGCTTCTCCGCCACCGGCATGGTGCCGATGAAATGATCCATTACCCCTGCCTTTCGTCTATGCAATTTGTATCGCCCGCAATCCTAGCACGGCTTGGCCTTTGGTTCCGCGCTGCGTTCAAGCACTCGAGCGTCGCCCCGCCCCCGCCTAATCCGCTCTTGCGCGGACCCGGCCGGGTAAGACAAGTTCGTGAAAATGCAGCCGATTTCGATTAAACCCTTGTAGGCCACCGATAGGCGTACTATCCTTATTCATTGATGACTGCCCACAAAGGCTGGACGGACCATGCATCGGCGGCGAACACCAGCGGTGCCATCGTTATATACGGGGTTAAGCTGATGCGCGCTTTGATCGGGCTGCCGATTGTCGTTTGCAGCTTGCTCGGGGCTTGCTCCACCTCCCCCTACGGCCGCTCGCAACTCGTCGTGCCGCAAGCGCTCAGCGCCGCCTACTCCGAAGTCAATATGCGCCTGCAACTGGTGACAACGGCGGACGCCCGATACAAATGCGCAGAGTCCGAATGCGACGCCAGCAAGGAATTCGAGCTGCGTATCGCGCGTTTGGGCGAGCGGCTCGCCGACAAGGCATTCGAGATCTACCCGGACCTGCGCGAGCGCATCGGCCGATTCGAATTCGTGATTGCCGACAAGGCCGAGTCCGGGACCACGTCCAACGCTTCCGGCACGGTGGTGATTTTCGGCGGCACGCGGGCGCTCGAACTCCCGGACCCGGCGCTCGCGTTCGTCCTCGCGCGCGAAATGGGCCATGTGATCGGGCAACACCATAACGAGAACGCCGCCACCAAGATCATCGCGTCCGTGCTGGCCCAGGTACTGCTGCCGATGTCCGGCATAATGCGCTCCTTATCGCTGCTGCCGGGTGTTTCCAGCGCCGCCACCGCGTCCGCAACCACGGCCACGGCGAGCAGCGGCGCCGCCGCCATGGCAACCGCCGCCACCGCCTCCTTCCTGGGCTCGAAAGTCTTGATCGCGAGCTACTGGCCGAAACAATTGAGCGAGGCCGACACCATCGCGCTGACTATCCTGGCGCGAATGGGCTACGACCCGCGGGAAACGGCCGATGCCCTGGCGGCGACGGAACAGCGCCTGGACGATAGCAGTTGGCCGCAGGACTTGCGCGCCTCTTCCGCCCATGTGGCGCAGCTTGCGCAGGGGCCGCGCCCGGATAGGGAGCGATTGTCTCAGCTTGCCGGTTCAGCACCGCTGAAGCTGACTTACGTCGTCGGCGATCCGTCTGCGGGCGCAACTGAACTGAGCCCGCAAGCCCGCGCGCAATAGCCGCGGGCGCGGTCGTTTCCGACCGGCGCCTTCTCGAACGCACTAATCATTGCGTGCCCTGTTTCCGACATCAAAGCGTCGGCTTGGCGCGGAAATATTCCGTTCGGTCGATAGAGCGCACCTTGATCTCTTTCACGCTCGCGCCCTGCAGCACCTTTAGCGGCACTTCAGTCCCGGCCGAACCCAGCGACCAGAGCTTGCGGTACAACTCGACCTGGGTGGTGACCGTGTCCGTACCCACGCCTACGACGATGTCACCGCGCCGCACTCCGGCTTTGTCGGCCGGCGCCTCCGGCGACACCCGGGTCACGAATAAGCGCCCCTGCAATTCCTCTGTGGCCATGCCCAGCCACGGCCGCGGCGGGCCGGACACGCGTCCTTTGTCGATCAGGTCGGCGAGTATCGGTTTGAGCAGGTCGATCGGCACGAACATATTGCCGGGCAGCGGCGTGCCCGCCTCCTCCGAGTCGCGCACCAGCAGCGAACCGATGCCGACTAGCTTGCCCTCGCGGCTGATCAGTGCCGAGCCGGCCCAGGCGAGGGTCGGCGGCGAGATAAAAATCGCGCTGTCCAGCAGGTATTCCCAACTGCCCGCAAACTGGCGCTTGGACACCACGTAGGCCAGGTTGACGAATTCGCGCCCCCCGTGAGGCGCGACCATGACCGGCTCGCGCAGCGCGAGCTCCGTGGACGCTCCCAGGTCGATGGGCTTGGCGCCGAGCGGCAGCGCGGCGCGCAACAAGCCGAAGCCGGTGGCGTGGTCGTAGCCGACCAGCGTGGCCGGGCTGGTTTTGCCATCGGCGGTAGTGACTTCGATTGCATCGGCTTCGATCACCAGATAACCGATGGTGAGGATGTACCCCCTGTCGTCGATGATCACGCCGCTGCCTTCGCGCAGAGAGCCCAGCGTCGCGTTGCTGCGCGCGTCCGGGAGCGCGCGCGCCTTGACCCTGACCACGGATCCGAGCAGTTCGTCCGCCTGCTTCTCGCCGATGACCTTGGGCTTTTTCTCCGCCTGCTGCGTCTGTACCGGCGGCGCGGCGCAAAGGAATATGGATGCAAACAGCAGATTCAGGAAAAGCTTCATCATGGCCTCCGGCTGAAACAACCCGATCGATTCATTCTGCTACGCTTTGGCCCATTTTTCCAGTCCGAATTCACCGAACCCTGGCGTTTTGCGGCGCGCGCCATCCATATCGTCTCGATCGCCCGTGTCGCGGGGCCGCTTTCTCGCCAGCTTTCTCGCCTTTGGTTCGGCTGAAGTGATTATCGCCGGGGTGATCAGCGTCCGAGAACGCTCAGGGTCAGGATCCCCTCCTTCTCGATTATCGGGAATCTCATTCGACCGCGACCGAGCGCAGCCTGAGGGCTGCCCGCGTATGCGGGTTTGTCTTCTTGAGTCCCGCGATGAAATCCTCGAGCGGCAGATCGTGGGTTTTTTTCAACCGCCGCACGCGCTTTTTCAATTCCGCCCAGGCCAGTTGCCGCGGGTGGCGCTTGAAGGCGAAGGCGATGATGTTGACCCGGTCGGCCGCGGTGAGACAGGCCACGCATCCGTCGAAGCTTTTCTCGATGCGCTGCAGATAAGCATCGAATTTCTTTTCTTCCGCCATGAAATTGACCGCCATCACGCCGCCAGGCCGCAGGGCCGCGTAGGCCGCGTCGTAGAACGCCTGGGTGCACAACACCGCAGGCTGCTTGCGGTCGTCGAAGCCGTCCACCAGCAGCACGTCGGCCGATTCGGCGTGGTCGGCAAGGTAATCGGCGCCGCAGGCGATTTCCACTTTCAGGCGCGCGTCATCCGCGGGGAAATGAAACAGGTTGCGCGCCGCCGCCAGCACCTTGGCGTTGATCTCCACCACCGTGGTGCGCGTCCCCGGCATGCGCTGGTGGATGTAGCGCGCCATAGAGCCGCCGCCCAGGCCGATCATGAGCACGTCGCGCGGCAGC
>SCTX01000132.1 GCA_004298385.1 Betaproteobacteria bacterium | reverse complement strand
TCGGTGAAGCCTCGTTCATCCTCGGCAGCTACAGCCAGTTGCGCGGCAGCGTCGACGTCGGCGGCAGGATCAACGATTCGGCTGCCTGGCGCCTGGACGCTATGGCCGAAAACGGTGACGGCTTCCGCAACGGTTTCGACATGAAGCGCTACGCCGTGAATCCGACGCTGACTTTGCTGCCGGGCGCACAGACCGCGCTCACCCTCGGCTTCGAGCACTTGAATGACGAGCGCACCGCCGACCGCGGTTTCCCGGCGCAGAACGGCCGCCCATTCGGTGCCAACCCGGCGACTTTTTTCGGCAATGCCGCTCAGAGCAACGCGCATTCCTACGTCGATGGGGCCTATGCCATCCTCGACCACGATTTCGGCGGCGTGCAACTGAAGAACAACTTCCGCGTGACGCACTACGACAAGTTCTACCAAAACGTCTACCCGGACAACGCCAACGCCAGTTCGGTCACTGCTGCCGGCACCATGCGGCTGGCGGCGTACAATAACGCCAACCAGCGGACCAACGTCTTCAACCAAGCCGACCTGACGACCAGGTACAACACCGGCAGCCTCGAACACACGCTGCTCGCCGGCCTCGAACTCGGCCACCAGGACAGCACCGGCAGGCGCAACACCGGCTTCTTCGGCGCGGCGACCCTGGCGACGGTGTCGGCAAGCGCCCCATTTGCGCTTGCCACCAGCTTCCGCCCCAGCGGCACCGATGCCGACAACAAAGTCAAGGCCGACATCGCCGCGCTCTACCTCCAGGACCAGATCGCTCTGTCCAAGCAATGGAAGCTACTCGCCGGCCTGCGTTACGACCACTTCAAGACCACCTTCGACGACCGCCGGACGACGACACCGCCGACCGACCTCGCCCGCACCGACAACGAGTGGAGCCCCCGTCTCGGCTTGATCTGGTCGCCGAATCCTGCGTCCACCTACTACGCCAGCTACAGCTATTCCTTCCTGCCGTCCGGCGAACAGTTGAGCCTGGCCCCCAACACCGCCGACCTGGCGCCGGAAAAGGCGAAAAACTACGAGATCGGCGGCCGCTGGGATCTGCGGCCCAAGCTCACGCTGTCGGCAGCGCTGTTCCGCCTCGATCGTGACGACGTTCGTTCCCCCGACCCGCTGAACCCGGGCTTCTTCGTCAAGACCGGACAGCAGCGGACCGAAGGGCTTGAAATCGGCTTGCAGGGCGAAATCACGCGCAATTGGCAGGTCTATGCCGGTTACGCCCATCTCAACGGCCGCATTACCAAGAGGACGTCCGCAGCCGTCGCTGGCGCCAGGCTGCAACTACTGCCTGAAAACACGCTGTCGGTGTGGAACCGCTTCGACATAGGCAACGGTTGGGGTGCCGGTCTGGGCGTTGTCTATCAGGCCGATTCCTTCGCCACACTCGACAACGTGGTCACGCTGCCGGCCTTCACCCGTGCCGACGGCGCGATTTACTACACCTTTGCCAGTAGCAAGATGCGACTTGCGCTCAACGTCGAGAACCTGTTCGACAGGAAATACTTTCCGACTGCCGATGGCAACAACAACATCAGCCCGGGGGCGCCACGCAACGCCCGACTGACCCTTAGCACCGCGTTCTGATCGGCGCACCCTTATGCTAAGTGGTGCCGACGGACCGCCGGCACCCATCTACCACCACCCAGGAGACTCTCATTAATCAGGACGCAGGACTGAAAACGCTCATTCGCATCATGGAACTGGAACTGGCCGGCTCGACGAATACGCCCGGGAAATGATCTCCGAGGAACTCGCGCATCGAGACGTAGTGAACAAGATGTTGCGCAAGCCCGGGCAGACCGAACCCTTCGTTGTGTAATCGCTCGTCGAAGTCTGGGGCAGTATATCGGACACCACTGCCGCACCCCTGCCGGGAGAATGGTCATGCAGAATGCGCAATTGCTTGCCGACATAACCTGCCGGTTTGATCTATATCAAGCTTATCTCAATCCCGGCTTGACCTACGTAATGAGAATGACCATCATATTCATTATGGATTTGCAATTGAACATCAAACAAGCAAGTCATGTTGTACGACGCGCGGCGCCACCCATGCGGCAGCAGAAGATTTCCAGCCAGGCGCTCCTCGGGCGTCGCGGCGAACTGATCATAGAACATGGCGGCCGTGAATACCGCTTGCGCCTGACACAAAACGGCAAATTGATATTGACCGCGTGAGCGCCCGAGCGGCGCAGGCGCCCCCGAGCCGAATCACGCGCGCGTAAGCCAGCTAGCATCCCGCCAGCCAGCCAGCGCTTTCCAAGATAGGAGAGCCGGCTGATGTTAATTTCAAAATTCTCTGCGGCGTTCAACGCCGCATTTCTTGTCGTACCCTGCGCGCCGCCGCTGGACGACGCGAGTTCCTTCGCGTCCAGCCCCGTTCGACATTTCCCCGTTACCCCCTTTCGCGCCGCGCTTTTTGCCAATTCTTAAAGGAGTAGACCATGCGATTTGCACCCAGCTTCGGATTGAGCGCTAGTTTCCTTGCTGCTTGTTTCGCCGCATCTTCCGCGCTTGCTGTTGAGTACCCCATCGGTGCCCCGCAGCAGCGTTACGGAATGGAGATCACCGCCGTCTATCTCCAGCCCGTCACCATGGAACCGGAGGGCATGATGAAAGCCCCTACTGAGTCCGATATTCACCTTGAAGCAGATATCAAAGCCCTGGCAAACAATCCAAACGGATACGACGAGGGCGCATGGATACCCTACCTCAAGGTGCAGTTCGAGCTGAAGAAGGAGGGGTCGGCCGACAGCGTGAGCGGAAACCTGATGCCCATGGTAGCCAACGACGGCGCGCACTACGGCGACAACGTCAAGCTCAAGGGGCCGGGCAAATACAGGCTGAAATACCGGATCGACCCGCCTTCAGCGGATCCGCACAACCCGCACAATCATTTCGGCCGACACACCGATCGCCTCACCGGCGTGCGGCCTTGGTTCAAGCCGTTCGAGGTCGAGTATGAGTTCACCTTTGTAGGCATTGGAAAGAAAGGAGGCTACTGATGCGCCTCGGCTACCTGCTTGCAGCCGCGGCAACCCTGGCGCTCGGCTTCGCCTGTCCCCTGGCTCGCGCGACAACGCAAGACGAGGCCTTGCTGAAGCAGCAACTGCAACGCCTTGCCGATCGTTTGGATCGCGTGGAGAAACGTAACCTCGAACTGGAGGCGCAACTGAAGGCGTATGTCGAACGGCCGGCATCGAAGGACCGGGCGCTTGAGAGTCGCATTCAGTCCCTGGAAGCCTACAACAAGCGCCTGGAAAACGCGCTCGATACCGAAGGCGTTTCCGAGCGCGAGCCGGAGCTCGCAGCGCGGCTCAAGGCGGTCGAGTACAACACGCTCGACATCAAAAAGCAGGCTACGGTAATCGATTCGATCGAAGGCTTTTCCGCCGGCGCGAATTTCACCTCCGTGGGCCAGCGCGCGAGCGGCGTCGCCGCCAACGGGACCACGCTGAATTACCGCACCGACATTAGCGTGACCACACCGACGGTTAAGACGGGCGATATCGAGAGCAAGCTCTTCGGGCATTTTCGCGTCGGGCAAGGCCGCGGAATCTCGCAGAACCTGACTTCCTTCGTCGGTCCGAACGCCTCCTCGTTTCAGCTCGGTACCGCGATCCCGCCGGAAAACAGCGCGGTGGTGCTCGCCGAAGCCTATTATCGGGCCGAGGTTCCTTTGCCCTTCGGCGGCTTCAAGCCGCACTCGCGCGAAAAACTCACGTTCAACTTCGGCAAGATGGACCCGTTCGCGTTCTTCGACCAGAACGCGGCCGCCAACGACGAAACGCGCCAGTTTCTCGCGAGCCCCTTCGTCCACAACGCGCTGCTCGACAACCCGATTGCGGCGAACATCGGCGCCGACGGCTTCGGCTTCTCTCCCGGCGCGCGCGTGGCCTACCGCAATGAGCGCACGAAGAGCGAGCCCTGGGGTCTGTCGTTCGGCGTGTTCGGCGCCGGGCGTAGCGCCGATTTTTCCGAAAGTTTCAGGTCGCCCTTCTGGATTGCCCAGGCGGAATCCACGCAGCGCTTCGGTGGACTTACCGGAAACTATCGCGCCTTCCTGTGGCAAAACGGCCAGGCGCCCACCTTCCTGCGCGACCCGCGCGACCTGGACACGAGCTTGCTGCGCCCGCATCGCGGTGGCGGCTTGAATTTCGACCAGCGATTTGGCGACTACGTCACGTTGTTTGGGCGTCTGGGATGGGCAAGCGGCGAGGGTCTGCCGTTCGATCGCGCGCTCGCGCTCGGCGCCGAAATCGGCGGCAGCTATTGGTCGCGCGGGGCCGACGCCCTCGGCATCGCCTTTGGCGCCAATCGTAGCAGCGAGGCGTTCCGCAACGGTTCCGCCGGTGTGGTCGACGTAGCGGGCAACCCCGTATTTGGTTTCGCTGCCCGCGGCGCCGAAAAGGTCGCAGAAATTTATTATCGCTTCCGCGTCCACCAGAATTTCGAGATATCCCCCGATTTCCAGTTGATCCGCGACCCGGCCGGCAATCCCGCTGCGAAGCCGGTCAAGCTGTTCGGTATCCGCGTCCAGTTGAATCAGTAGCTCGAAGAGCCGTCATGCACACGTTCCGCTTGCTTGCATCGTGTTCCCTGATTTGCCTGTCATTGCTCTCCATTGACGCCGTGCAGGCCCAAGAGCCGCCGACATTCAAGCTCGTCGCGCGGGACGGCAAATGGCTTCCCGAGGTGCTGGAGGTTCCGGCGAACACGCGCTTCCGCCTGGAAATCACCAATCAAAACGCAGGACCCGAGGAGTTCGAAAGCAAAGAGTCGCACAAGGAACTGGTGCTCGCGCCCGGAGTGAGTCGCGTGCTCGTCTTCGCGCCGATGAAACCAGGCACGTATCCGTTCTTTGGCGAATTTCATCCCCAAACCGCGCGCGGGCGCATCGTGGTGAAGTAAGGAGCTGTACATGGGCAATGCACTGTTTGTCGTGTGGCGTGAGAGCGTCGAGGCGATTCTGGTGGTCGGCATCCTCTATGCATGGATACGCCGCGTTTCCGCGTCGGGCGTAGGACTGCGTCATCTTTTTTTGGGTACCGGCGCCGGGGTCTTGCTCGCGGCCGGCCTGGGCGCGTTGATGCTGGGCTTGCAAAGCCAGCTCGCGGGCCAGATGCTGGACGCGTTCCAAATCGGCGTGCTGTTTGTCGCCGCGGCGCTCATCGCTCAAATGGTGGCGTGGATGAACGCGCACGGGCGCCATATCCGGCGCGACCTGGAAATCAGCATGACGCGAGCGGCCGAACGGTCCGGAGGCTGGTCCTGCGCGTTGCTCGCCGCTCTTGCCGTCGGACGCGAAGGCGCGGAAACCGTGCTGTTCCTTTACGGCATTGCCGCCGAGAGACAAGGCGGCGAGCTGTTCGATATGGTACTTGGGTCGCTACTGGGATTTCTTCTGGCGCTCGCCACCGGCGCCTTGCTCGTGCGCGGCAGCCGCTGGGTGCCGGCAAGACTGTTCTTCGGGGTGTCAAGCGCACTGTTGCTGCTGCTCGCGGGAGCACTAGTCGTGACTGGCGTCGAGCGCCTGGTCGCGTTGGATTGGGTGCCAACGCTTGGTGATCAGCTATTTGATATTTCGGCGCTGCTCGATGACACCGGCACGCCCGGCGGAATGGTAAGCGCGCTTACCGGCTATCGGGCACGGCCGTCTGGTTTGGTCGTATTGGTATTTCTTGTCTATTGGGCGCTGGCGTTGTGGTGGTTGCGGCACGCCGCTAAAGGAGCTGGAAAATGAACACCACGGGCCTTGTCCTCGCATCGCCATCACTTGCCCCGAGCGAGGTGTCGCGGCTTGCAAAGTTGGGGGTGTGGCTGAAATCCCATCGATCCTTAATTCTCGCCGCCCAATGGGCGATACTCCTCGTCTATCTCGTGCTGGTCGCGGTCCCGGTTTTTCTGCCCTTGCCGCAACAAGGCGCAACCTTGCTGAACAATCTCACCCTGTTTGCGCAGTTCGTGTTCTGGGGCATCTGGTGGCCGTTCGTCATGTTGAGCATGATGTTCGTGGGACGCGTCTGGTGCGGCTGGCTGTGCCCTGAAGGATTCTTGAGCGAGCAGGCGAGCCGCATCGGATTGGGGCGCACGCCCCCGCGTTGGATCAGGTGGACCGGCTGGCCATTCTTCGCCTTCGTCTGCACCACCGTGTACGGCCAACTGATCACCGTCTATGAATATCCCAAAGCATGGCTTTTGATCTTGGGCGGGTCGACCGTCGTCGCCGTCGTCGTCGGGCTGATATGGGGAAAAGGGAAACGTGTCTGGTGCCGATACCTGTGCCCGGCGAACGGCATCTTCGGCCTGCTCGCGCGCATGGCGCCGCTGCACTTTCGCGCAGACCCAATCGCCTGGGATCGCTACAAGCCCGAAACCGCTCCGCATGCGCCGGCGGTGAACTGCGCGCCGATGCTCAAACTTCGCAGCGCCAACAGCAACGTTCGTTGCCACATGTGTGCGGGTTGCGCCGGTCACCGGAATGCGGTTGCCTTGGCTAGCCGCGCTCCGGGGAGTGAAATCGTGGCCCTTGGCGGACGCGACACCAATCCGTGGGAAGTTCGCTTGCTTCTGTTCGGACTGATCGGCATCGCCAACGGCGCTCTGCAGTGGACCGCGTCGCCCTGGTTGGTAAAGGCCAAGATCGCTGCCGCCGAGTGGCTTCTGGCCCGCGAGATCTATGCCCCGCTTTCAGACGACATTCCCTGGTGGGTGCTGACCCACTACGCGGAAGTGAACGACGTATTTACTTGGTTGGATGGGGCCATAATCCTCGGCTACATCGGCGCCACATCCATCGTCGTGGGCGGTTGGATGTGGCTCTGGCTGCGCGTCGCCGCGGCGCTGCTGCGCGCGCGCGGCGACCACCTGCGCCTTGCCCACGGATTGGTTCCGCTAGCCTGTATCGGCGTATTCCTCGGCTTGTCGGCGCTTAGCGTAACCATCCTTTCCGGCGACGGCGTGCGCATACCCGGGCTTGCGTGGATGCGCGGCGCGTTGCTCGGGATCGGAGCACTCGCCGCTCTGTGGCTCGGGAGAGAACTCGTCGCGCGCGCGAGCGCACCGCCCGCGCGGCGTTTCGCCGCCTGGCTCGCCTATGCCGTGGCGGCGAGCGCGGGAGTAGTCCCGTGGGTTTTCATGTTCTATCTCTGGTGACCGAGCCGATGTCGCTCGCAGATGCCGCGGTCGGCGACGTATTCGTCGTCAGTCACGTCGTAGCCCCTTCAGGAGCGCCGCAGTGGGCGCAGCAGCTGGAGGACATCGGCTTTATCGCCGGTGAGCGCGTCGCGGTCATGGCGCGCGGCGTTCCCGGCGGCGACCCGCTGGTGGTGCGTGTCGGTCTTTCCACTTTTGCTTTGCGGCTGGCCGAAGCCGCCTGCGTGCGGCTCGCGCCGCTGAAAACGGAGACGGCGCAATGACCGAAGCGGTGGTTCATCTGTATCGAGGCGGCCCATTGCTGGCACTCGTGGGCAACCCGAACTGCGGCAAGACCGCCCTGTTCAATCTGCTTACGGGCAGCCGGCAGAAGGTTGCCAACTACGCCGGCGTGACGGTGGAGCGCAAGGAAGGCAAGCTCACCACGCCAGCGGGCAAAGCGCTGCGCGTGTTGGACTTGCCGGGCACCTACAGCTTGCACCCGCGCTCGCCCGACGAGCGGGTCACCCATGATGTGCTGTATGGCCGCGCCATCGGGGAAAAACGCCCGGACCTGGTGGTGTGCGTGGTGGATGCCACCAACCTGCGGCGCAGTCTGCGCCTGCTGCTGGCGGTGAAGCGGCTGGGTTTGCCCTGCATGGTGGCGCTGAACATGGTGGATCTCGCGCAGGCGCGCGGCGTGACGGTGGATGCGGAGGCGCTGGCGCGCGAGCTCGGAGTGCCGGTCGTGCGCACAGTGGGCATCGAGGGCGGCGGCGATGCGGCGTTGCGCGCAACGCTCGATGAGGCCGCACTGTGGCGGCGTTCTTCAGCGAGCGCAGGGACCGGTGGTCCGGCGATTCAAGCGACCGGCGCCGACCACGACGCCGTGCGCAGCATCCTGCGGCGTCTGGGCCTGGACGAGCTGATTCCGCACACCTTGAGCGACCGCATCGACCGGATGGTGCTGCATCCGGTGCTCGGGCCGCTGCTGCTGGCGGCGGTGTTGTTCCTGATTTTCCAGGCTGTATTCGCATGGGCTTCTGCGCCGATGGATGCGATCAAGGCCGCAACCGGATGGCTTGGCGCGACGGTGGGCGCAATCCTGCCGGATGGTTGGCTCAGGAGCCTTGTCGTCGACGGCGTGATCGCCGGCGCGGGCGGTGTGGTGGTGTTCCTGCCGCAGATCGTGATCCTGTTCTTCTTTATTCTTGTGCTGGAAGAATCGGGGTACCTGCCGCGCGCAGCTTTTCTGCTGGATCGGCTGATGGGCGGCGTCGGATTGTCGGGCCGTTCCTTTATTCCGTTGCTTTCCAGCTTTGCATGTGCCATCCCCGGCATCATGGCTTCCCGCAGCATTGCCAATCCGCGTGACCGCCTGGTGACCATCATGATCGCACCGCTGATGACCTGTTCTGCGCGCCTGCCCGTGTACGCATTGTTGATCGGCGCGTTCATCCCCCGGCTCAACCTGTGGGGCGTGCTGGAATTGCAGGGACTGGTGCTGTTCGGCTTGTACGCCGCGGGCATCGCAGGGGGACTCGCGGTAGCCTGGATACTGAAGCGCTTTACCGCTCGCGGACAAGTGCGCACGCTGATGATGGAACTGCCCACCTACCATATGCCGACCCTGCGCAACATCGGAATCGGGCTGTGGCAGCGGGTGGCGATTTTCATGAAGCGGGTGGGCGGCGTTATTCTGGTGCTGACCATACTGCTGTGGTTTCTGGCCAGTTTTCCCGTACCGCCGATCGGTGCGACCGGGCCCGCCATCGAGCACAGCCTGGCGGGCATCCTCGGGCGTGCATTGGCCGTGGTGTTTGAACCGATCGGGTTCAACTGGCAGATCAGCATTGCGCTGGTGCCGGGAATGGCGGCACGCGAAGTCGCGGTGAGCGCGCTGGGCACCGTGTATGCGCTCTCTGCAACGGGAAACGACACGGCGCTCGCTCTTGCTCCGTTGATCGCGCAGGACTGGAGCCTGGCGACGGCGCTGTCTTTGCTCGCCTGGTATGTGTTTGCACCGCAGTGCTTGTCCACGCTGGCGACGGTCAAGCGCGAAACCGGCGGCTGGACGATGCCGCTGATCGTGGCGGGTTATCTTTTTTCCCTGGCCTACCTGGCGTCGTTCGTCACTTATCGCGTGGCCTCGGCGCTCGGGGCGGCGGGATGAGGGGCGGCGCGGTTGATCGCGCCGCCGGGCGTCTCGGTATTGCGGAATACGACGACGTGATCCACGCCCAGCCGGATGCCGATTTTTTCCCCGATGGCGTGGTTATGGTGGCTCGGCACCAGAGAGAGCACGCGCATGCCGCTCGGCAGGCGCAGCGTGTAGAGGAATTCCGCGCCGCGGAAGGCCTTCGCGACCACTTCCGCCTGGGTGGCGCTGGCATCGTCGTGCACAATGTCGTCCGGCCGCAGCAGGACGGAGACATGGCAGGCCCGATCGCAGGCATTGCACCCGCTGGAACATTCGGTCGGTATGTTGCCGGAAAGCGTGCCGAGCTCGATCCGCACTTCGTGGGGATTCAGCACCTGGCCCTGTAGGAATACGCCCTGGCCGACGAAGTCCGCCACGAAACGATTGGCCGGCCGGTGGTAGAGGTCGTACGGAGTGCCCCATTGCTGGATGCGGCCCTCGTGCATGATGCCGATCTCGTCGGCGATGGCGAAGGCCTCGTGCTGGTCGTGCGTAACCAGGATGGCGGTGATACCGGCCTGCTTGATGATGTCGCGCACCTCGAGCGAAAGCCTTTCGCGCAGGTCCACATCGAGGTTGGAGAACGGCTCGTCGAGCAGCAACAGGTGCGGCTTGGGCGCCAGCGCCCGCGCCAGCGCCACACGCTGCTGCTGGCCGCCGGAGAGCTCGTGCGGAAATTCCCCGCCCGAACCACCGAGTCCGACGGTTGCCAGCAGCTCGGCCACGCGCGCGTGACGTTGCGCCCCGGTCGCGCCGCTCAGGCCGAAGGCGATGTTGTCGGCCACCGACAAGTGCGGGAACAGGGCATAGTCTTGAAACACCATGCCGATCCTGCGCTGTTCGGGCGGAAGATGCAGTGCTTGGCTGCTCACCGTGAGGCCGTTGAGGCGGATTTCGCCGAAGCTGACATGCTCGAAGCCGGCGATGGTCCGCAGCACGGTCGTCTTGCCGCATCCCGAAGGGCCGAGCAGGCAACCGATGGAACCCTGCTCCAGCGAGAAAGAAAGCGCATCCACTACCAGGTGACGGCCGTAGGCGTGGGAGACTTCGTGCAATTCAAGCAGTGGCATGGTTCCCGTTCCTGCGATGAGTGCCTGTGGATACCGCGATGCGGCTCGCCGCTGCCGGCAAATGCGCCAGCGGTCTAGGCGCGTGGCTCAATTATAATTCTCATTTCCGCTAGTGATCATCCCACATGACTGCGACAGCCGCTGTTATTGCACAACCCGCTGCCCGCCACATCCGCCGGCCGGGTGCGCTGGTCATCGCCGCGCTCCTCGTTGCGGCACTGGTCGCGGCGCCCATCCTCAGCGTCTGGACCAACATCTTCACTGGCGGCACGGGCGACACCTGGCGGCATCTGGCCTCCACCGTGTTGCCGGAATACGTGGCCAACACCCTGTGGCTGTGTCTCGGCGTGGGTATCGGCGTGATCGTCGTCGGTGTTTCCACCGCATGGCTGGTCACCATGCACGATTTTCCAGGCCGGCGCCTGTTCCAATGGGCGCTAGTCCTGCCGCTCGCCGTGCCGGCCTATGTCATGGCGTATACCTACACGGATCTGTTGCAGTTCGTCGGTCCGCTGCAGACCTGGCTGCGCGAGACCTTCGGCTGGAGCAAGGGCGATTACTGGTTTCCCGACGTGCGCTCGTTGGGTGGCGCCGTCGCCATGTTCATTTTCGTGCTCTATCCCTACGTCTACCTGCTCGCCCGCACGGCGTTTCTCGAGCGCGGGAGTGGAATGCTGGAAGCCGGCCGCTCGCTCGGCCTGGGGCCGTGGGCGAGCTTCTTCCGCATCTCGCTGCCGCTGGCGCGGCCCGCGGTGGCGGCGGGCGCGGCCCTCGCGCTGATGGAGACGCTGGCCGACTACGGCACCGTGGCGTACTTCGCCGTGCAAACTTTCACTACCGGCATCTACAGGGCGTGGTTCTCGCTGGGAGACCGGATCGCCGCCGCGCAACTCTCGGCGGCCCTGCTCGGTTTTGTAGTGCTGGTGCTGTTCGCCGAGCGAACCAGCCGCGGCCGCGCCCGCTTTCACAACACCAATGGACGCAACCGGCCGCATCCCGGCCGCAACTTGTCCGCACCCATGTCCGCCGCGGCTGCACTGGCTTGCGCCATACCGCTGGCCATCGGTTTCTTTATTCCGGCGGGAATCCTGCTGAAGATGGCGCTAACCGAGGGCGACGCTCGGTTCGGCCCGCGTTTCCTGCAACTGGCCGGCAACAGCTTCACGCTTGCCGCGTCGACCGCGCTGCTGGCGGTGGGGCTGGCGCTGCTTCTTGCCTACGCCGCGCGCGTTAGCCGCCGGCGTTGGGCGCAGCTCGCCAATCGCGTGGTCGCGCTCGGCTACGCCGTTCCCGGTTCGGTCATCGCGGTCGGCGTGCTGATTCCGGTGACGCGCTTGGACAACTGGCTGGCCGCGGCGATCGAGGAAAGCTTCGGCACGAACCCGGGACTGCTGTTGACCGGTGGCATCGCGGCGCTGGTCTATGCCTATCTGGCGCGCTTCCTGGCGGTTGCCCTGCAGACCGTGGAGACGGGCCTGGCCAAGATCACGCCCAGCATGGACGACGCTGCACGCTCGCTTGGGCTGGGGCAGGTGGATACGCTGCGCCGGGTGCACCTGCCTTTGCTGCGCGGCAGCTTGCTGACGGGAGGCCTGCTGGTGTTCGTGGACGTGATGAAGGAGCTTCCGGCGACGGTGGTCATGCGACCGTTCAATTTCGATACGCTGGCGATCCAGGCCTTCATCCTGGCTTCGGACGAGCGTCTGGCGGAAGCTTCCACTTCAGCCTTGACCATTGTCGCCGTCGGCATTCTCCCCGTGATCGCGGTGTCGCGCAGCATCGCTCGCGCGCAGAGGTGACCGGCCTTTGCCCTGTGCATCGAATGCCTTGGCGAAGGCTGTGCGCTGCCCTGCGCGGCCGCAGGATTGCTCGCGGCCAGGCGCTAGCGCCAGCCGGCCCGATCGAAAATCTTCTGCGCCAATGCAGTGTTCCTCGACAGGGTACCTACGTTCAGATTGTCGGCCTTGAACTTGCCCAGCGATTCGAGTTCCGGGTTCTTCACCGCCGCGCTCTTCACCACCGGCCATTCGTTGTTGCCGTTGGCGAAATAGGCCTGTGCCTGGTCGCCCGCCAGGTATTCGAGGAATTTCACCGCGGCATCCTTGTGCGGGGCCGTCTTCAGCATGCCGCCGCCGGAGACGTTGATGTGGGTGCCAAAACTCTTCTGGTTCGGCCAGACGACGCCGATGCTCTCTACGGTCTTCCTGTCCTCGGCCTTGGCGGAGCGCATCAGGCGCACGATGTAGTAGGTGTTGGAAATCGCGACGCCGCATTCACCCGCCGCCACGGCTTTGATCTGGTCCGTGTCACCGCCCTTGGGCGCGCGCGCGAAATTGGCGACCAGACCCTTGGCCCATTCCTCGGTCTTCTGTTCGCCCAGGTGCTGGATCAGGGCCGAGCCCAGGGATAAGTTGTAGGGATGGGAGCCGGCGCGTACGCAAACCTTGCCTTTCAATTTCGGCTGTGCAAGGTCCTCGTAGTTCTGTGCGTCGGCCGGGTTGACGCCGGCCTTGTTGTAGATGATGACCCGCGCGCGGGTGGAGAAGGCAAACCAATCCGGCGCGCGCAGGTGATCGGGAATGCGCTCCTCCAGCAGCCTTGAGTTCACCGGTGCGAACAGACCCAGGGCGTCGGCCTGGGCCAGACGGGCGGCGTCCACGGTGAGGAAGACGTCGGCGGGGCTGTTGGCGCCTTCGTTCTTGATGCGTTCGAGCAGCGCGTCCTCCTGACCCTCGATGCGGTTGATCTTGATGCCGGTCTGTTTCGTGAAATCGGCGTAGAGCGCCTCGTCGGTCTGATAATGGCGGGCGGAATAAAGGTTCAGGACTTTTTCCTGGGCAAAAACGCTCCCGGCGCCCAGGGCAAGGGCGAACAGCAGGGCGGGTAGAAGGGCTTTCATATGAGTGCTCCTGTTTGCTGATGTCGGACCCAGCATCATAGTCGAACCATCCAGTAAATGCAAATCATTCTCATTTTGAAAGGCCGCGCCGCCAGTCGAAGCCTGGTCGTCCGGGGCCGTGCGCGGTTCAAGCGCCTCAAGCGATCGCGCTGACTTGGGAAAGACCGGGCAGCCGTGCGACAACGCAGGAAAAGCTCTACGGCATTTGGGGTAATATGCTCCCAATAATCGCTCATCATAATCGTCGGCATTTTCCTGCACTCGCTCTCGAGGAGTCCTCCTTGGCATTCAAGAAATTCCGTCTCGCACTTGCCGCTGCCTGCGCGCTCGGCGCCGGACCTGCGCTAGCCGCCACCGAAATCGACTGGTGGCACTCGATGACCGGAGCCTCGGGTGAACGCCTCAACCAAATCGCGACCAAGTTCAACGCCTCTCAATCGAATTACAAGGTAGTGCCGGTATTCAAGGGCGCGTATGACGAATCGATGAGCGCGGCGATCGCGGCATATCGCTCCGGCAAGGCGCCGCACATCCTGCAGGTGTTGGAGATCGGATCCGCCACCATGATGGCGGAGCGAAAGGCGATCAAGCCGGTGTACGAGGTAATGGCGCAGGCGGGCGAAAAATTCGACCCCAAGGCCTACCTGTCGGCCGTGACCGGCTACTACGGCGACACTCATGGTCGCATGCTGTCGATGCCGTTCAACAGTTCCACCCCGGTGTTCTATTACAACAAGGACGCGTTCAAGAAAGCGGGCCTGGATCCGAACAAGCCGCCCAGGACCTGGGACGAGATGCAGGAGGCCGCACTCAAGGTCAAAGACGCCGGCATGGCTTGCAGCTTCACCACCGGCAGGCAATCGTGGGTGCAACTGGAAAACATGAGTGCCTTGCACGACCAGGAATTCGCAACCAAGCAGAACGGCTTCGGCGGTTTCGAAACCAAGCTGGTGTTCAACAACCAGATCCTGGTGCGCCATATCGCCAAGCTCTCCTCCTGGGTCAAATCGGGCCTGTTTACCTACGCCGGCCGGGCGAACGAGCCCGAGGCGAAATTCTACGGCGGCGACTGCGCCATGCTGACCAGCTCTTCCACCGCCTATGTCGACATCAAGCGCAATGCCAAGTTTGAATTCGGCGTGTCGCGACTGCCGTACTACGACGACGTCAACGGCGCGCCGCAAAACTCGATCATCGGCGGCGCGAGCCTGTGGGTGATGTCGGGCAAGAAACCGGCCGGGTACAAGGGCGTGGCGAAGTTCTTCACCTTCCTTTCCTCGCCTGAGATCCAGGCCGACTGGCATCAGAAAACCGGCTATGTGCCGGTCACCAAGGCGGCCTACGAACTCACCAAGAAACAAGGCTTCTACGAAACCAACCCCGGCAGTGACATCGCCATCCACCAACTGCTGCTAAAGAACCAGACCAAGGACTCCAAAGGCATCCGCCTGGGCAGTTTCGTGCAGATCCGCGGCATCATCGACGAAGAGCTGGAAGCCGTATGGAGCCAGCAGAAGTCGCCCAAGCAGGCGCTGGACGACGCGGTCGAGCGCGGCAACGCCGAATTGCGCAAGTTCGAACGCGCCAACAAGGCAGGCGGGCGCTAAACTCCTTTTGGTCGAAAGCAGGACGACCCGCCCCATGAAACCCTGGCCCTATCCGCGCATCATCGCCCACCGTGGCGGCGGCACGCTCGCTCCGGAAAACACGCTAGGCGGCATACGCAAGGCGAAGGAACTGGGTTTTGCCGGCGTCGAATTCGACGTCATGCTGGCGGCAGATGCCACACCCATCCTGATGCACGACGAGACGCTGGAGCGCACCACCGACGGCCGCGGCGCAATCGCCGAGACTGCCTATCGCGATATGCTCAAGCTCGATGCCGGCAGCTGGTATTCGCGCGAGCACGCGGGGGAACCGGTACCGAGCTTCGAGCAAGCGGGCCGGCTCTGCGTCGAACTCGGGCTTTGGGCCAACGTCGAGATCAAGCCGTCGGAGGGCTTCGAAGCCGAAACCGGCGCCGCGGCGGCGCTGCTCGCGCGCGCGCTTTGGAGCGGCGCGCCGCTGCAGCCCTTGTTGTCCTCGTTCCAGCCGGCCTCCCTGGCGGCCGCCAAGAAGGCCGCTCCCGAGCTAGCGCGCGGCGCGCTGACCAAGAGTATCCCGCCGGACTGGCGACCGCGGATGCAGGAACTCGGCTGCGTGTCCCTGCACTGCGATTACCGGATGCTGCTGCCGCGGCAGGTGCGCGCGGTGCGCGACGCGGGCTACTGGCTGTTGTGTTATACCGTCAACGATCCCGCGATCCTGCGCACGCTGTTCGATTGCGGCGTCGATGCCATCTTCACCGACCGGCTGGACCTGATTCCGCCCGATTTCAGATAACCGTCCCGGTTTGCAAAGTCCCGCGGGCTGTCTCACAATGACTGAATCCGCCCCGGACTCGGGTGAGCATCAGGGAATGAAACCGCCCGGCTGGTAACGAACGCTTGCAAATCCGGGTCAACTCCGGGCTGCCCGGTGCGTTTTTGCCGCCATGGGAGAACGTCTCCCGCGATCTAAAGGAGTTCTAAATGTCCAAATTCAAGACCAGTATCGCTGCCCTGGTGATCGCAGCCCTGCCCGCAATGGCGTTCGCTCAAGCCACGCCGGCTACCCCTGCCACTCCGGGGATCGACAAGCGCCAAGCCGAGCAGCAAAAGCGTATCGACCAGGGCGTGAAGTCAGGCCAGCTTACCGGCCGCGAAGCCGCCAGGCTGGAAAAAGGCCAGGCCAAGGTGCAGCGCATGGAAGACAAGGCCAAAGCCGACGGCGTGGTAACGGCGAAAGAGCGCAAGCAAATCACGCACGAGCAGGACAAGCAGAGCCGGCGCATCGCGCGCGAGAAGCACGACCGGCAGCGCAAGTAAGCCGCAGCCAAGGACCGACAAGAACCCGGGCTAGCCCCGGGTTTTTTTGTTTGAAGCCGGCGCCACCGGCTGGCCGCGCGTCAGGCAGTCGACGGCGAGAGCGCGCGCGGCGCCGTAGCGCGCAAGCGGTTGCTCCGCTGTATATCAAGGGCGCTCAGAGCGGTATGCGGCGCTATTTAACACGTTGTGTTTAGAACGGCAGTTCCGCGCCGGGCTTGGCGGCCTGCAGCACCGCGCGAAATTCCGCCTGGATGCGCGCGATCGCTTCCTCGGTTTCGCCCTCGAAGCGCAGCACGATCACCGGCGTGGTGTTGGAGGCGCGCATGAGACCGAAGCCGTCGGCGTATTCCACGCGCAGGCCGTCGAGCTTGATGATTTCGCGCGCGCCAGGAAAGCTCGCGCTTTGCTGCAAAGCCTCGATCAGCCGGTGCGGCTCGCCTTCGGCCAGCTTCCAGTTGAGCTCGGGCGTGTTGATCGAGTCGGGCAGCCCGTCGAGGATTGCGCCGGGGTCGGACGAGCGGCTGAGAATTTCCAGCAACCGCGCGCCCACGTACTGCGCGTCGTCGAATCCGTACCAGCGCTCGCCGAAAAAAATGTGCCCGCTCATCTCCCCCGCCAGGGGCGAATGGCGCTCCTTCATCTTCGCCTTCACCAGCGAGTGCCCGGTCTTCCACATCACCGGCTTGCCGCCGCGTTCGGCAATCCAGGAGGCGAGCCGGCGCGTGCACTTGACATCGTAGATGATCTCCGCGCCCGGGTTGCGCTTGAGCACGTCGTCCGCAAACAGCATTAACTGGCGGTCGGGATAGATGATGTTGCCGCGCTTGGTGACCACACCGAGACGGTCGCCGTCGCCGTCGAACGCGAGGCCCAGCTCCGCGTCCGAATTGCCAAGCGCAGCGATCACGTCCTGCAAGTTCTCCGGCTTGGACGGATCGGGATGGTGGTTTGGAAAAGTGCCGTCGACGTCGCAATACAGCGGCGTCACCGCGCAACCCAGGCGGCGGAACAGCTCCGGTGCGGTTGCGCCGGCCACACCGTTGCCGCAGTCAATGACGATGTTCATGCGCCGCGACAGCTTGGCGTCCGCAGCAATGCGTACCAGATACGCTTCGCGCACGTCGGCAGTCGAGTGCTTGCCCGTGCCCTGCGTCAGGTCGCCACCTTCGATTCTCGCGCGCAGGCGCTGAATGTCTTCGCCCGCCAGCGTAACTCCGCCGAGCACCATTTTCAGGCCATTGTAGTCGGGAGGGTTGTGGCTGCCCGTCACCATGACCACGCTGCCGCAGCCCAGGTGATGCGCGGCGAAATAGCCCATGGGCGTGGCGGCCATGCCGATGTCTATGACATCGACTCCGGCGGCGCGCAGACCCCGCGCCAGCGCGCCACACAGCTCGGGGCCGGACAGTCTGCCGTCGCGGCCGATCGCCACGGCCGTTTGCGCGCGCGCGCGCGCCTCCGAGCCGATCGCCCGGCCGATGGCGGTGACGATTTCCGGGGTGAGCGTGCGGCCGACGATGCCGCGGATGTCATAGGCTTTGAAAATCTCTGCGGGAACGGAGCTCATAGAGGGCTTGCAGTCCTGCCGGACGAAGAACTCCCATTTTAGCGCAGCGCACGCGATTGTTCACCGAAAAAAGTCGGCAGGCGTTGCGGCAAACAAGCCGGCGCGCGGTGAGTCTCGCGCGGCAACATCAATGCAGTACTTTGGGCGCTTCCACTGGAACGTCGCGGCGGACAGCGGGCGCGGGCGTCGGCGAACCATGGTGCACCACCATGCGCCAACCGCTGCCGGAGCGCAGATAAACGTTGGTTGTGACCACGATGCTGCGCGCGCCCCCGGCCTCGCCCTGCGCGCCCCGTACCAGGATGTTTTCGTGCAAACTATGGATCGAGGCCATCATGCCGGAGACGATGACCTGGTCGCTCAAATGTATGTGCAGGCGCTGCCCGGATTTGAAAATCTGCGCCCAGTTTTCGCGCACCTGCTCATAGCCGGTGAGGCGCGGGCCGCCGGGATGGACGCAGCTCACCTCGTCGTCCTCGGACCAGACTTCCATCATAGCGTCGAGATCGGCGCGCTCGAGCGCCTCGTAGAACGCGGTTTCCGCGTCCTGCGGCGTGAGAAAGGTAGTCTTCTTCAAAAACCGGCTCCCGAATGGCGTTGATACCAGGTTCTGTTAACAGTCAGGCAACCCAAAACAAGGCGCAAAAGAAGTTAGGCAAGGATCTGAATTTTCGCGCCGGCATTTCATAGCGAGTGGCGATACGCCCAGGTTGCTCCGGTCAAACCAAGCCGGTTCTCACTTCGTAGCGTCGGTGATGATGCCTTGAATCAGATCGGCAACCGGCTTCAACGCCGCGGTCCGTGGATACTTCCGCTGGGCCAGATAGACTACGCCGGGCTTTCCGGGCAAGGTGTAGACGGCGATGGTGTAAGGGCAGTAGACCAGGTACTGCGGATCGGCTTCCATCATCGCGCGCGAAACAGTCGCGCTGCAGAATTCGATCACCTCCGCCTGGTCGTAGACGCGCTTCGTCTTCCCCAAGTCGCGGCCGGTGCGCTCGAGCATGTCGCCGACGTGGGCGACGAAGTTGACCACCAGCCCGCGCCGCTCGATCGCCGCAACCAGGTCCTCCTTGACGTCGGCGAATATTCCCTTCGCCGCGACGACGCTCGCCCCGTCGTCCGCCGCGGCGGACAGCGCAATCAACAGTCCCAGCAGGACAGCGATCAGACGCGCCATGATCATCTCCCGAATCGTGGAAAAGTGGAAATGTTAAGCTTGTCCCGCGCGCGCGGCAAGCGCGTTGCCATCGGGAAATATTTTTATCGACACCTCGACTAGACTTCACGGCACAGTGCCCAAGTACTGAGCAAAGTCAGGCAGGCGGGAGCGCTCGGCCGGCGCCGAAAGTTGCAGCGGTCCCCAAAACCAAGACCGGTCGAACTTCCAATGTGGTCATAATTCAGCTAATGTAGACATAGAAAGATCTAGGCGGAATTTAACCCGATAGTAAGTTAGTATGGCGGCCACAAGCTCCAAGAGGCTTGCGGACAAGACAAGTACCGGAAGGAGGAGGACATGGATCAAACGCGCAGAAACGTATTCAAGGCGGGCGGTGGCGCGAGCCTGTACGCCCTGCTGGCCGTGGCGGGGATGCTGCGGCCGGACGCGGCGCTTGCTGCCGACTGGAACCAGAAGGCGTTCGAGGCAAAGAACCTCAAGGACGCGTTCGATGCACTCGGTGCCGGCAGCCGCACTGATTCCATCGGCATCCTTATGACGGCGCCCGAGATCGCCGAGAACGGCGCCGTGGTGCCGATCGGCGCAGTGAGCAAACTCCCTGGCACGGAATCAATTGCCATCTTGATCGCCAAAAACCCGACCGCGCTCGCCGCAAGCTTCGACATCCCCTTGGGGACCGAGCCCGCGGTGAGCACGCGGGTGAAAATGGCGGAAACGTCCGAGGTTCACGTGCTGGTGAAGGCCCAGGGAAAATTCTACGTAACCAAAAAAGAAATCAAGGTCACCATCGGCGGATGCGGCGGCTAGGCGCGCCACCGATCGCTCACTGTATCGAGGAGAGGGAACATGGCAGATCCGATGCGCATTCGCGCCGTCGCCAAGGACGGCGGAGTAAACGTCAAGATATTGATGGCCCACGAGATGGAAACCGGCCAGCGCAAGGATGGCGCCGGCAAGCCCATACCCGCCCACTTCATCCAGCACGTCAGCGCGAGCTGGCAGGGCAAGATGGTGCTGTCGGCGAATTGGGGTACCGCAATAGCGAAAAATCCGTTTCTCGAGTTCAACTTCAAGGGCGGGCAGAAAGGCGAGAAGATCCAGGTAACCTGGACCGACAACAAGGGCGACAAACGCACCGACGAGGCCACCATCAACTAATTGCAGGACAACCCGCCGCAAGAGCGGGACAGCAACTCAAGTCAGAAGGAGGATTCCATGTCGAGCATCAAGCTAAGAGCGGTTCTCGCGCTGTCCGGCCTCGTGCTGGCTTGCGCCACGCAGGCCCAGCAAGCCGCCGCGCCCAAGAAAGCGGCCGCGCCGGCGAAGAAAGCCGCGAGTGCGCCCAAAGACGCAGTCACGGCCGAATTCGAGAAGTTCCGCGAGGTGATGGAGGACGCGAGCCCCGCGGAGCTGTTCGAAGCCAAGGGCGAGGAGTTGTGGAAAACCAGGCGCGGGCCGAAGAACGCCTCGCTCGAGCAATGCGACCTGGGCCTGGGACCGGG
>SCTX01000131.1 GCA_004298385.1 Betaproteobacteria bacterium | reverse complement strand
CGGACGCGCCGCGCTGAAGCTCGGCGCAGGTAAGGTGTTCCTCGGCCTGCTGACCGACCACCCGCCCTATGTCGATTACGCCCAGCCCGAACTGATGCTGCGCACGCCGCGCGAGCTGCTCGAAGCGGGTATGATCACCGCGTTTGCCGCAGGCCCCGGGATGGGGATGGTCAAGTCGGCCGAACAACTGCTGCGCGAAGTGCTGGATGCAAACGTTCCACTGGTGCTCGACGCCGACGCGCTCAACCTCGTCGCGGCGAGCAAGACGCTGCAGGCGCGGCTGTTCAAGCGCAGCGCAGCCACCGTGCTCACGCCGCATCCGGCCGAAGCCGCGCGCCTGCTCGGCTGCGCGACTGCGGCTGTACAAAGTGACCGCGTCCAGGCGGCCCTGCACCTCGCGCGGCGCTACCAGGCCGTCGTCGTGCTCAAGGGCAACGGCAGCGTCATCGCCGTCCCCGACGGTACCTGGCTGATCAATACCAGCGGCAATCCGGGCATGGCCTCGGCCGGCATGGGCGACGTGCTCGCCGGCATGATCGCTTCTCTGCTCGCGCAAGGCGCCAATGCACGCGACGCGGCGGTGGCCGCGGTCTGGCTGCATGGCGCCGCCGCCGACAGCCTCGCCGCCCAGGGCCAGGGGCCCCTCGGCATCACGGCCAGCGATGTGATCGACGCGGCGCGCAGAGTCGCGAACGCCGTGCAGCGCCCGGCTTGAACGGCGCGAGCTCGCCGCAGTCCAAGCGCTTCATCCCCGACAGGCAGGAATTGCATGGATAGGCGAGCAGCAACGCGTCGCGCTCGCACGCGTACGGGCGCTGTTGCGCAAATCAGGAATACGGTCTAAAATTCTCCCAATTTGGGAGATATTGCACCGAATGCGAATCATCGCCAAGAGCACACTCAGGAAATTCTGGGAACAGGCGGCGTACCGCGATGCTCGCGGCCCACTCGAGAGTTGGCATGAGGAGGCGATAAAGGCGGCATGGACTTCGCCACAGACTGTCAAATCAAAGTACCGTAACGCCAGCATCTGCGGCAACAACCGGGTTGTATTCAATATCGGTGGCAACAAATATCGTATGGTCGTGGAAATGCAGTATAGGGCCGGCATCGCCTGGATCAAATTCATCGGCACGCATGCGCAATACGACAAGATCGACGTGGAGACCGTAAATGAAAATTAAACCTATCCGAAACGACGACGACTTACGGGCCGCTCTTCGCCGTCTTGACGCGGTGTTCCAGGCAAAGGTCGGAACGCCGGAGGCGGACGAGATGGAAGTTCTCGTTACGCTGATCGAGGCGTATGAGAATAAGCACTACCCCATCAGCCCGCCGGATCCGGTCGAAGCCATAAAATTCCGGATGGAGCAACAAGGTCTGACACTTCGCGACCTCGAGGCTTATATCGGTCCAAGCGGCAGGGTTTCAGAAGTGCTGAACGGGAAGCGACCGCTAAGCCTGCGGATGGTCAAGAGGCTGCATGATGGCCTTCGCATCCCCTACGAAAGCTTGCTCGCTGGGTAAGTATTCGGATACCCGTTCATGCAGAAGTCTCGCAATCACTAGTCGGTTTCCCTTTTGCGCCAGAAAATAGCTCAACCGAGCACTCTTTTGACAGCATTTTCTATTTCCTGACGAATCCTCCAACCGATTCGCCTTATACCGCTAGAGCCGGAAGGCGTCCGCTTAAAGATGGCCGCTACCTGAAACTCCGCTCTGGACATGCCTCTCCGGCCATGCGCTATGGAATGCGCGCGCCTATGCCGCCCTGCGCCGAGACCCCGCCTCGGGGTAGGGATAGAGGATATTCAGCGCCACGCTCTGCCCGGCGCTCTGCACGATACGCACATGCTCGCGCCGCAGTTCGCGCGCCTGGCGGCAGCCGCAGGAGTGCGCGATCATGTCGATCTCCTTGTTCATGCCGGTCGCGTATTGCGCCACGCGCAGGCATTTCTCCTCCACCACCAGGCCGCGCTGCAGGCGCTTGTCGTGCGTGGCGACTCCGGTGGGGCAGCTATTCTGGTGGCAGCGCAGCGCCTGGATGCAGCCCAGGGAAAACATGAAGCCGCGCGCGGTATTGACGAAATCCGCGCCTACGCACAGCGCCCAGGCGGCGCGCGCCGAGGTGACCAGCTTGCCCGCGGCAATAACGCGGATGCGCGGGCGCAAACCCGATTCGATCAGCGCGTCCACCACCCGCGGCAGCGCCTCGGCAATCGGCAGGGCCATGTGGTCCATCAGCGCCTGCGGCGCCGCGCCCGAGCCTCCTTCGCCGCCGTCGATGGTGAGAAAATCCGGCGCGTACTCCAGTCCGAGGCGGTTCACGGCTTCGCATAATTCGTTGATGAACTGCCGGCCGCCGATGGCCGTCTTCACCCCCACCGGCCTGCCGGTGAGATCGCGGACATAGGCTATCTTGTCCAGCAGTTCATCTACATTCGCGATGTCGCGGTGCCGGTTGGGGCTGATCGAATCCTGATGCGCCGGAATGCCGCGGATCCTGGCGATCTCTTCGGTAACCTTGGCCGCGGGCAGCACCCCGCCCTTGCCCGGCTTGGCGCCCTGCGACAGCTTGATCTCGAACGCCTTGACCTGCTGCGCCAGTTCCTTCGCCCGTTCCGGCGACAAGCCGCCGTCGCGGTCGCGGATGCCGTACTTGGCGGTGCCGATCTGCATGACGATGTCGCAGCCGCCCTCGACGTGATAGGGGCTCAAGCCGCCCTCGCCCGTGTCCATCCAACAGCCTGCAATGGCTGCGCCGTGCGACAGCGAGCGCACTGCCGGCGCGGAAATGGCGCCGTAGCTCATGCCGCTGATGTTGACGATGGACTTGGCCTCGAACGGCAGCCGCGCGTAACCCTCGCCTATGCTGAGCGGGGGCGTGGGCAAGCGGTCCTCCTCCAGCACCGGGTAAGGCGCATTGACGAACAGGATGGAACCGGGCTCGTTGGTGTTGTTGGTGGAACCGAAACCGATGATGCCGCCCTCGGCCTTGGCCAGCCGGTATACCCAGGAGCGCGCGGAGCGATTGAACGGCAGTTCCTCCCGGTCGTTCATGAAGAAATACTGGCGGAAGTATTCTCCCTGTTTCTCGAACAAATAGCGCAGCCGGCCGATGACCGGATAGTTGCGCAGCACCGCGTGCTTCTTCTGCGTGACGTCCTGGATAAACCAGAAAATGAGCACGCAGATGACGGTGAAACCGACGACCGTCCCCAGCCCGTAACTGACCACTCCGAGCATGCCTGACATACTTGCTCCCTTGGGCCACCCCTGCTACCGTCTTGCTGATTTTGGCAGCGGGCGATCCTTTGCCTGCTGCCGGTTTTGCCGGCAACTACTGTACTACGCTAATCAGCGGTCCAGCCGCATCGTCGTCGGCGTAGCCGCGCTCGATCTCGCCGGCGCTCGCGTCACGCACCGCTACGACGGTGCAGACAAAATCGAGCGCCATGCCGGCAAGCGGATGGTTGCCGTCGAGCACCACCTGGCCGCCGGCGATGTCGGTGACCGTATGGATGAGCAACTCATTTTCCGCGCCGCCTTCCCGCTCGAACTGCATGCCGACCTCAAGCTCCGGCGGGAACTGCGCGCGCTCGGCCAGTTGCACCAGCTCGGCGTCGTATTCACCGAAGGCGTCCTCGGGCTCCAGGCGCACTTGGATTTTTTCTCCCGGCGCCTTGCCTTGCAGCGCCTCCTCCACCGCCGGGAAAATACCGCCGTAATCGCCGTGCAGGTATTGCACCGCTTCGGCCGACTGCTGGATCAGGTTGCCGTGTACGTCGGACAGCCGCACATCGAGCGAGACTACTTTGTCTTTGGCGATCTGCATTCACTATTGATCTGTCTTACGAGCTGCAGCACTTGCATCGCGTGCCCGCGCTGGTTAACCCCGTGGAGCACATGCCGCAGCCGGCCTTTCTTGTCGATGACAAACGTGGCACGGACGATGCAGGTCTTCTTCACTCCGTTGCACTCTCTCACCTCGCGCACGCCGTATTGCTCGCACACCTCCGCTTCCGGGTCGGCGAGCAGGCACACCGACAGACCATGTTTGTCGCGGAACTCGGCATGGGAGATGCAATCGTCCGGGGAAACACCGAGAACCACGCAATCGTGCCGCGCAAATTCCTCGTCGTGATCGGAGAATTCGATCGCTTGCAAGGTGCAGCCGGGCGTATCGTCTCTGGGATAGAAATACAACACCACGTTTTTCTTGCCCTTGAACGCAGCAAGATCGACCGACTCCATATCGGCGTCGGCGAGGGAAAAAACAGGGGCAGGTTGTCCGATTTGCAGCATTCTTGCCTTCACCTCCCGGACGATTCTAAACCATCCCGTGAAATCGTGAAGCTCCCCCCGAGGCCTGTTGCACACGCGCTGCAAACCCGTGGATATAATTGCCATATGCACGGTCCTGAAGAACACATCCAAGCCCAACCGGAACGCCGCGCGCTCTCCACGCGCAAGGAATACCGCGATGCGCTGGCGCGGCTGATCGGATTGGCGCAGCGCGAACTACGCATTTTCGATCCGGATTTTTCCGATCTGGAAATCAATTCGCCGCAGACATACGAGCTTCTGCGCGCCTTCCTGCTGCGCGGCCGCGATAACCGGCTTTACATCGCGGTGCACGATACCGGCTACATCCGCAACTACTGCCCGCGCCTGCTCAAGCTGTTGCGGCAGTTCAGCGATCGCGTGTTCATCCACCAGACCCAGGGTGACGCCGCCCGCGTGCAGGACTGTCTCGTGCTCGCGGACAAGATGCATTTCGTGCGCCGCCCGGTGCGGGCGCAGCCGCGCGCCACGCTCACCCTCGACGACGACAAGGAAAGCCAGGGCATATATCTGCGCTTTTCGGAAATCTGGGACAGTTCGTTCCCCGCCGTTTCCGCGACCACCAGCGGCCTGTAAAACGGCGGCAAAAGAGGGTATAATTATCGGCTTGGAGTGGCTCACACGGGCCGCGCCAAATGCCACTTAACTTATCTATAAAGGAACCAAGAAATGAACCGCTCAGTACTGATTTCTGCGCTTGCCGCGCTGATGTTAGCGGGCTGCGGCAAGGAAGCCCCCCCTCCTCCCCCTCCGGCTCCGGTAAAAGCACCTGAGGCCGCGCCGCCTCCGCCGCCGCCTGCGCCCGCTGCCACCGAGGCCGCCAAAGACGCTGCCGCCCCTGCTCCTGCGGGTGCTGCGCCTGCTGCTCCCGCGGCCGGCGCCGCCGCCCCTGCTGGCGCGGCCAAGGACGCAGCCAAGAAGTAAGCCTGTTCCCTAGGCGATAAAAAAGCCGGTCTTCGGACCGGCTTTTTTTATCGCCGAATTTGGTAGCGCATACTGCGCTTCCTGAATCCCTACACGATCTCGCGCCAGCCGAATCCTTCATCCTGGTCGGCCACGCCGATCCAGCCGGGCGCGCAGCCCATCACCTGCGCCAGAGCCCGGCACGCAAGTTCGGGCGTATTGTTGTGTTGTGACAAGTGTGCCGCGATGAGGTGCTGCAGACGGCTGCTATCGAGCGCCGCCAGCAGCCCGGCCGAGCTGCGATTGTCCAAGTGACCATAGCGGCCGCTAACGCGCGTCTTGAGCGCCTGCGGGTACTCGCCGTTCATCAGCATGTCGAGGTCATGATTGCATTCGAGCACCAGCGCGTCGCAGCCCGACAGCATCGCCTCGATATGGCTGGTGGAGGAACCGGTATCGGTAAGCACACCCAAGCGGCGCGCGCCGTCGGAGAAGACGAAATGGGCAGGCTCGCGCGCGTCGTGCGGAACCGGAAACGGCAGCAACTGCAGTTCGCCGACGGCAAACGGGCTGTGGCTATCGATGAGGTTGATCGGCGGCAAGTCCGAGGCATCCCCCGGGAAACCCTTGAACGTGCCGTGCGTCAGCCACAGCGGCAGACCGTGCTTGCGCGCGAACTGGTAGGCGCCGGCGATGTGGTCGCTATGCTCATGGGTGACAAGGATGCCGGCGAGATCGCCTGGCGCGAGGTCCAGCCGCGCGAGCCGGCGCTCGGTTTCGCGCAGCGGATAGCCGCAGTCGAGCATCAGGCGGGTGCGATCCTTCTCGACCACGAGCGCGTTGCCCCGGCTGCCGCTACCTAGGCAAGCAAAGCGCATGCGCTATTTCAGTTGCTCATGCAGCAGCGATAGAATCCGCCGGCCGGTGTCGCTATTGTCCTGCCGGCCGTCCTTGTTCTGCACCTGCACCTCGCTGATGTTGTTGGCTTCCTGCACCACCACGCGGTACTGCTCGGCCTTGATCTCGCTCTTGTCGCTCTTCCAGAACGCCAGCTTGGAAAGAAAACCCTTGTCCTTGTCCGAACTTTTCTGGCCGTCGATTTGCGGATCGACATAGCGCACAAAGTAATAGCCTTTGGAACGGTCGCGGTCTTCCACGGTAAAACCGACGCGGTCCAGCGCCAGGCCGACGCGGCGCCAGGCGCGGTCGAAGGATTCAGTCAACTCCAATTTTCCGGCGCCGGCGCCCGCGTGTACCAGCTTGGCACGCTCGGTCTTGACCTCGTTGCTCGCAAGTTGCGCCTTCGCGCGCGCGTCCTCGACCCCGAAACGCACCATCAGCCGGCGCAGAAACTCCGCTTCCAGTTCGGCGTCCGCGGGACGAGGCTGCCACATGGTCGAGTCCTTAGTCGCCGACGTGTAGACTTCGACCATGCCGCGATGGCTGATGTAAATCTCGGTCGTGCCGGACTCAATGCCGCGCTCCAGCCGGGTGCGGAACTTGTCGCGCTCCCCGGTCGAATATACCGAATCGAAGAACTTGCCCAGCACCGAGCGTATCGGATCATCGGTGATCTTGGCGCGGTTCTCCGCCCAGTCGGTCTCCATCACCCCGGCCTCGGGCAGTTCGATTTTCACCAGAAAACCCAGCCCCTGCCAGAACTCCTTTAGCACCGGCCAGACTTTTTCCGGCGCCTCCGGCACCACCAGCCAGCGCTGGCTGCCGGCACGCTCGATGCGGACCTTGGCGACGTTGGGCAGAAGTTCCGTGGAGCCGGGGCGCACCGCGCCGCCGCGCTCGGCGTTGTAGGTGGACAGCGTCGCCGAGCCTTGCGTCTTGACATCGGGCACGGCGTAACGGTCGTCGCGCGAGGGAGCAGTCAGATCCGGAGGAATCTCCAGCGGCGGCAGCTTGCCCGCTCCCTTGTATTTGATCTTTTCGCCCTGGAGAATCTCCGGCATGCTGCTGCAGCCGGCCACGAGTGCAAGCAGGACGAAATAAACGACATTACGCTTCATACGGCTTTACCCTCGACTAAACGCAGGTCGCTTTTCAGCTGTACGCCGGCCTGGCACATGGCTTCCCTGACGATTTCATGAAAATTCGCCGACAGCGGCACCAGCGGCAGGCGGATGCCGGGCTCGATCAACCCCATCTGCGCCAACGCCCATTTCACCGGAATCGGATTCGCTTCGACGAACAGCTTGGTGTGCAGGCCCAGCAGGCGGTTGTTGGCCTCGCGCGCCCGCGCGATAGCTCCGGACAAGGCTGCGGCGCACATTTCCCGCATCAGCCGCGGGGCGACGTTTGCGCTGACCGAGATCACGCCGTGGCCTCCCATCAGCATCAGCGGCAGTCCGGTGGCATCCTCGCCGCTGTAGACGGCGAAGCCCTTGGGCGCGCGCCGCAACAGATCGCTGGCGCGCTCAAGATTGGCGGTGGCGTCCTTGATGCCGACGACGTTGGCGACCTCGGCTAGGCGCAGCACGGTATCGTTTTGCAGGTCGGCGACGGTGCGCCCGGGAACGTTGTACAGGATCAGCGGCAGGTCCACGGCCTCGGCGATGGCACGAAAATGCCGGTACATGCCTTCCTGGGTGGGCTTGTTGTAGTACGGCACGACCGACAGGCTGAATTGCGCGCCCGATTGCTTGGCCGACTCGGACAACTCGATCGCCTCGGCGGTGGAATTGGCGCCGGTACCCGCAATGACGGGAACGCGCCCGGCGGCATGCTCGACCGCGATGCGGATCAGTTGCTTGTGTTCGTCGAAATCCACCGTGGGAGATTCGCCGGTGGTGCCGACGACGACGATGCCCTGCGTACCCTCGGCGATGTGCCAATCGATCAGACTCTTGAAGCGGGCGAGGTCCAGCGACCCGTCTTCGAGCATGGGGGTGACAATGGCAACCAAACTTCCGCTCAACATAAAACCTGTCCCGATAAGAAAGTGTTTGATTTTAACGCATTACCCTTGCCGCCAGCATAGAAATTCCCTAATCCCAGCCAGTCGGAAGCAAGCAAAGCAACTCGCGAGGGAAAATCCCTACCCCACGAAAAAGAATTATGGCGTCAAATCCATCCTGCAGTCCTCCACCGGCTGGTGCGCCGCGCAAATGCGCTGGATCACCGCCGGCTTGGGCCGCTCCACCATGCCCTGCTCGAACGCGAGGACAGTCAGCCGGCCGCTTACCCATTGCAGCAGTTCGCCCGGACGCAGCAGGAACTCCGGATTAGACGGGCGCCCGAGCTTTTCGTTTCCCAGGGCGAAAGTTTCGTAGATCAGGACACCGCCCGGACGCAAGGCGTCAAGCATGGCGGCCAGGAGCGGCCGGTGCAGGTAATTGGTGACGACGATGCCGTCGAACAAGCCTGCGCCGCAGGGCCAGGGCGAGGCTTCCAGATCGGCGCAGCGCGTCGCCACCCCGGCCACCCCGGCAAGAGCGGCCAGGGCCGCGCCGTCGCGGTCCACCGCCTCGACCCGGTGGCCCAGCCCGGCCAGATAGCGCGCATGCCGTCCTCGGCCGCAGGCTAGGTCGAGCACCGTGCCGCCCGCGGCGATCAGGGGCGCAAAACGGCGCACCCATGGCGATGGCGCGAGCGGCACGGTGCTCGACCTAGCCTGCGGCCGAGGACGGCATGCGCGCTATCTGGCCGGGCTGGGCCACCGGGTCGAGGCGGTGGA
>SCTX01000130.1 GCA_004298385.1 Betaproteobacteria bacterium | reverse complement strand
GCTCGAACAGCATCTGCAAGCCGATGCAGATGCCGAGAAAGGGCTTGGAGCGCGCCGCCTCGAGCAGCGCCGGACGCAAGCCCCTGCCATCCATCTCGCGCATGCAGTCGGGCATCGCGCCCTGGCCCGGGAACACCACGCGCTCGGCCCGTCTCACGACCTCGGGATCGGAGGTGACCCGCACATCCGCATCCGCCGCGACGTGCTCCAGCGCCTTGGATACCGAACGCAGGTTGCCCATGCCGTAATCAATGACCGCGATTGTATTACTCATTGGTACGACAGTTCAAAAAAAGCTTGAACCGGGGTAAAAATACACCGGTGACCTTGCTCCAAAAGCGTCTACAGGGAACCCTTGGTCGAAGGCACGGCGCCCGCGGCGCGAGGATCGGGCTCGACCGCCATGCGCAGCGCCCGGCCGAAAGCCTTGAACACGGTCTCGCACTGATGGTGCGCGTTGTCGCCGCGCAGATTGTCGATATGCAGCGTCGCCTGGGCGTGGTTGGCGAAGCCCTGGAAGAATTCGCGCACCAGGTCGACGTCGAACTCGCCGATCCAGGCGCGGCTGAACTTGAGCTGATAGACCAGGCCGGGGCGTCCGGAAAAATCGATCACCACCCTGGAGAGCGCCTCGTCCAGCGGCACATAGGCGTGGCCATAGCGGCGTATGCCGCGCTTGTCACCGACCGCTTCGGCCACGGCCCGCCCCAAGCTGATGCCGACGTCCTCGACCGTGTGGTGGGCGTCGATGTGCAAGTCACCCTTGGCCGCGATCTCCAAGTCGATCATGCCGTGACGCGCGACCTGGTCCAGCATGTGGTCGAGGAAGGGCAGGCCGGTGGCCAGTTTGGCCGAGCCGGCGCCATCCAGATCGAGGGACACGTTCACCTGGGTTTCCAGGGTATCGCGCTTAATCTTGGAGCTGCGCATAAATAATTAGCCGAAGGTGTAGCCGAGATACCTTGCATTCTAACCCAGCACGACAGGGGGGCAAGACGGCGCGGAGCAACATGTGCCTATTCTAGGCCAGAATTGCCCTCAGGGCGCCAATCAGAGCCTCACACTGCGCATCGGTCCCGACCGTGATGCGCAGGAACGGCGCGATTCGAGGCGGGTTGTTGAAATGCCGCACGATAATGCTGCGTTGGCGCAATCTGGCGGCAAGTTCGGCGCCGCCTTGCTTGCCGTGCTGCGCAAAGATGAAATTGGCGGCGGAAGGCAGCACGTCGAAGCCCAGCGATTCGAGGCCGGTCACCAGCCGGGTTCGGGTGGCGACCACCTTGGCGCAGGTTTCCTCGAAATAGGCGCGGTCCTCCATCGCGGCGGCCGCCCCGGCCAAGGCGAAACGGTCCAGCGGGTAGGAGTTGAAGCTGTCCTTGACACGGTGCAGCGCCTCGATCAGTTCCCCGTGACCGAGCGCATACCCCACGCGCAGCCCCGCCAGCGAGCGGGATTTCGACAGGCTGTGCACGACGAGGAGCTGCGGGTAACGCTCAACCAGCCCGACAGCCGACTCGGCGCCAAAATCCACGTAGGCCTCGTCGACCACCACCACCGACCCCGCATTCGCGCGCAACAGGCGCTCGATCTCCGACAGGGCAAGCGGCCGGCCGGTGGGCGCATTCGGATTGGGAAAAATGATGCCGCCATTCGGCGTCAAATAATCGTCAACGCGAATCTCGAATGACTCAGTCAGCGGCACCTGCTTGTGCTCGATACCGTATAGGCCGCAATACACCGGATAGAAACTATAGGTGATATCCGGAAACAACACCGGTTGTTCATGCTTTAGCAGCGCGAGGAAAGTGTGCGCCAGCACCTCGTCGGAACCGTTGCTGACGAACACCTGGGCAGGTTTCAGCTTATGGAAGGCTGCGATGGATTGCTTGAGGCTATCGCAATCAGGGTCGGGATAAAGCCGCAGCGTATCGCCCACTTCGGCACGCAACGCTGCCAGCGCCCGCGGGCTTGGCCCGTAGGGGTTCTCGTTGGTGTTGAGCTTGATCAGCTTGGGCAGCTTGGGCTGTTCGCCCGGCACATAGGGGGTCAATCCATCTACAACTTTGCTCCAATAGCGGCTCACCAGCGCACCTTACGATCGACGCAAGCGGTATTGAGCGGAACGGGCATGCGCCTGCAAGCCTTCGCCTTCGGCCAACACCATCGAAATCTTGCCGAGCACCTGGGCGCCCTCCGGCGAAACCGCGATCAGGCTGCTGCGCTTCTGGAAATCGTACACCCCCAGCGGCGAGGAGAAGCGCGCGCTGCGCGAGGTGGGAAGCACGTGATTGGGTCCGGCGCAATAATCGCCGATGGCTTCGGAAGTGTGGCGCCCCAGGAAAATCGCGCCGGCGTGGCGGATTTTTTCCACCCATTTTTCCGGATTTTCCAGCGAAAGTTCCAGGTGTTCCGGCGCAATGCGGTTGGCGATGGCGCAGGCTTCATCCAGGTCGCGCACCTGAATCAACGCGCCGCGACCTTCGAGCGAGGCGCGTATCACGGCCTTGCGCGGCATCGTTTCGAGTTGTCGGGCGATGCTTGCCGCCACCGCGTCGATGAAAGCGGCATCGGGGGAAAGCAGTATCGCCTGCGCCAGTTCGTCATGCTCGGCCTGCGAGAACAGGTCCATCGCGATCCAGTCCGGGTCCGTCTTGCCGTCGCAAATAATCAGAATCTCCGACGGTCCCGCCACCATGTCGATGCCGACCACGCCGAACACGCGCCGCTTGGCCGCGGCGACGTAGGCGTTGCCCGGGCCGACGATTTTGTCCACTTGCGCGATGGTCTGGGTGCCATAGGCGAGCGCGCCCACCGCCTGCGCCCCGCCGATGGTGAACACCCGGTCGACGCCGGCGATGGCGGCCGCCGCCATCACCAGCTCGTTTTTTTCGCCGCGCGGCGTCGGCGCCACCATGACGAGCTCGGCCACGCCGGCAACCTTGGCCGGAAGCGCGTTCATCAGCACCGAGGACGGATAGGCCGCCTTGCCGCCCGGCACATACAGACCGACGCGGTCGATCGGCGTCAGTTTCTGTCCGAGCAGCGTGCCGTCGGCCTCGGTGTACTGCCAGGACTGCGCCAGTTGCTTTTCGTGGTAGCGGCGCACGCGCGCAGCCGCCTGCTCCAGCGCCTCGCGCTGCGCGCTCGGCAGCGCGTCGCGGGCGCGCGCGAGCAGCTCCCGCGGCAGCTCGAGCCCGGCGAGCGTCGCCGCCGTCACGCCGTCGAATCGCGCGGTATATTCGAGCACCGCCGCATCGCCGCGGCTTTTCACCGCGGCGAGGATTTCGGCCACGACCGCATCCACCGTCTGGTCCTGGGCGGCGTCAAACGCGGTGAGGCGCGCGAGCCGCGCGTCGAAATCCGCGTCGCGGGTGGACAGGCGGGCGATCTCAGCCACGGCGCTTTTTCGTGGCCGCGGCAAAAGCATCGACCAGCGGCTGGATCGCCGCACGCTTCAGCTTCAGCGCGGCCACATTGATGATCAGCCGCGCCGAGATCGGCACGATCTCCTCCACCGCGCGCAGATTGTTGGCCTTCAGCGTATTGCCGCTCGACACCAGGTCGACGATGGCGTCGGCCAGTCCCACCAGCGGGGCGAGTTCCATCGAGCCGTAGAGCTTGATCAGGTCGACGTGCACGCCCTTGGCGGCAAAATGCTCGCGCGCGGTGTGCACGTACTTGGTGGCGACGCGCAGCCGCGCGCCCTGCTTCACCGCCTGCGCATAGTCGAAACCCCGCGGCGCCGCCACCATCATGCGGCAGGCCGCGATCCTCAAGTCGAGCGGCTGGTACAGCCCGTCTCCGCCATGCTCGAGCAGCACGTCCTTGCCGGCGATGCCCAGGTCGGCGGCGCCGTACTGCACGTAGGTCGGGGTATCGGAAGCGCGCACGATGATCAGTCGTACCTCTGGCCGGCTGGTGGCGATGATCAGCTTGCGCGAAGTTTCCGGATCGTCGCGCGGCGCCACGCCTGCCGCCCGCAGCAGCGGCAAGGTCTCCTCGAAGATCCGGCCCTTGGACAGGGCTATGGTGATTTGGGGCACGGGGGCGCCTGATCGAAAAAGTGATTTTACCGCGTCCTCCGCGCTAATCGCTTATTTCAGTGAATCCGCTTGATGCGGGCGCCGAGCTGGGACAACTTCTCCTCGATGCATTCATAGCCGCGGTCCAGGTGGTAGATGCGCTCGACCACGGTTTCCCCCCTGGCCACCAGACCGGCGATCACCAAGCTGGCAGAGGCGCGCAGATCGGTCGCCATCACCGTGGCGCCGTCAAGTCGCGCCACGCCTTTGACCACCGCGGTGTTTCCGGAAATCTCGATGTCGGCGCCCAGGCGCCGCAGTTCGAGCGCGTGCATGAAGCGGTTCTCGAATATGGTCTCGGTCAGCACCGCCGTGCCGCGCGCAACGCAGTCCAGCGCCATGAATTGCGCCTGCATGTCGGTGGGAAACGCCGGATAAGGCGCGGTGCGCAGGTTGACGCTCGTGAGCGGAGCGTCCATCTCGAGGACTATGGCGTCGTCCTCCGCGGTGATTTTCGCGCCGGCCTCGCGCAGCTTGTCCACCACCGCTTCGAGGATGCGCGCACTGGTGTTCCGCAGCCGCACCGATCCCCCGGTAGCGGCGGCAGCCACGAGGAAGGTGCCGGTCTCTATGCGGTCGGGCATGATGCGGTGCTCGGCGCCCGCGAGCGCGCTTACGCCCTCGATGCGGATCATGTCGTTGCCAGCGCCTTCGATGTTCGCCCCCATCGCCTTGAGGCAGGCGGCGAGGTCGACGACTTCGGGCTCGCGCGCCGCGTTCTCGATTACGGTAGTGCCTTCGGCCAGGCAGGCCGCCATCATCAGATTCTCGGTGCCGGTGACGGTCACCAGGTCGCTCGCGATGCGCGCGCCCTTAAGGCGTTCAGCGCGCGCAATGATGTAACCGTGCTCGACGCGGATGTCCGCGCCCATGGCCCGCAGGCCCTTGATGTGCAGGTCCACCGGACGCTGGCCGATGGCGCAGCCGCCGGGCAAGGATACGCGCGCCTCGCCGCAGCGCGCCAGCAGCGGCCCCAGCACCAGGATCGATGCGCGCATGGTCTTGACCAGCTCGTAGGGCGCAAGCGGCGTGTGCAGTCGCCCGGCGTCGAGTTCCAGCCCAAGCTTTGCATCCAGCGACGCCGCGACGCCCATGCCGCCGAGCAGACTGAGCAAGGTGGTGACGTCGCGTAGATGCGGCACATTGGTGAGCCGCAACGGCGATTGCGAGAGCAGCGCCGCGCAGATGATCGGCAGCGCCGCGTTCTTGGCGCCGGATATGCGTACCTCGCCGGCCAGGGGCGAGCCGCCGTGGATCAGCAGTTTATCCATGCTTGCCGGCTTCAGGCCGACTGTTCACGCCACTCCTCGGGCGTGAGGGTCTGCATCGACAGCGCATGCACCTCCTCGCGCATGCGCTCGCCCAGGGCCTGGTAGACGCGCTGGTGCCGCTGCACCCGGTTCTTGCCGCGGAACTCGGCGGAGACGATCAGCGCCTGGAAATGCTGGCCGTCGCCGGCGAGCTCGAGATGCTCGCAGGGAAGGCCTTGCTCGATGTAAGTCTTGACGTCTTCCGCTGTTACCATGGTGGTCCTTTCAGTGACGTAGTCTATAACCGCGCTTGAGCAGCGCGAGGGTCAGGGCGGTGAGCACGAGCAGGCTGACACAGGCGATGCCAAGACTCAATACCGGATTGATATCGGAGACGCCGAAAAAACCGTAGCGAAAACCGTCGATCATGTAGAAAAACGGGTTGAAGTGGGACAAGCGCTGCCAGAAATCGGGCAACGAATGGATCGAGTAGAACACGCCCGACAGGAACGTCAGCGGCATGATGAGGAAGCTCTGGAACGCCGCCACCTGGTCGAATTTTTCGGCCCAGATACCGGCGATCAGCCCCAGCGTGCCCAGAATGGCGCTGCCGGCGACGGCAAATGCGATTATCCAAAGCGGGTGCTCGAAGGAGAGGCCGACGAGACCGAGCGACACCAGCAGCACTCCAGCGCCGACGATCATGCCGCGCGCCACCGAAGCGAGCACGTAAGCGGCAAAGAAATCCCAGTACGACAGCGGCGGCAGCAGCACGAAAATAATGTTGCCGGTGATCTTGGATTGAATCAGGCTGGAAGAACTGTTCGCGAACGCGTTTTGTAGCACCGCCATCATCACCAAGCCCGGAACCAGAAAAGCGGAGTAAGGCACCGCGCCGTACACCCGCGCTTGTCCCTGCATCACGTGGGAGAAGATGAGCAGGTACAGAAGCGTGGTCAGCACCGGCGCGGCGATGGTCTGGAACGCCACTTTCCAGAAGCGCAGGAGTTCCTTGTACAGCAGCGTGCCGAAACCGCTCATCGATCCGGTGAGGCGGGCGCCGAGAGTACGCAGGAGGCGTTGCGTCCCCCGCGCCGCTCTCCTCCCTCCTCCCTATTCATGATCTGCACGAACACGTCTTCCAGATCGGGCTGCAGCAATTCCAGCTCCTCGATCTGCGCGCCCGCCTCACGCACCTGCGCGAGCACGCCTTCGACCTCGGCGAAACTGCGCACGCGCAAGGTATGCACCGCGTCCCGGCTGTCGCGCACCCGCGCCGCCAGCGCCGCGGGCAGCGCCGCGCCGGCGATGCGCAGCTTCAGATACAGGCTGTCGAGCCGGTTGACCAAGTTGCTGGTGGTATCGAGCGCGACGATGCGCCCCTGCTTTAGCATGGCGATGCGCGCGCACAAGGCCTCGGCCTCCTCCAGGTAATGCGTGGTCAGCACGATGGTGTGGCCATCGCGGTTCAAGCCGCGCACGAACTCCCACAGCCCCTGGCGCAGCTCCACATCCACACCCGCGGTTGGCTCGTCCAGCACGATCACCGGCGGCTTGTGCACCAGCGCCTGCGCCACCAGCACGCGCCGCTTCATACCGCCCGAGAGCGAGCGCATATTGGCGGCGGCCTTGCCGGCAAGGTCCAGGTGGTGCATGACCTCGTCGATCCAGGCGTCGTTATGCTTCAGGCCGAAATAGCCCGACTGGATACGCAAGGTTTCGCGCACGCTGAAAAAAGGATCGAACACCAGTTCCTGCGGCACCACGCCCAGCGCCCGGCGCGACTTGCGATAGTCGGCGATGACATCGTGCCCCATGACGCGCACGCTGCCGCTGTCTGCGCGCGCCAGCCCGGCAAGAATGTTGATGAGCGTGGTCTTGCCGGCGCCGTTGGGGCCAAGCAGGCCGAAGAACTCGCCCTGCGCCACCTCCAGGTCGATGCCGGAGAGCGCTTGAACCGGGCCGAAGCGCTTGTGCACCTGCTGGATCTGGATCGCGGGGGTCATGTGCGGCGCCGCATTGCGGCGGAGTAAGAATCAGGCCGGATCAGCCTGCAACAGCTCGGATACCGCGTAGAGCTCGGCGAGGTTCTGCATGGCTTCAGGCAGGTTGGCAAGGGACAGCGCGAGCTTGCGCCGGCGCGCTTCGCGCAGGCATTCCAGGGCAAGCGCCACGGCCGCCGAGTCTACTTCGGTGACGCCCCTGAAATCGAGCACCGACGCGCCCGGCGCGAGTAGCGCGCGCGCTTGCGCCAACAGCGCGGAGACGGTAGCTATCGTGACCGGGCCGTCGAACAGCAGCCGGTCGCCTTCTTGGGTGATCACTTGGGCTTGGCGCTGGCCTGGGTATCCAGGGAGCGGTTCTTGCCGGCGAGAGACTTGATCAGACCCTCTACGCCGCCGTCGCGAATCTCGGCATTGAAGGTTTCGCGGTAATTGGTCACGAGGCTTACGCCTCCGACCACGACGTCATACACCTTCCAGCCGGCTGGCGTCTTTTCCATGCCGTAATCGATGCTGATCGGCGCGGTTCCCGGCTGCTTGACCTGGGTCTTGACCGTTACGTCGGCAGCTCCCGCGGCGGCGCGCAACGGTTTGAACTCGATCACCTGGTTCTTGTAGGTGGACAACGCGGTTGAATAGGTGCGCACCAGCAAGGTGCGGAATTCGCTGGTCAGGACCTTCTGCTGCTCCGCATTCGCCTTGGGCCAGTTGCGTCCCATGGCGAGCGCGGCCATACGGCTGAAGTTGAAATGCGGCAGCACCTTGGCATCGACCAGTTCATCGATCTTCTTTCGGTTGCCGGCCTGGATGTCCTTATCCTGCTTGATGATTTCGATGACTTCATCGCTGATCTTTTTCACCAAGGCGTCGGGCGCGAGCTCCTGTGCCGACACCGCAGTCGCGAATAAGAAAAAACACAGCGTGATAAACAATTTCATCGTGGCCTTAGGCTGGTTCGCACCAGCCCGTCGCGCACCTCGCCCGAAACGGCGAGCAGCGCCTCATAATTCAAGGGAATCCTGGGTTCGTAGGTGGCCCCGCCCACGGCGGCCGCCTCAGGCCTCGCCGCGACCGGTTGCGCCGCGGCCCGGAAAAATTCCTGCGCCGGGGTGAGTTCCTCGTCGGCAGCCGTGACGACCCGTTCGCCCCACTGGGTGGTAATCCGCGCCGGTGGAAATTCGGTTTCGGCACGCGCCGACGTGTCCTTGCTTGCGCCGGATTCCGAAGTCTTGGCCGGATCGGGCTCGGGTAGCGGATCGCCGTCGTAAATCAGACTGCGGCGGCGCTGCAGGAACGCGTCGCGCTCATAGGCGTAGTGGTCCAGCGCCGCCTCCTCGGCCAGGCGGCTGAGATCGAGCAGGTTGGCGCGGTTATCGACTGCACGCACCCCTACAAGCTCGTTGCGAGTGGGAATGTTGCCCACGTACCACAGCGGATCGCCGCGCCAGTCCAAGGCGAGCAGGCTGATACCGTCGCGCACGTTGCTCGGCCCGAGTATCGGCAGCACCACGTAGGCGCCGCTGCCCACGCCCCAGCGTCCCAGAGTCTGGCCGAAGTCCTCGTTGTGCTTCTCCAGTCCGGCGTTGCTGGCGACATCGAACAAGCCCAGGATGCCGACGGTGGTGTTTATCGCAAAGCGGCCGAAATCGCTCACACCGGCGCCAACCTTGCCTTGGAGGATATTGTTGATGCCGATCCAGAGGTCGCCCAGGTTGGCGAAGAAATTGGTCACGCCGATGCGGGCAACTTCCGGCATGATCGTCTTGTAGCCGCTGGCCAACGGTTTGATGATGGCCTTGTCCACGCCGTCGTTGAAGCCGAACATGGCGCGGTTGTAGCCTTCGAGCGGATCGCCGGGAGTACCGCCGACCGTGGCGCAGCCGCCCAGGCCGAGCAGCGCGACGAGCAACGACAATCCGAGAAAACGCCACAGCATGATGCTCATTCTTCTTCCTTCTTATTTGTTGTCTTTGTTGCCGTCCGCCGCCTTGTTGAACAGGAACTGGCTGATCAGGTTCTCCAGCACCACCGCGGACTGGGTGATCTTCAGCTTGTCGCCGCTTTTCAACTTCGCCGCGTCGCCGCCGGCCGTAAGGCCGACATACTGCTCGCCGAGCAGGCCAGAGGTCAGGATTTTGGCCGAAGTGTCCCGCGGAAACTCGTAGCGCTTGTCGATCGAGAAAGCGACCGTCGCTTCGTACGCTTCAGTGTCGAAGACGATGTCCTCGACCCGCCCGACGACCACCCCCGCGCTTTTCACCGGCGCCCGCTTCTTCAGGCCGCCAATGTTATCAAAATTCGCCTTGACTAGATAGGTTTCGGCGGCGGAGAAAGACGCAAGATTGCCCACCTTAAGCGCCAGGAACAAGAGCGCGCCCAAGCCGATGGCGACGAACACGCCCACCCACAGGTCCAGCGCCTTACGCTTCATCATCTTCAGTCCCCTCGAAACATGAACGCAGTCAGCATGAAATCCAGCGCGAGTATCGCCAGCGACGAGGTCACCACGGTGCGCGTGGTCGCCCCCGATACGCCTTCGGCGGTAGGCGGCGCGTCGTAGCCCTCGAACACCGCGATCCAGGTAACCGCGACGCCGAACACCACGCTCTTGATCACGCCGTTGAGAATGTCCTCGTGGAAGTCGACCGCGGCCTGCATCTGCGACCAGAACGAACCTTCGTCTACGCCGATCAGGCGCACGCCGACCAGGTAGCCGCCGAATACGCCCATCGCCGAAAACATCGCCGCCAAGAGCGGCATCGAGATCACGCCGGCCCAGAAACGCGGCGCGATCACGCGCGCGATCGGATCCACCGCCATCATCTCCATTGCCGCCAACTGCTCGGTAGCCTTCATCAGGCCGATTTCCGCGGTAATGGCCGAGCCGGCGCGGCTGGCGAATAAAAGACCCGCCACCACCGGCCCGAGCTCGCGCACCAGCGACAGCGCCACCAGCACGCCCAGCGCCGACGAAGATCCATAGCGCACCAGCGTGTCGTAGCCCTGCAGGCCCAACACCATGCCGACGAACAGGCCCGACACCAGGATGATGATCAAGGACAGCACACCGGCGAAATAAATCTCGCGCACAACGAGCGAGAAGCGGCGAAAGCACATGCCGGAGTTCCGCAGCGTCAGCAGGAGAAAGCGGCTGGCGAAACCGAGGCGGTGGATCGAACCGGTTGCGCGGCTGCCCAGTTGTTCGAGAAAGCCGATTACTGCGCTCATCATGCGTCCCCGGCGCACAGGTCGCGCGCGTAGTCGTCGGCCGGATAGTGGAACGGCATCGGCCCGTCCGTTTCTCCGTACACGAACTGATGCGCGAAAGGCTTGTCCGAGACGCGCAGTTCCTCGGGTGTGCCCCGCGCGATAATCACGCCGTCGGACATGAAATAAACGTAGTCCACGAGCTGCAACGCCTCGGCCACGTCGTGGGTCACGATGATGGAAGTGGCGCCAAGGGAGTCGTTCAGGCGCCGGATCAACTGGCCGATGACGCCCATGGAGACCGGGTCCAGGCCGGCGAACGGCTCGTCGTACATGATCAGCATCGGGTCGAGCGCCGTGGTGCGCGCCAGCGCCACGCGCCTGGCCATCCCGCCCGAGAGCTCCGAGGGCATGAGGTGGTGCGCGCCGCGCAGGCCCACGGCCTGCAGCTTCATCAGCACCAGATCGTCGATCAACTCCTCCGGCAAATCGGTGTGCTCGCGCATCTGGAAAGCGACGTTGTCGTAGCACGACATGTCTGTAAACAGCGCCCCGAACTGGAACAGCATCCCCATCCTGCGGCGCAGCGCGAACAGTTCTTCGTGATTGAGTTTGGCCACCGCCTTGCCGCCGACGCGCACTTCGCCCCGGGTGGGCCGCAGCGCGCCCCCGATCAGGCGCAGCAGTGTGGTCTTGCCGCAGCCGGACAGCCCCATGATGGCCACCACCTGGCCGCGCCGGATGCTGAGGTTGATGCCCTTGAGGATCTGGCGGCTGTCGTAGGCGAAGTTTACGTTTTCGGCCTCGACCAGATTGTCTGTTGCAGGTTTCGTCGGCACGGAGCGGCATCTGCGAGAAACGCGGAGGGCGCATTCTACCAGACTGAAACCGCCGCGCGTTTCGGTGGACGGCGCCGCCGCGCGCAAGCACATGGCTTCATGTTGCCTGTTATAGTATTTACTTCGCATAGTTTGGCCAGTCCAATGACGCAATCGGCTGTCCGCTTCGACCAGGTCAGGAAAAACTTCGGCCGCCAGGCGGTGCTGCGGGGAGTCGATCTCGACATCGCCGCGGGCATGAGCTTCGGCCTCGTCGGCATCAATGGCGCCGGCAAGACCACGCTGATCAAATGCCTGCTCGACTTCTGCCACGTCGATGGCGGCGGGATCGAGATATTCGGCACCCGGCATACCGATAGCCGCGCCCGCGCGCGGCTGGCTTTCCTGCCGGAGCGCTTCATGCCGCCCTATTTCCTCACTGGCCGCGATTTCCTCGGCTATATGCTCAAGTTGGACCGGCGCGCCGGCGATGAAGACAGGGTGCGCGCCATGTTTGCCGCGCTCGATCTCGACGCTGCGGCGCTGGACCAGCCGGTGCGCTCGTATTCGAAAGGCATGACGCAAAAGCTGGGGCTGGCGGCATGTCTGCTGGCCGAACCCGACCTGCTGATTTTGGATGAGCCGATGAGCGGACTCGATCCCCTGGCGCGCGCCCGCGTCAAGCAACTTCTGCGGAATTTGCGCGAGCACGGCCGTACCTTGTTCTTCACTTCCCACGCCCTATCCGACGTCGAGGAAATTTGTGAATATATGGTGGTGCTGCACCAGGGCGGGCTGCGCTTCTGCGGCAGCCCGCGCGCCCTGATGCAGAGCTACGCCCCGCAGGTCTCGATCCCGCTTGACGGGAAAGTACCCACCTCTTCGGGTGGTCCCGACCTTCGGTCTCCCACCTTGGGGTACGCCGGAGACGCGATGGAACAAGCCTTTCTCAAATGCATCGAAAGCGCCGTCCATGGCTGACAAGCCCAGCCTGCTGATTGTCGACGACGACCCGCTCATTACCGACTCCCTATCCTACGCGCTGGGCAAGGATTTCACGGTGATGGTGAGCGACTCGCGCAGCCACGCCGTGAACATGGTGCGCCGGCTGGATATTCCGCCGCAGCTTGCGCTGGTGGATTTGGGGCTGCCGCCCCTGCCGCACCGGCCCGACGAGGGCTTTCAGCTTGTCGCCGACCTGGTTGCGCACTCGCCGGAAATGAAAATCCTGGTGCTTTCCGGCCAAAACGACGCCGCCCACGCGCGTCACGCGCGCACGCTCGGCGCCACCGATTTCGTGGCCAAGCCCTGCAATGCCGAAAGTCTGAAGAAGCTGCTGCTGCACGCGCTGCGGTTCCGCGCCGCAGAGATCTCCGGCGGTGAGGAGGTAGAAGGCGGGTTGCTGATCGGCACAAGCCCGGCACTGGAAAGGCTGAAAAGCCAGATCGGCCAGTACGCCGATTCCCCCTTCCCGGCGCTGATCGAGGGCGAATCGGGCAGCGGCAAGGAAGTGGTCGCGCGCTGCCTGCACCGCCTGTCCTGGCGCAAGGACAAGCCCTGGTTCGCGCTCAACTGCGCGGCCATTGCCCCCACCCTGGTAGAACCCACCTTGTTCGGCTACGCCAAGGGCGCGTTCACCGGCGCCGGCGCCAACAAGTCGGGCTATTTCGAGGACGCCGAGGACGGCACGCTTTTCCTCGACGAGATCGGCGAACTGCCGCTGGAACTGCAGGCCAAGCTCTTGCGCGTACTGGAGAACGGAGAATTCCAGCGCGTCGGCGAGACGCAGCAGCGCGTTTCCCACGCGCGCGTGATCGCCGCCACCAACCGCGACCTGCGCCAGGAAATCAAGAACGGGCGCTTCCGCGCCGACCTGTATCACCGCCTGTCGGTATTTTCGATCGGCGTCCCGCCCTTGCGCGAAATGGGCGAGGACAAGACGCTGCTGCTCGAGCACTTCAGCCGCTTCTACGCCGAGCGCGCCGAAATCGCGCCGTTCACGCTGGACGAGGGCGCGATGCAGTTGTGGCGCGACTACCGCTTCCCCGGCAATGTGCGCGAGCTGAAGAACATTGTCATCCGCCTCACCACCAAGCACCCCGGGCAGAAGCTCTCGCCGCTAGAACTCGAACCCGAACTCGACCGGGAAGCCCAGCCCGAGGCTGGCGCCGAACCCGGTCCATCCGACGATACGCAGACGCTGATCGAGCAGGCGCAGCGCCACTTGCAGCGTGAGCGCCAATTCAACCTCGACGACATGCTCAAGGCCTGGGAACAGCGTTACATCGAGGCCGCGATGCGGCTCACCCACGGCAACGTCAGTCAGGCCGCCAGAATGCTCGGCATCAACCGCACCACCCTTTACTCGCGCATGGAACAGCAGGACAAGAAATAGGCGACGCCATGTACCTCAGCCACTTCGGCCTGGACGAGCCGCCTTTTCGCATCACCCCGCACACCGACTTTTTTTTCGGCGGCGCGAACCGCGGTGCGACGCTGGAGGCCCTGCTCTACGCCATCACCCACGATGAGGGTATCGTCAAAGTGTCGGGTGAAGTGGGCAGCGGCAAGACCATGCTGTGCCGGGTGCTGATGGAGCGGCTGCCCGCAAAAGTGCAAACCATTCTGCTGTCGAATCCAGCGCTTTCGCGCGACGAGATGATCTACGCCATCGCCGAAGAACTCGACATCAGGCAACAGAGCGAGCGACTGTCGGTGCTGTTGCTGAAGCTGCAGGAGCACCTGATCACGCTGTATGGCGAGGACCAGCGCGTGGTGCTGTTGATCGACGAGGCCCACGCCATGCCGCAGGAAACGCTGGAACAGGTCCGGCTGCTCTCCAATCTCGAGTCCAGCCACTCGAAACTGCTGCAGATCGTGCTCTTTGGCCAGCCCGAACTGGACCAACACCTGAGCCTGCCGCACATGCGCCCGCTGAAAGAGCGCATCACCCACAGCTTTCGCCTGGAGCCGCTGCTGCGCTCCGACGTCGAAGCCTATCTGGACTTCCGCATGCGCGCAGCCGGCTACCGCGGGCCGAAGCTGTTCGCCCCCGACGCGGTGCGCAGGATCGTCAAGGCCTCGGAGGGCCTGACCAGGCGCGTCAACATACTCGCCGACAAGTCGCTGCTTGCCGCCTTCGCCGACAACGAACATGGCATCACCGCCAGGCACGTCAACCGCGCCATCCGCGATTCGGAGTTCTGCCACGCCTCCACCGGCAAAGCCAAGATCGGCCTCGCGGCGGGCGGCGTGGCGGCAGGTCTGGCGTTGGGGCTGGGCCTGCATTACCTGCTGTCGCCGTCGGCGCCGCCGCCGGCGCAAGCGGCAGCGGTCAGCGCGGCTCCCGCACCGCCTGCGGCAATCGCGCCGACATTGCCGGCGGCCGATGCGCCGGGCGCCGCGGTGGCGCCAGCGCAAGCCGGCGCGACTGCGGCGACGACTGCTTCACCTGGCGCCACGGCGCCAGCGCAACAGCAGATTGCACAGCCCGCCGCGGCGCCACCGATGACGCCTGCCCCGGCTGCGCCGGCTGCCCTCGCGGCAATCGCCGCAACGAAACAGCTCCCTGCATCGATTGCGGCCAAATCGACTGCGGCGCCTGTAGCTGCGGCCCAGGCAGTGCCCGCCGCGCCGGCTGCCGCAGCGGCCATGAAACAGCCGGCCGCGCACAGCGGCGCCAAACCAGGCTCGATCAATTACCAGCCGCCGCTGCCCGCCGCAGGCAGGCTTACGCGCGAGCGCTTTGCCGCCACCCAGGAATGGCTGAAAAGCGCGCCCGGCGATCGCTACTCGATTCAGCTGCTCACCGCCGGCACGCGCGACCTGCCGCGCGTCGAAGAACTGCTCGCGCGCGCCACGGGAAGGAACCTCGAGTTGTCGGACTTCTACGTCTATGGCGTCAAGATCAACGACCAGCAGCACTATCGCCTCGCCTACGGACTCTACCCGACGTTCGCCGATGCCAATCAGGGTATCAAGGCCCTGCCTCCGGTGTACCGGCAGTTCGCTCCGTATCAGCGCAGCGTCGAGCGCATGCGCAGTCAGAACCGCCAATAGATTCTCGCGGGTTCAATTGCGCAAACCGCGCCAATTGTTGTACCGTCGCGCAGGCATTACAATATCGATTACGCCCGTTGCGTAAAGGGAGCTTGCGTGCGGAAATTTTTCAGTCAGAATTACCTCGGCCAGGAAATTTCACGGTGTACGGCATCGCTCTTGCTGGCGGCGACAATGGCCGTTCTAGCGGGCTGCGGCAGTGGATCAAGCGTTCCCAAGGACGCTACCAGCGGGACGACGACCGGCGCCGGCGGAACACCCCCAGTCACAACAGCTACTGCCGCAGCAACAGTTCAGCTACTGGTTAGCACTCCGCAAATAGCGTCCTCCGGTCCGACGACAGTCGACCTGACTGCGGTTGTGTTAAGCGCCAATAAGCAGACGGTCGCCGGCATACCGGTGACGTTCTCGCCAGGCGCTGATCCGACGGCGTTCATCAGCAATGTAAGCGGTATATCCGACGAGGGCGGGGTCGTCACCGCCAAGCTCAATCTTGGCACCAACAAAGTCAATCGCACCATCGCGGTCACCGCCACCGCCGGGTCCGCAACCGCCACCAACAGCATCGATGTAATCGGCACTGCAATCACCGTTAGCGGCAATGGTTCAGTTGCGTTTGGCGCAGCGACGACGCTCACCTTCAGCCTCAAGGATTCCGCGGGGACGCCGCTACAAGGGGTAGCCCTGAACCTGACCTCAAAAACCGGAAACATAATTTTGATGACGCCTGCCACAGGAATCACCAACAGTTCCGGTCAGATCAGCGCGGTCATCACGGCGAACAAGACTGGCGATGACGTGATCACCGCCAGCGGGGGCGGGGCCAGCGCGACCAAGGCCCTGAGCGTCAGCAGTGCGACTTTCGCATTTTCCGCGCCCACACTGGTGGCACCAGCCACGACCATTGACATACCCTTGTCTCCGCCGACGACGGTCTCCGTCAACTGGAACGACGCAGCCGCAGGAGGAGCTCAGGTCGGCAAGCAGATCACCTTTGCAAGCAGCCGCGGCACCGTCAGCGGCAGTCCGGCGACTACCGACGTGGCAGGTAATGCCAGCGTTACCGTTTCGTCCCCTTTATCCACCGGACCAACGATCATCACCGCCTCCGGCCCGGGCGGCACGCCTGCAGCCACCCTTAACGTGGTGTTTGTTGCCACTGCCGCCAGCAGCGTTACCGTACAGTCTGTTCCCAGTACGATCCAGGTTACGACCGCCTCGGCATCTCAAACAACGAACAGTTCAACCATTACGGCGGTGGTGCGCGACGCCGCCGGAAATCTGGTCAAGAACGCCGGGGTAAATTTCAGCATCGCTGCCGATCCGAGCGGGGGCACGCTCACCGCAGCAAGAGGCATAACCGATGTTTCCGGCAGCGCCTCGGTGACCTACATTGCCGGCAATGTCAGCAGTCCGCAAAATGGGGTCAAAATCGCGGCCACAGTATCCGATGTGAACGGTGCTGCGCCTAGCTCTTCAATAACCAATACGACCGCGTTGACGGTAACAGGACAATCGCTGTTCGTGCGGCTGGGCACCGAGTTTACGGTCGGTTCATCGCCACCGCTTAACATCAAGAAATATTTTGCCATAGTTACCGATTCTGGCGGACACCCGGTTTCAGGCACCGAAGTGCGATTTGTCTTGCGGCCAGGTCATTACTCGAAAGGCACGTATTCCGCTGCGCCACCGACAAGCACGACCACGACGACCGATCCAGTCACCGGGGCCGTCACCAGCGTCACGACGATCGGTATTGCACAGCAATCCGTGAGCGTGATCTGTGCCAACGAGGATACCGATTTCAGCGGCATTCTCGATGCTAGCAAAGACTTGAATCAAAACGGCCAGCTTGACCCCGGGGGCATAGCGAGTGTCAGTCCGAGCGCGACAACCGACGCCAACGGCATTGCCACGACGAACATTACCTATCCGAAGAGCCACGCAACGTGGGTCGAGGTGACATTGGAAGCACGCACCGGCGTCGCGGGCAACGACCCACCCGCCCTCGCTACGTTTGTACTGCCCGGTCTCATCGCTGACTATCAATTTGGTGGCCCCGCTTCCTTGGGCAGCGTCAGTCCCTATGGTGCCAGCGCCTCGTGCAGCAATACGCTGTAAGCAAATCGCACATTAGGGCCAACTCAAATTCCCCGACGTTGGATTGCGAAGTTGCGGTCCGTCGTCGCCAGCATCATCAATGGATTTCTTGTTGCACCGAATAGCAAGTGGCACTATACGATGCATTGCGCATCAAGCATCAAACGACGAGAGATTGCGCCGAAGCGGTTGTGCTATATAATCCGGACGGGGAATCTATATACAGATCAATGGCGAGCGACATGAATCTTAAGGCCGGGCTTACGTTCGCAGCTTGCCTGCTCATCGGCGGCTGCGCCACGCAGACTATGAAGCCATCCCCCGGCCACGTGCAGACCGCCGCGCCGGCGCCTGCCGGCGACATCCCCGAACCGGTGCGGATTTCCCCTATATTGCCCAAGCCCAGGCCCGCCGCGCGGCCCGAAACCTATAGCGTGGTCGTCAACGGCGTCAAGGCGCAGGAACTTTTGTTTGCGCTTGCGCGCGACGCCAAGCTCAACATCGACGTTCATGCCGGTATCATCGGCAGCGTCACGCTGAACGCCATCGACCAGACGCTGCAGCAACTGCTGGCGCGCATCGCCAAGCAGGTGGACATGCGCTACGAACTCGACGGCCCCAACCTGACGGTGATGCCCGACACGCCCTATCTGCGCATCTACAAGATCGATTACGTCAACATGCAGCGCGACACCGAGAGCAAAGTCGGCACCTCGACCCAGGTGGCGACGCCGGGCGCAACCGGGGGCGGGGGCGGCGGGGCCGGCGGCAATCAGTCGACCACATCGATAACCAGCAAGGCAGCCAACCATTTCTGGGACACCCTGGTCAAGAACGTGAAGGACATACTCCAGGAGACCGACAAGATCCTTCCTGCGCCGGGACCGGCGGGCGCCCAGGCAGCAGCGCAGACCCCGGCGCCGGCCGCGCCTGCGACTGGCGCCGTTGCGGGCGCGGCGCCCGTTGCCGCCGCAGCGCCGGCGCAACAAGGGGCGAGCTTCCGCGAGGCCGCTTCGGTCATCTCCAACCCCGAGTCGGGCGTGCTCAGCATCCGCGCCACCTCGCGCCAGCACGAGAAAATCCAGGAATTTCTCGACCAGGTGCTCTCCAACGCCAAACGCCAGGTCCTGATCGAGGCGACCATCGCCGAAGTGCAACTGAACAACCAGTATCAGCAGGGCATAGATTGGTCCTTGTTACGCCTTGCCAATCCCAATAATCCCTCTGCGGCGAGCTTCAACATCAGTCAGGCCATCGGCGGCACCACGACGGCGTCGCCGACCGGCAGCATTTTCACGCTCGGCGTCACCTCGCCCCTGTTCAACAACAACCTGGCGGCGACGGTGCGCCTGCTCGACTCCTTCGGCACCGTGCGCGTGCTCTCCAGCCCGCGGCTGACAGTGCTCAACAACCAGACTGCCATTCTGAAGGTGGTGGACAACCAGGTCTACTTCACCATTCAGGCTACGACCACCGCAGGTTCGGCAGGCGTCGCGCCGGTCACCACATTCACCACCACACCCAACATCGTGGCGGTCGGGTTCATCATGAACGTGACGCCGCAGATCAGCGACGTCGAAAGCGTGCTGCTCAACGTGCGCCCCAGCATCTCGCGCATCGTCGGCAATGTTGCCGATCCGAACCCGACACTGGCGGCGCCCTGCGGCGCGACCGGCGCCGGCCTGCCCGGTTGCGGTTCCATCACCAGCAACATCCCGGTGATCCAGACGCGCGAAATGGAATCGCTGATCAAGGTGAACAGCGGACAGATCGCGGTAATGGGAGGGTTGATCCAGGACCGGGTCAACGATCTTGAGGATAGCGTGCCCGGCGCGAACCGTCTGCCCGGAGTGGGAAGGCTATTCGAAAACCGCAATCTGACCAACACCAAGACCGAGCTGGTGGTGTTCATGCGCCCGATTATCATTCGGGATGCCAGCATCGACGGTGACTTCCGCAACTATCGCACGATGTTGCCGGACAACAATTCAATGACCGCGCCCAACCCCGGCAAGCCGGCACCTTTTGGCCAACAACAGGGTACACCGCGGTGAGCCTGCTGCTCGAGGCGCTGAAAAAAGCGGAGCTTGCCAAGCAGGCGGCGAAGGAACCGCCGCCTGACACGGCCAACCCGCCGTTCACGCGCGACAAATTGCCCGACATTTCCCAGCCGATGGAAATCCATAGCGAGGATCTGAGCCTGGTCGAGCCCGAACCGGCACCGATACGCAGCGGCAAACCGGTTCTCGAACTCGCGCCAGAGGAACCGCCACAGCGCACAGCGCCCGCCCCGGAGCCGCCGTCCGCCCCGCAGCCGGCGCCCGCCATGCGGCCCGCACCTGTTGAAACCGACTATTCGCTTCCCAGCGAAACGCAGGAACGCAAGCAAGCGCAGCAGTTGTTCGAGGCCAAGGAACTGGACGTCAATCCGCGCAAGCCGTTCTATTACACCGTAGGCGCGCTGGGCCTGTTCGCCCTAGGCACGGTCGGCTACTTCTGGTACGAGATGCAACCGAAAAACAATTACAAGATACCCCCGCCATCGGCACAACCCGCGTCGCCGCCGGTGGCCGCGGCACCCGCGGCTCCTGCAGTCTCGCCGGACACGCCCGCGGCGGCCACGGTGACACCGCCGGTCGGCAGCCAGCCCACCGTGCCGGCAGCAGGCGCGGCCCCCGCTGGCGCAGCGCCGGCCGCGGCCCCCGCACCGGTCGCGGCCGCAACTCCCGCCGCGCCGCGCGGCCCAGTATTTGCGCGCCAGGGCGCGCCGGCGAGCCGCGCCGCTGCCGCGCCGCAATCCGCCCCGGCCCCGCGCGGGCAGGACATCGCAATCACGCCTGCCCGCGTGCAGTCCGACCCCGTGCTGGAGGGCGCATACCAGGCATACAACGCGGGCGACCTGGCCAGGGCGCGCGACGACTACCAGCAGGTGCTGCGCTCCAATCCGGACAACCGCGACGCGCTGCTGGGACTGGCGGCGGTAGAAACTCTTGCCAAACGCTATGACGCAGCCGATCGCTATTACACGCGCCTGCTCGAACTCGATCCGCGCGATGCCCACGCGCAGGCCGGGCTGATCGGCCTGCGCGGGCAGGTCGACCCCCTGGCGGCGGAATCGCGCTTGAAAAACATGATCGCCGCCCAGCCGGAAGCGAGCTTCCTGCATTTCACCCTGGGCAATCAATTCGCGGCGCAGGAGCGCTGGGCCGAGGCGCAGCAGGCCTATTTCAACGCCTACGCCGGAGACAACGAAAACGCCGATTTTGCCTACAATCTCGCCATCAGTCTGGATCAAATGCACCAGACCACGCCAGCCCTGGAATACTATCGGCGCGCGCTGGCGCTGGCGGGAAACCGCGCGGCGTCCTTCGACAAGACTCAGGTAAGCAGAAGGGTAGCGCAGCTCGAGCGCTGACCATGAACTCCCCGGCCTCTATCACCACCGCGACCGCGGCCAAGCGCCACATCGGCCAGATCCTGATCTCGCAGGGGATCCTGACCGAGGACCAGTTGCGCATCGCGCTGCTGGAGCAAATGAAGTCCAAGCTTCCGGTGGGGAAGCTCCTGGTCAACCTGGGCTTCGTTTCCGAAGCGACGCTGCGCGACGCGCTGTCCGAGAAGCTCGGTCTGCAAAGTGTCGATCTGTCCCAGATCATCATCGACTCGCAGGCGATGAAGCTGGTGCCGCGCGATTTCGCGCTGCGCCATCACATTTTCCCGATTGCGCTGGACCGCGAGCGCGGCACGCTCATCGTGGCGCTGTCGGACACCAACAACCTCGTTGCCTTGGACCAGTTGCGCGCGCGCCTGCGCGGCGAGCTGGAGCTGGAACCGCGCCTGGCGGGCGACACCGAGATCTCGCGCGCCATCGAACAGTACTACGGCCACGAGCTCTCCATCGATGGCATCCTGCACGAAATCGAAACCGGCGAGGTCGACTACCAGAGTCTGGCCGGCGCCGGCGAACAGTACAGCCAGCCGGTGGTGCGACTGATCGCCGCCTTGCTTGCGGATGCGGTCGGCAAGAATGCGTCCGACATCCACTTCGAGCCGGAGCAGAACTTCCTGCGCATCCGCTACCGCATCGACGGCGTGCTGCGCCAGATCCGCTCGCTGCACAAGACTTATTGGCCGGCGATGGCGGTGCGCATCAAGGTGCTGGCAAAAATGAACATCGCCGAAACGCGCGCCCCTCAGGACGGGCGCATTTCCCTCTCGCTGACCGGCCGGCAGGTGGATTTCCGCGTCGCCTCGCAGGCCACCAGCCACGGCGAGAACGTGGTGCTGCGGATTCTCGACCGGCAAAAGGGCATCGTGCCTCTGGATGGGCTGGGGCTCGAATCGAGCCAGCTCGACTTGCTCAAGCGCCTGATCTCGCGCCCGGAAGGCATCATCCTGGTGACCGGCCCGACCGGCAGCGGCAAGACCACCACCTTGTACTCGGTGCTGAACCACATCAATTCCGACACGGTCAACATCATGACCATGGAGGACCCGGTCGAATACCCGATGACCATGATCCGCCAGACCTCGGTCAACGAGGCCGCGAAAATGGACTTCGCCAACGGCATCCGTTCGCTCATGCGCCAGGATCCGGACGTGATCCTGGTGGGCGAGATCCGTGACGAGGAAACGGCCGAAATGGCGTTTCGCGCCGCCATGACGGGCCACCAGGTCTATTCCACGCTGCACACCAACTCCGCGGTCGGCGCGTTTCCGCGCCTGCTCGATACCGGCGTCACGCCCGAAGTGATGGCCGGCAACATGATCGGCATCATCGCCCAGCGCCTGATCCGGCGCCTGTGCAAGCACTGCCGCCAGCCCTACACCGCGACGTCGGCCGAATGCCGCCTGCTCGGGGTCAAGGCCGACCGGCCGCCCACCGTATACCGCGCGGTGGGTTGCGACCACTGCGATTACCAGGGCTATCGCGGGCGGCTGGCAATCATGGAGATACTGAAGCTGGACGTCGATCTGGATGAACTGATTTCGCGGCGCGCCACCGCGCGCGAGATCCAGCGTGCCGCCGTAGCCAAGGGTTTTCGCACCCTCGCCGACGACGGCGCGCGGCGCGTCCTCGAGGGCACGACCGCGCTCGACGAACTGATGCGGGTGGTGGATCTCACCGACCGCATGTAGCGCGCCCGCCGCCGCCCCTCCACACGCATGGCGCTGTACTCCTACAAGGCAATCGACGGCCGCGGCAAGTCGCTCATGGGGCAGATCGAAGCCATCAACCTGATCGATCTGGAGCTGCGCCTGCAGCGCATGGGGCTCGACCTGATCGTCGGCGGACCGGCGAGCAGGCGCTCGAGCATGTTCAAGGGCGCGATCGGGCGGCCCGAGCTGATCAACTTCTGCTTCCACCTGGACCAACTGACCTCTGCCGGCGTGGCCATCCTGGAGGCGCTGACCGACCTGCGCGACAGCGTCGAAAACCCGCGCTTTCGCGAAGTCATCAGCGGGCTTATCGAAAGCATCCAGGGCGGGCAGAACCTCTCGTCCGCCATGGGCGACTATAAGGAGGTGTTCCCCAAGGTATTCGCCAACCTGATACGTGCGGGCGAAGAAACCGGGCGCATGTCGCAGGTTCTGAAAAGCCTCGGGGAAAACCTGAAATGGGAGGACGAACTCATCGCGCAGACGAAAAAGCTGATGATGTATCCGGCCTTCGTCGGCAGCATCGTGCTTGCGGTGACCATGTTCCTGATGATCTACCTCGTGCCGCAGATGATCGGCTTCATCAAGAGCAGCGGCCAGGCGATCCCGCTGCAGACCCGCGTCCTGATCCAGGTATCGGGCTTTTTCATCAATTACTGGTGGGTGGTCCTGATCGCCCCGGTGATCGCCGTCGCCGGCATCAAGCTCGCCCTGACACGCAGCCCGGCGTTTCGCTACAAGTTCGACGATTACAAGCTGCGTGTGCCGCTCCTCGGGCCGATCCAGCGCAAGATCATCCTGTCGCGTTTCGCCAGTATCTTCGCCATGATGTATTCGTCCGGCATAACCATCCTCGACTGCATCAAGAGTTCGGAGGATATCGCCAACAACCTGGTGATCAGCGAAGGGCTCGCGCGCGCCGGACAGCAAATCGCCGAAGGCAAGAACGTTTCCACCGCGTTTCAGGACGTGGGCCTGTTCCCGCCGCTGGTGATACGCATGCTGCGCGTCGGGGAATCCTCCGGCAAACTCGACACCGCGCTGCTCAACGTGTCCTATTTCTACAATCGCGACGTGAAGGATGCCATCGGCAAGGTTGAGGTGATGATCGAGCCGGCCATGACGGTCATCCTCGGCGCGCTCCTCGGTTGGGTAATGCTGTCGGTGCTGGGCCCCATCTACGACTCCGTCAGCAAGATCAAGTTCTAGCCCGATGCTGCGAAAAAAGCGCCTTCTCTATCTCAGCGCCAACCGGCTGACGGCGCATAGCCTGTCGCGCGGCAAACTGGTCGCCGATGCGACCTTCGAGCGCAACGACGCCGGGCTGGCCGCGTTCGCCGCCTATCTCGCCGGCTCGCGCGAGCTGTACTACCTGGTGGTCGACGTGGTCGAGGAGGATTACCACCAGGACACGATCCCCGGCCTCGGCCGCAAGGACCGGCGGCTGGTGCTGGCGCGCAAACTCGCGCAGCGCTACCGCGATACCAGCCTCACACTGAGCCTGTCGCTCGGTTTCGACAAGGGCGAGCGGCGCAACGAGAAAGTCCTGTACGCGTCGTTCTCCAACACGCAGCAGTTCCAGCCCTGGCTCACCGCGCTGGAGCAGAAGGAAATCCGCCTGGTGGGCGTGTATTCCACCGCCTTGCTCGCGCCACCCGTGATAACAGGCGCCGGGCTCAAGTCGCCGCGCTGCCTGCTGGTAAGCGTGCAGCAGACCGGCCTGAGGCAAAGCTACGTCGAGGACGGCAACATCCGCTTCTCGCGCATCGGCCGCGTGAATCTGGAGGACGCCGCGAGCGTGGCCGCAGCCTGCGCCAGCGAATCGGCGCGCCTGCAGCAATACCTGGTTACCCTGCGCTTGTTGCCGGCGGCGAACACGCCGATCGACGTGATGGTGCTGGCGGCGGGTCGGTATCACGCCGCGCTCACCGAGGTCTGCCGCAACACCGAGGTGCTGAACTTCCATGTCGTCAACGCGGACACCCAGTGCCGGACGGCCGGCCTCGCGCATTTCCCGGCCGACGCGCCTTGCGATGCCTTGTTCCTTTACGCCGCGGCCAGCGCCACGCCCAAGCAGCAGTTCGCGCAAGATCAGCACCGGCATCATTATCAACTGTGGCAGATCGGCAAGGTCCTGTATGCCGCCGGCGCGGCAGTGTTTGGAGCGGGCCTGCTGTTCGCCGGCGTAGAACTGTTCGACGTCTACAATCTGCGCGAGCGTATCCGCACCGATCAGACCCAGTTCGACGCCATCAGCGCGGAATACGCGCGCGTCACCGCCACGTTCCCGCCGACGCCGACTTCGACCGAGAACCTCAAGACCACGATCAGGCAATTCCGCACGCTGCAGTCGCAGACCGCTTCCCCGGCCTATCTGTTCGCGGAAATCAGCAAGACCCTGGCCGCCTTTTCCCAGGTGGAAATAGAGCGCATCGAATGGCGAGTCGGCAAGCCGGCGCAGGAGAGCGCCGCCAAGGGCGCCGCGCCCAAGCCGGCCGCGTCCGCGCCTGCGCCGGTCGCAGCGGGCGCGCCTGCGGCTGCACCCGCGGCCGAGCTGGGCTATCAACTGGCCACCGTTTCGGCGCGAGTGGTGGGCGCGCGCCGCTCGGACGTGCGCTCGATCACCGACATCGCGAGTCAGTTCATGGCCGCGCTGAGGAAGGTTCCCCACCTGGAAGTCATGAACGTACGCATGCCCTTCGACGTCACCGCGGATGATACGCTCGCGGGCAATATCGGATCGGAACGCGCGCTAGCCGAAGACGCGAGCTTCAGCTTCACCATCGGCAGAAAGCTCGGCGGATGAAGCTCGGCGCAAGCGACCTGAAACGGCTGCGTCTGCCCATGGCGGCCTGCGCCGCCCTGGCCGTCGCCGGCGTGGGTTGTTATTTCGCCGCCGACAATTATCTGCGGGAAACGAAAAAGCTGGGCGCGGCAACGTCCGCGCAGCGCGCCGAAGTGCAGGCGAGGCTTGCCAGCGCCAACGAGGAGGAGCGCGAGATCAAGGCCAACCTGCAGGAGTACAAGGCGCTGGCGGCGCGCGGCGTCATCGGCGAGGAGAAGCGCCTGGACTGGATCGACGCGCTCACGGCGATCAAGAACGAGCGGCGGCTGTTCAATATCGGCTACAGCATCGAGCCGCAGAAGGAACTCGACTATCCCGGCTTGGCCCCTACAGGCGGCGTCCATTTCGTGTCCAGCCGCGTAAAAATCGATATTCAGCTATTGCACGAGGAAGACCTGCTCAACTTCATCGACGATCTGAACAAGCGCGGCAAATTGTACCTGTCGCCGAGAAGCTGCGAGGTCAAACGCACCGACCGCAGCAGCGGCACAGTGCTCGCGCCGCGGCTGCAGGCAAATTGCGTCTTCGACCTGATCACCATCCGCCACAACAAGCCGGCCTAGGCACCTGCCGGCCAGCCTCCCACGTCTATAATGAATCATGTGGATTTTGAAGAATCGTCGATCTGAACCCTGTCATTCCGAGGCCGAGGACCGAGGAATCTGCTTTTTCCTTGCGCTCGCGCTGACACTGTCGTGCCTGGCCGCGCCTGCCGCAGCCGCGGAAGAACTCGGCCGCCTGTTTCTCACGCCGCAACAGCGCCAGGACCTGGACCGCAGGCGAGCAACTAATCGCGCCGAGGAAGAGACGCCGCAGATCAGCGAAGGCCCGCTCACGCTCGAGGGCCACTTGCAGCGCTCCAGCGGCAGGACCGCCACCTGGATCAACG